>DXFX01000072.1 GCA_019114245.1 Candidatus Borkfalkia faecipullorum | reverse complement strand
CCGCGACTTTAAAAAAGAACCTGGCGCTCTTAAACGCCAGGCCCAAGAAAGTTTTGCATTTTCGAACACCGCAAGATTTGTTCCTTGAAAATCTCGCAAAGTGTTGCACTTAGTTTGACAATTCATCTTTTAAAGAATTTTTTCGGAGAGAAGCTTGATCCCCTTTTCCTGCAACAGTTTTACCGCGCGGTCGGTATCCTCCACGCGCATGAGGATCTTTGCCGTGTTGTGATTGGTAAGCACAAAGGAATAGAGATATTCTATGTTGATGTTTGCCTCTTCGATCAGCGCCACCACTTCCGCGAGCGCGTTGGGACGGTCGCTTACTTCCACGCCGATCAGCTCGGTGATCCCCACCGTGAACCCCTCTTTTTTCAGGATCTCATAGGCGCGCTCGTTGTCGCGGGCGATAAAGCGCACAATGCCGAAATCCTTGGTATCCGCAATGGAGAGGGTGACAAAGTCGATTCCCTCCTGCCCCAATGCGTGCGTGAGCTTGTAAAGTCTGCCTGGGCGATTTTCCATAAATACGGAAAGCTGTTTGACCAACATTTTTTATCCTCCTTATCCGAAAATTAACTGCGCCTGTCGATGACGCGCACGGCTTTGCCTTCGCTGCGCTGAATGGATCCGCTTTCACACAGCTTGATCTTTGCACTCAGCCCGATGTACGAATTGACTTCCGTTTCCACTTTCCTCTTGATGCTCTCGATGTCGGAAATGCGGTCGGGCGTGAGATTTCCCGCAAGCTCGATGTCGATCTCCATGACGTCGAGGTTGTTGATCCTGTCGACGTAGATCATGTAATGCGGCGAGACGCCGGAAACGTTCATGATGGCCGCCTCGATCTGGGACGGGAACACGTTGACGCCGCGGATGATGAGCATATCGTCCGAACGGCCCTTGACCTTGCTCATCTTGACCGTCGTTCTGCCGCAGGCGCACTTCTCGTCCGAAAGGGTGCAGAGATCTCTCGTGCGGTAGCGAATGAGCGGCTGTCCCGTCTTAGTGATGGTGGTGAACACGAGTTCCCCTTCGCTGCCGAACGGCAGCGGCTCCAGCGTTTCCGGATCGATGATCTCGGGAATGAAGTGATCTTCCTGGATATGGCTCCCGTTTTTCTGCATACACTCCATCGCCACGCCCGGGCCGCTGATCTCGGAAAGTCCGTAAATGTCCAGCGCGTCGATGTCGAGCAGTCTTTCCAGCTCGTCGCGCATCTGGTACGTCCAGGGTTCCGCCCCGAAGGCGCCGCCCTGCAGGTTGAAATCCTTGATGTCCATGCCCGCTTTCTGGATTTCCGTACCCAGGAAAATGGCATAGGAAGGGGTGCAGCAAAGGTGCGTCGCGCCGAAATCGCGCAGGAGGGTGAGCTGGCGGATGGTGTTGCCCGCGCTGGCGGGAACGGTGCTTGCGCCGATCTTCTGCGCGCCGTAATGGGCGCCCAGTCCGCCCGTGAACAGCCCGTATCCGTAGGCGACGTGAACGAGGGAATCCTTTGTCACGCCCGCCATGGCAAGCGAGCGCGCGGCGATCTCCGCCCACACGTCCACGTCGTTCTGCGTGTAGCCGACGACGGTGAGTTTGCCCGTCGTGCCGCTGGACGCGTGCACTTCCACAATGTCCCTTGCGGGCGCGGAATAAAATCCGAACGGATAGGCCGCACGCAGGTCGTGCTTGACCGTAAACGGCAGTTTGCACAGGTCGGACACGGAACGGATGTCAGAGGGTTTGATCTTGAATTCGTCCATCTTTGCCCTGTACGGTTTGCAGTTGTTGTAGACGAGTTCGACCGTCTTTCTCAGCCGCTCGCTCTGCAGGTTTTCCATTTCCGAACGCGACAAGCATTCGTATTCGGGACGATAAATATAGTCTTTGAGTGTACCTTTCATCATTTTCTCCGTTATCCGTAAGCGTTTAGACTGCGCTGTAACCGAGTTCAAACGCCTTTTTATTCATTTCGATGGTTTTTTGCGGGATGCTTGCAAGCAGGGCTTCTTCAAACGCCTGCCTGTCCAGCCCCATCTTTTTGCAGAGCGCGCCGAGCATGACGGAATTTGCCGCCTTTGCGTTGCCCGCTTCCAGCGCGAGCGCGAGCGCGTCCACGCCCGTACCCGGCAGGAGCGCTTCGATGCCCTGCGGATACTCCGCCGCGCCCGTCACGACGGGCATGGGCATGATCTCCTGCGTGGAATAGAGCGTTTCTCCCCCCTCTTTGAGGTAATGGAGATAGCGCAGGGCTTCCAGCTTTTCAAAGGCGAGGATGAGATCTGCCCGCCCCTCGTCGATGATGGGAGAGGCGATCTTTTCGCCGATACGGACGTAAGTCATCACGCTGCCGCCCCGCTGCGCCATGCCGTGCACTTCGCTGAGCTTGACGTCAAATCCCTTGTCCAGTGCGTATTTTCCGAGAACGCGGCTGGCAAGCAGGGTCCCCTGACCGCCGACGCCGACAATGAGTATATCCATATCAGTCCCTCCCCTCGATCGCATTGAATTTGCACACGCCCTGGCACAGTCCGCATTCGGTGCACAGGGATACGTCGATGGAGATCCCCTCCTTGCCGTTGACAATGGCGGGACAGCCGAGCTTGAGGCACGCCTTGCACTTTTTGCAGTTGCCGTTCACCTGAAATCCGCGGTACAGCTTTTTGGTGAGCAGGACACAGGGACGCTTTGCAATGACCACGGAAACTTCCTCATGGGAAAGCGCGTCTTTCACCGCCTGTTCGGTGGCTTTCAGATCGCCCGGATCGACGGTGACGACGTCTCGCACGCCGACGGCGCGGCAGACCTCCGCGAGGTCGAGTTCGTATGTAGGTTCGTTTTTGATGGTCTTGCCCGTGGCGGGGTGGTTCTGATGCCCCGTCATGCCCGTCGTGCGGTTGTCGAGAATGATGACGGTGACTTTCGCCTTGTTATATACGGCGTCGATGAGCCCCGTGATGCCGCTGTGGATAAAGGTGGAATCGCCGATGACCGCAACCGAATGCCTGTGCGCTTCGGGATCCGCCTTTTCAAAGCCGATCGCCATGCCGATGCTTGCGCCCATGCAGACGACGGCGTCCATCGACCCGAGCGGCGGAACGGCGCCCAGCGTATAACAGCCGATGTCGCCCAGAACGTTGAGTTTGAGCTTGGAGAGCACATAGAACACGCCGCGGTGCGGGCAGCCCGCGCAGAGCACGGGGGGACGGGCGGGGACGGAATGGCTCTTTATTTCCGTCTGTTCGCCCAGAACGCATTTGCGGATGAGGTTGGCGGTAAATTCGCCGCACCGCGGGAAAATGTTTTTCCCTTCCACCGCAATGCCGTGCGCCTTGATCTGCGTTTCCAGATGGGGCGCCAGTTCTTCCGCGACGATACAGCGCTTTACGCTCTTTGCAAAGCGCTCGATGAGTTTGTACGGGAGCGGCCACACCGTACCCAGTTTGAGTACGGACGCCTGCGGCAGCGCCTCTTTCACATACTGGTACACGCCGCCCGAACAGATGATACCGAGCTCCTTGCTCCCCTCTTCGATGCGGTTGACGGAAAAACCGTTGGAATCTTCGGAAAGTTTTTCAGTGCGCTCCTCCACGACGACGTGTTTGACGCGCGCGTTGGCGGGCATCATGACGTACTTGGCAATGTTGCGCTCGTACGGCTTTGCGGGATGCTCTTCCCGCTCGCACAGCTCGACAAGGCTCTGCGAGTGCGCCACGCGGGTGGTGAGCCGCAAAATGACGGGCGTATCGTACTTTTCCGAAAGCTCGAAGGCAAACTTTGTAAAATCCTTGGCTTCCTGCGAATCGGAGGGTTCGAGCACGGGGACCTGCGCGCTGACCGCGGTGAGACGAGTATCCTGCTCGTTCTGCGAAGAGAATACGGAAGGATCGTCCGCGACCGCAACGACGAGCCCGCCGTTCACGCCCGTGTAAGACGCCGTAAAGAGCGGGTCGCAGGCGACATTGAGCCCCACGTGCTTCATGGATACGATGGTGCGCACCCCGCGCAGGGACGCGCCTATGCCCACTTCCAACGCCACTTTTTCGTTGGGGGACCATTCGCTGTACACGTCGTCATAGCGGGCAAGCTCTTCCGTGATCTCGGTAGACGGCGTGCCGGGATAGGCGGCGGCAACCTGCACGCCCGCTTCCCATGCGCCGCGCGCAACGGCAAAATCGCCCAATAACAGTTTTTTCATAATTGATGACCTGACCTGAATTTTTTTCGATTATTTTTTGCGAAGATCGGTAACGCGTTTGACCTTTCCTTCCGAACGCCTGATGGAGAAAGGCTCTACCAGCTTGACTTTGACGTCGATCTGCAATACCACGCGCAATTTGTGCTTGATTTTTGCCACCAGCTCTTCCAGCTTGAAATAGTCGGTGAGAAGGCTGGCGTCGTCCACTTCCACGTGGACTTCCAGCGTGTCCATGTAATTGACCCTGTCCACGATGATCTCGTACGTCTTGCCGAGCTCGTCCATGCCCATCAGCACGCTCTCGATCTGGGACGGGAACACGTTGACCCCGCGGATGATGAGCATATCGTCCGTCCTGCCGACCACGCGGGACATTCTCGCCGTCGTCCTGCCGCACTTGCACGGCTCGTAGGTGAGGGAGGTGATGTCCTTGGTGCGATAGCGCAGGACGGGCATTCCCTCCTTGACGAGGGTGGTAATGACCATTTCTCCCTGTTCCCCTTCCGAAAGAACTTTGTTGTGTTCCATGTCCACGATCTCGGGATAAAACATATCCTCGTTGATGTGCATTCCCGCCTTTTCGCGGCATTCGCCCGCAACGCCGGGGCCGCCCACTTCGGTGAGCCCGTAATTTTCCGTGGGAAAGGCGCCGAACAGCTTTTGCAGGGATTCGTGCGTTTCCGCCGTGGAAGCTTCCGCACCCATACAGACGAGGCGGATCTTCAAGTCCTGCAAGATCCCCTCCCGCTTCGCCGTTTCCGCAAGGTACATGGCATAGCTGGGCGTGGCGATGAGCGCCGTGGCGCCGAAATCGCGCATGAGCATGAGCTGCCGCTCCGTATTTCCCGACGATACGGGAACGACGGTGGCGCCCAGCTTTTCCACCCCGTAGTGCAATCCGAATCCGCCCGTAAACAGTCCGTACCCGAAAGACACCTGAAAGATGTCCTCATCCGTCGCGCCCGCCATGGTGAGGATGCGCGCAATGCAGGTGGACCAGTTGTCCAGATCGGCGCGCGTATAGCCGCCCACGATGGGTTTGCCCGTCGTGCCGCTGGACGCGTGCAGTCGGATGATCTTTTTCATGGGAACGGCAAACAGACCGAAGGGATAATTGTCCCGCAGATCGTCCTTTGTCGTGTAAGGGATCAGCTCGATGTCTTTGAGCGTCTTGATGTGTTCGGGTTTCAGTCCGATCTCATCGAAACGCCTCTTGTACATAGGAACGTTTTCATAGCAATAGCGGACAATGTGTTTCAGACGCTCCAGCTGCATTTCCCGCAGCGATTTTCTGTCGATCTTTTCTATTTCAGGACTGAACATGGCAATAACCTCTCCCCCGTTCCCGTTGCGGGAACCTGTTAAAAATAATTATACCATGTTTATTTAATTTATGCAATAGCTTTGCGCAATTTTTGCCAAAATTCGCGCGAAAAATGTAAAATTTCACGTTTTTCTGCGATAATTTATACATTTATGCGCATAATCATACACAGGAAAAACACAAAAACCCGCACAGAAGTTGTGCGGGTCTGCGATCAGAGCAGCTGTTTGCGCTGTTCTTCTTCCGAAAGCGGGGAAAGATATTTGGGCGCGACGTCAAACGCGGTGACGGCGCCCGTTTTTCCCTCCGCGTGCAGGCGGACCACCGCGCGGGCGTACGCCACGAGGACGGAGGAAGTAAATTCGGGGTTGCTGTCCAGCTTGAGGGAAAACTCCATCAGGAAGTTGTTCCCCGTCATGGACTTGCCCGAACGAAGCACAAATCCGCCGTGCGGAATGCCGCTGTGGTCGCGGCGCAGTTCCTCTTCCGAAATAAAATGCACGGTGGTGTCGTAATCAGCAAAATAGTTGGGCATTTCCTTGATCTCACGCTCGATGCGCGCGAGATCGGCGCCCTCTTCCGCGACGACATAGCATTCGCGCGTGTGCTTTTCGCGCGTGGAAAGTTCGGGATTTTCGCCCGCACGGACGCGGTCGAGCGCGCTCTGCACGGGGACGGTGTACTGGCGTGCGTCCTTGACGCCCTTTACCCTGCGGATGGCGTCCGAATGGCCCTGGCTGACCCCCTTGCCCCAGAAGGTATATGTACTGCCGTCTGTGAGGGACGAACCGAAATAAATGCGGGCAAGAGAGAACAGACCGGGGTCCCAGCCGATGCTCATGGCGCCCAGGTTGCCGCTCTGTTTTGCCGCGGCGTCCAGCTTTTCAAAATAGGCGGGAATGTTGGCATGGGTATCGAAACTGTCTACCGTGTTGAACAGTTTTACCACCTGCACGGACTGCTCGGGCAGGTCGGTAGCGCTGCCGCCGCAAAGGATCATCACGTCGATCTTGCCGACGTAATTTTTCATGTCGTCATACTTTTCCACTTTGACGGGCAGAACCGTGCGCACGGATGCGGGATCCCTGCGCGTAAACACTGCCACGACTTCCACGTCCTGATTCTGTGCCGCCGCGTACTGCACGCCCCTGCCGAGGTTGCCGTACCCTACAATTCCCAATCTGATTTTCTGCATAATGCTCTCCCTTCGGATAAATTTTTTATCAGTTTATAAAACAGGCGATCAATTTGTCAAGCTCCCGCAAAAGGCGCAAAGGCGGTTTGCTGCCCTCGTTTTCCTTTTGCAAAACTTTTTAACCTGTTTATTTTTTCAGCAAGATCCCGTGACCGCTGCCCACTTTTCCGCCCGCAAGCACAAATTTTTTCATGCTCCTCTGCAGGGAGGTCGTTTCGGGGAAATTTTCGGGGGCAAGGGAAGGATCTCTGAATACCCACTGTTTATAGCTCTGGTCGTCCTCCTGAACGGAAAGAAGGCGGAAGCGCCTCGGCCGCCTCGCTGTATTTCTCCCGTACGGTGAGAGCCTGCGCAAGTTCCTGCATTCGCGCGGGCGCGAGCGGGAGGCGCGTATTTTCCAGCAGGCGCACCGCATCGGGATCCATCCCGAGTTCCTCCGCAAGGCGCACGATCTCTTTTTCCATCTTCTCCTCCGAAAATGCTTACCCTATTATTATACCAAAAACAGGGCGGGCGGTCAACCCTTCGCAGAAAAACGAGTAACACGTAACAGCAGATTTCGCAAAATTTGCATCGATACCTTGCCTGCGGTCGGCCTGCAACAAAAAAGCCGCACCCTGTACGGGTGCGGAAATTTCAATAATCGATGCGGACCGTTTCCAGAATGTCCGCGTTGCCCACCGTTCTGCCGCCGCCGAGCACCGCCGCCATCATCGGCTCCTCCGCAAGGTTGACGTCCATCTGCAGTTTGTCCGCGAGGTAATCGTCCAGCCCGATAAGTTTAGCGCCGCCGCCCGAAAGATAAATGCCCGTGTGCCAGACGGATGCGGAAACTTCCGCAGGGAGTTTGGCAAGCACGAGATTGGTGTATTCCACGATCTTGTCCGCAAACACCTTGGCGCATTCGTAAATGTCCGACGAGGAAACGGCCACCGAACGCGGCCTGCCCGTGGAGATGTCCCTGCCGTTGACGATGGATTTTTCGTCGTCCGCTTCGTACAGGCTTGCCGCCGTAACTTTGAGCTTTTCGCTGGTAAGAAGCCCGATCTTCAGGTTGAACGAATCGGCAACTTTGTCGATAATGTGGCTGTCGATATTCCCGCCGCCGATGTTGAGGCTGACGCCCGCAATGATCCCGTCCAGAGAAAACGCCGCAATGTTTGTATTGCCTCCGCCGATGTCCACCACAAACACGGGGGAACTCTCGTTGAGGGTGAGGTTCTGCCCGAACGCGGACAGGAAAGGCGTTTCCACAAAATTCACGGTGCCGAGGCTGCACGCTTCCGCAAGGCGGTAATATTTGTCCAGCAAGGCGTCCTGCGCGCCGCAGGGAACGTTGAACACCACTTCCGCGCGCCTTGCCTGCGATTTGCCGATCTCGATTTTTTGCAGAAAGTAACGGAGCATGGTGGCCGCCATCTCTTCGTTGACGATGTCCGCTTCAAACACGGGAAAGACGATGGTGGTAAATTCTGCCGTCTTGCCGATCAGCTGTTTCGCCTCCTCGCCGATCGCCTTGACCGTCTTTGTGCCGGACGCCACGGCGAGACAGCTTGCCTCCGCAAGCACGATGCCGCTGCCGATCTTATAGATCTTTGTCACCGATGAACCCAAATCGATTGCAAGTCTGATCATTTCAATACCCCGATCCCGCGCAGCTGAGTGCGCAATTCTTCCGTAGGAAGTCCGATAATGTTGTCGTAACTGCCTTCATAACTAGCGACGAGGCGCTCGTCGTCCTGAATGCCGTAACTGCCCGCCTTGTCCAGCGGCGAGCCGCCCGCGACGTATTCGTCGATGAAGGACTCGGACAGTTCGTGAAAGAGAACGTCCGAACGGCAGGCGCCGCTGCGGCGCACGCCCTGCCCCAAAATACACCAGCCCGTAAACACGCTGTGCCGTCTGCCCGAGAGCGCGCGCAGCGTATCCCTTGCGTCCTGCGCGTCCTTCGGCTTTCCCAAAAGCTTCCCGCCAAACCACACGATGGTATCCGCGCCCAGCACGAGCGCTTCCGGGTGCAGGGCAAAAACTTCCTTCGCCTTGTGCTCTGCAAGCGTGCGGACGATCTCTTCCGGCGGGAGGGTGAGATCTGCACATTCCTCCCCCGAAGCGGGCTGAATGTCAAATTCTGGTACAAGCTTTTTCAAAAGTTCTTTTCTGCGCGGACTGGCGCTTGCAAGGATGATTTTCATAACAAAGGAGAGAATAGCCGCAAATAAATTTGCGGCTACGTTTCTTTACAGGATTTCAAGATTTTTGCGGAAAGATTTGCGGAATTCCGCGTTTGCCGTCATGGCGTCGCGGATCTCCAGGGACGCATCCCCTTCCACTTCCGTCTTCATGATGACGGAATCGCCCAGCACGTCGCAGTTGATCCCTTTCACCGTGCCGCTGCAGCTGCGGTCGAGACTCTCGGCAATGCGGAGCATCACGCCCAGCTTTTTCACCGCTTCCAAGTCCTCTTCCTGCACGATGTCCTTGTATTTTGCCCAATCGGCGGGAGCGATGTCCTCTTTCTTATGGCATCCTGCCACAAATGCCGCAAGCACGATCTCGCGGTGGGTGATGCCGTACAGCGTGGCATTGAGGATCATGTAACAGCTGTGCTTCTGATGATTGTAAAATTTGATGCGGTTGCCGCAATCGTGCAGCGTTGCCGCCACTTTGAGAACTTTCAGGTACTGGCGGGAGAATTTGTGCAGCACGCGCAGCTGCTTGAACAGCTGAACGGAAAGATTGACGACGTGCTCCACGTGGTTCTCGTCGCATTCGTAATATTTGACGAGGCTGTTCAGGCTGTAACCGAGGATGTCCGAAATGGGTTTTTCCTGCGTGATGGGCATTGCCTGGTTGAACATGATGCCTTCGCGCAAGCCCGATCCGCCGATGGTGAACGTTTCAAACTTCATGTAGCTCGTGAAAGATTTCACGACGGCGAGCGCCGCGGGAAGGATGTCCGCCCTGCCCGAGGAAAGCCCCTTGATCTTGCGCTTTTTATCCAGATCCAGCACCTTGATGGTGTCGTAAACGTATTCAAAATCCTCCACGGGAAGGACGTAGTTGTGCACCGTGTCCAGCGGGTATTTGCGCACCATCTTGCTGATCTTGAAGATGTTGCGGAAAGAGCCGCCCACGCCGATCATCTGAACGTCGGGGTCTACCTCTTTCAGCCACTCGATGCCCGTAAGCTGTTCGGTGAAGAACTCCTCTACTTTGGCCGCCTGCTCTTCGGGGGACAGGCCGTCGTCCTTGAACAGATCGGTCAGCGTCACCGCGCCGAAAGGAAGGGTGACGTAGTTGAGCATATTGCGGCGGTTGTAGTAGACGATCTTGATGCTGCCGCCGCCGATCTCAAGGATGAGCCCCTTGGGAATGTCCATGGAATTGATGACGCCGCGATAGACGAGCGTAGCTTCCTCTTCCTCGCTGAGCACCCTCACTTTGATGCCGCAGGTCGCCTGGATCTCATCCAGAAAGCTGCGCTGATTTTTGGCGCGGCGCACCGCCGCAGTCGCCACGGCGATGATGCGGTCTACTTTGCTTGCATCCGCAAGCTTTTTGAACATTTTCAGAGTGCGGATGGTTTCCGCCACGCGCTGAGGCTTTAAAAAGCCGTCTCTTTCCATGTCCTGGCCGAGACGGACGCTCTCTTTCAGCTCGTCCACGACCATAAAATGCCCGTCACCGAACAATTCGACGATGACAAGCCTTGCCGAATTTGAACCTAAGTCGATAATACCAATTTTTTCCAATGTGCCACCTCTGATGCAAAGTATACAGCTGAACCTGCGGGTCTCTCCCGCCCAAACTGTGAAAAACTGTACTGAACCGAATATATTATATCATCGAATAGTGCTTTTGTATAGTATCTTTTTGCGTTTTTGTGCATTTTTTTTGAAAAAAATATTCATATTTTTCAAATTGAAACTATATGACAATCTTTTTGTCAATTATTAACTTTTTTTCAAAAATTATACTCAAAGAACTCACATTTTCAAGAAAAAAGGATTGTACAAAATGCACAATCCTTTTACTTCTATCAAGGCTCTTTATATAATAGATATGCGCGCGAGCTAACCGAGCAGCAGCCGGGTGAGCTGCTGAAAGGTCTGTACGACAGAAATCGCGCCCGCCCGCTCAAATTCGCCCTCTTCCGCAAAGCCCGAACCCAGGCCGATACAGGGAATGCCGCATTCCTTTGCGCCCAGAACGTCGTACTTCCTGTCCCCCACCATCACGGTGCGGCCGAGAGGAGCGCGGAGTGCGGAGAGCGCTTCCGCCACGATCTCCGCTTTTGCGGAATGCTCGTCCGAACGGGCGCCGCAAACCGCGTCAAAAAGCGGGTAAAAATCGTAACGCTTTAAAATGTCCTCCGCAAAATAATAGGGTTTGGAGGTCGCCACGGCGATCTGTACGCCCGCCGCGCGAAGCGCCAAAAGGCACTCCTTTGCCCCGGGCATGGGAGAACATTCAAACACCCCTTCCGCCCCGTACAGGGTGCGGTAATCCGTCTTGACCTTTTCCGCCTGCGCCTCCTCCATTCCGTAAAACTCTTTTAGAGCGGGCAGAATGGGCGGGCCGATAAAGCGTTTCAGCCACTCGTCCGTGTGCGCATCGTAACCGTTTTTTTCAAGGGCGGCGCGCATACAGCGCAAGATGCCGGGAGAGGTATCGAACAGTGTTCCGTCAAAATCGAATAAGACTGTCGAAAAGCGCATTCAGTGCTCCTTAATACACTTGCGCGGGCATTTTTCTACGCATTTCAGGCATCCCACGCACTTGGAATAGTCGATCTCGGGCAGGCCGTCCTTCATGGCAATGGCGCCCTCGGGACAGGTCTTTTCACAGATCCCGCACCCGATACAGCCGTGCTTGCAAAGCTCCATGACGTCCTTGCCCTTGCCGTGATTGGAACAGGCAATGTACACCTTTGCCGATTTGGGAATGCGGGAAATGAGATTTTTGGGGCAGTTCTGAATACAGACGCCGCAGGAAACGCACTTTTCCTTATCGACGGCGGAATATCCCTCGTCCCCCACGGAAACGGCGCCGTAAGGACAGACGTTGACGCACGTCTTTTTGCCGATACAGCCCACGGGGCAGGCCTTCACGCCGCCCGCGAGCATTTCGCAGGAAGCGCAGTCGCCGTAGCCCTGATAATCGTACTTATTGTAGCAGGCGTCCCCGCCGTTGCAATGCACGACGGCGACCGTCTCTTCCCCGATGTCTCCGCCGCCAAGGATCTCTGCGATCTTCTGCTTGTTGGCGGCAGGCGTGGCGCGGCAATCGGAGAGTTTTACCTCTCCCTTGACGAGCGCCTCCGCAAACTGCGCGCAGCCCGCTTTGCCGCAGCCGCCGCAGTTGGATTTTGCCAGAAGAGATTCCACGCGGTCGATGCGCTCGTCCCGTCTGACCGCAAAGACATTGGAACAGATGACGAGAATGATCCCGAACACCACCGCGATGGCGAGCATGATCCCGCCCGCCAGAAGAATTTGTAAAACCGGTTGCATCGTCTGCCCTCCTTACGCGAGGATCCCGGAGAATCCCGCAAACGCCATCGCCATGATCGCCGCCGAAACCAGCGTGATGGGGAAGCCTTTGAAACACTGCGGGATGTCCGCCTTATCCGTCTTTAACCGCACGCCCGCCAGCAGGCAGATGGCGAGGAGGAAGCCCACGCCCGTCGCCACAGAGACGGCAAACGCCTGCAGGAAGGGATAGTTGTTGAACACCACCGTGCTGTTTGCCGTGCCGAGAATGGCGCAGTTGGTGGTGATGAGGGGCAGATACACGCCCAGCGCGCTGTACAGCGTGGGAGAAAAGCGTTTGAGGATCATTTCCAGCAGCTGCACGAGACTGGCGATGACGAGAATAAACGCCATGGTATAGAGATAGTCGATGCCGAGCGGGAGAAGAATGAGGTTGTAAACCAGCCACGTGAACACCGAAGACACCGCCATGACGAAGATGACGGCAAAGCCCATGCCCGCCGCGCTGGACATCTTTTTGGAAACGCCGAGGAAGGGACAGATGCCCTGATACTGTGCAAGAACGATGTTCTGCGAAATGACCGCCGCGAACATCAGAGAAATGACGGTAGCCATTATTTCACCTCCTCAAGCTGAGCGGTAAGGGGAAGGCTCGCCGCTTTCATGCGCGCCTTGCGCTCGTTGACTTTCTGAATGACAAAATTGAAAAGCGCCATCATGCACCCGAAGGTGATAAACCCGAACGCGCTTGCGCCCGCACCCTGCATGGCGGGGAATCCGGGAATGGCAAAGCCCGCAAAGGAGCCGCCCGCGAGAAATTCGCGCACGATGCCGATGAGGCAGAGCGCACAGGTAAAGCCAAGGCCCATGGAAACGCCGTCCAGCATACTGTAAAGGGGCTTGTTGCAGGAAGCAAAGCTTTCCGCGCGCGCCAGAATGATACAGTTGACGACGATGAGCGCGATAAACGCCTGCATGGTCGTGTACAGTTCGGGCAGATACCTGCGCATCACCATCTGCACGATGATGACAAAGGTGGAAATGATGACAATGTAACAGGGAATGCGCACCTTGTCGGGAATGATCCCGCGCAGAAGGCTGACAAACAAATTGGAAAAGATGAGCACGAAAGTCGTCGCCACGCCCATGGCAAACGCCTGGAACAGCGACGTCGTCATGGCGATGGTGGGACAGGTCCCCAGCACCAGCACAAAGGTGGGGTTGTTTTTGATGAGTCCGCCCAGAAGCGTCTCTTTAAACTTGCGTTTATCCATTGTTCTCCCCTCCCACATTCTGATTGTAATAGGTCATAACGGCGTCGATGGCCCTGCTCACCGCCTGGATGGACAGTTTGGCCGTGGAACTCGTCGTCACGTCCGAAGGCAGGAAGCTCGTCTTTTGCGTGACGTCGATGCCGATGAACTGATCGAAGAAGTTTTCTTCAAAGGTTCCCCACAGCGTCTCCGCGTTTTCACCAAGAACCGCCTTCGTGATCTTGTTGTCCGACACGTAGACGTACACCTGCACGTCGCCGCCGTAGCCGCCCTTGCCAGAAGCAAGGAAGGCATGGTACTTTCCGTCGTCGGAAAGAGCATAGTACAGCACCAAACCGTTTTCATACTCTTCGCCGTCGGGGTCGGTCATTTTACTGAAGGTCGCGCCCGTGTCCTCGGCAAACCTGTCGTATGCGCTCTGCAGAGGATCGACGTAAGTGATCATGTTGAAAAAGCCCAGCAGCAGCCCGCTGCACAGGGCGATCACCGCAAGGACGAGGACGCCTTGCAACATGGAGCGAAATTTTGTTTTATCCATATCAATTCCCCTCCATTTCTCTTTGGATATAATCAAAACATTCCACCAGCATATCCCGCAAAGCGGTATTGCTCACCGTCGCTGAAAACTCAGAATCCGTGGAGAGATTTGAAAGCGTAGCCACTTCGTGCCGCGTTTTCCCGATAAATAAGGACAATTCTGCCAGATAGCCGTACTGATTTTCCTTGACAGCAACAATGTCGGAAATCGTCATACTCTTTTCATCCACCGTGACCGTGTATTCCCTTTCCTGCGGCCAGCCGCCGATATTGAAGGTTCCGCCGATCTCCACGACATATGCTCCTTCTTCCCTGCGCGCATCGAGAATATATTCGTACGTCCTCGGACGCAGGCAGAATGCGAGTGAACCGGCCGCAATGGCAAGGACAAGCACAAGACTGACAATACGCATCGTCCACTTCATCACCTGCGGCTTGGGTTTGCCCACCTTTGTAAGCTGACCGAACCGCACGGGCAGAATGTACTTGTCCATCACGGGAACGAGCAGGTTCATGAACAGGATTGCGAGCGACGTCCCTTCCGGATAAGAACCGAAACAGCGAATGACGCCCGTGATGAGCCCCAGCCCGATCGCGTACAGAACGCGGTTGTATTTCCATTTGGGGGAAGTGGCGTAGTCCGTCGCCATGAACACGGCGCCGAACATCAGTCCGCCCGAAAGCAGCTGCAAAACCATCTCTTCCGCACTTTGATAATAAAAGAGAAAGAACGTGGCAGAAGTGAGCAAATATACGACGGGAATGCGCCAGTCGATCACCTTGCGCGCACACAAATATACTCCGCCCGCAAGCACGGCAACTTTACAAGTTTCGCCGATGCTGCCGCCGACGACGCCGAACAGCAGTTGCAAAGCATATCCGCCGAATCCGCTCACGCCCCAGAAGCTCCCCTGCAGTGCGGAGACGCCGCCGCTGAGATAGGTGGGCGCGGTGACGATGTCCGTGGAAAGGATGTTTCCGCCCACGTCCGCACCGATGTACTGGAGCATGGAAGAAGAATAGGCGAGGAGCAGGAACACACGCGCCGTCGCCGCGGGGTTGGCAAAGTTTTTGCCGAGCCCGCCGAACAGCATCTTTACGATGATGATGGCAAACACGCCGCCGATCACCGCGAGATACCACGGCGCGCGGGGCGGAAGGTTCAGCCCTAAAATCACGCCCGTGACCAGCGCGGACAAATCAAACGTAAAGGGCTTTTTACGGATGAGGTTGTACAGCTGTTCGCTCACAAAACAGGTCAACGTTGTCAGAAAAACGAGCAAAAACGCGTACAGGCCGAAAAAGACGACGCCGCAGACAAGACAGGGCAGGAGCGCGATGAGCACGTCCAGCATCACGCGGCGGGTGTCTGAATTGTCCAGTTTGTGCGGCGAAGCCGCAACTTTATAATTAGAGATCTCCGCCATGCTAAATTTTCCTCTCTGCTATAATTTTTTTTGCAAGCCTTACGCTCTGCGCAAGAAAACGCTTTGCGGGGCAGACGTAAGAACAGCAGCCGCAGCCGATACAGGAGGACGCTCCGTACCGCTTTGCCTCCTCATAATCCTTGCGGAACAGCGCATCTTCAATGAACGTGGGCGAAAGTCCCATCGGGCAGGCCTGCACGCACCTGCCGCAGCCGATGCAGACGGACGCCTTCTTGTTTTCGCATTCCGTGCTGTCCAGAAACAGGAGGCTGGAGGTCGTCTTGCTTGTGCAGACTTTCAGGGAGAACACCGCTTCCCCCATCATCGGGCCGCCGCTGACAATGCGCGCGCAATTCTCATCCGCGCCGCAGTACGCTGCGATCTCGCGCATGGGGGTCCCGTTTTTCACCCAGAGGTTGGAAGGAGTTTTGACGCATTTTCCGCTTACCGTCATCACTCTTTCGTAACAGGGCAGCCCCTTTTCCACCGCTCTCGCAATGCTGAGAACGGTGTGCACGTTGGACACCACGACGCCCGCCGCGATGGGCAGTCCGCCCTCGGGGACCATCCTGCCCGTGCAGCTGTAGATCAGCTGTTTTTCCGCGCCCTGCGGGTAACGCGTGCGCAATGCGCACACGCGCACGTCCCCTTCTTTACACAGAGAGGAAAGCAGGGAGATCGCCTTCGGCTTGTTCTTTTCTATGCCGATGACCGCGCTCTTTGCTCCGCAGGCAAGCATACAATAGCGCACGCCGCGCAGCAATTCCTCCGCGTATTCGAGCAGAATGCGGTAGTCGCAGGTGATGTACGGTTCGCACTCCGCCGCGTTGACGACGAAAATATCCGCCTTGCCGTTCACGTTGTACTTGACGTGCGTGGGAAATCCCGCGCCGCCCATGCCGACGATGCCCGCCTCTTCTATGCGGACAAGCACGCTCTCCGCCGTGGGCGAAGAGAGCGGCGGAAGCGATGTGCTTTCGTCCGTGAAATCGTTTTCAATGAGAATGTGGTCGCGCTTTTTTCCGGATGCCGTGATGTGTCCCACAACGCCCTTGACGACGCCTGCAACAGAAGAAAACACGTTTGCCGAAACGCCGCCCTCTTTCCGTGCGATCAGCTGCCCGCGCAGGACGCGCTCCCCCGCTTCCACGACGGGAACGGCGGGTTTTCCGATGTGCTGCGAAAGCGGGATCCAAACCTGTTTGGGTTCCGGCAGAACGCCGATCTTCGCATCCGACGAAAGCGCTTTGCAGTCTTTGGGGTGTACCCCATTGCCGAATGTAGCCAAAACTATTCCTCCGATGATCACACGCAAACGCGCCCCGCCCGCAGGCGGCGCGCTGCGCCGAATATACATTAGTTATTGTATCACAATTTCCCGCGACTGTAAAGAATTTGAGAAAATTATTCTCTATTTTTCCTTTTGCGCGAGAAGAGATTTCCAGCCCCCGTAAAACTGGTACAGCGAGAGCAGGCACAGAAAAATTCCGAACCCGACGCGCAGGGCGCCCGACGCGACTCCCTGCACAAAAACAGCGCCCAATGCAGACAAAACGGTGGCGGGGACCATCATCCAGAGCGCGCCCTTGGTATCCAGAAGTCCGTTCTGCGAATGGACGCGCAGGGACAGCGCCGACATGGGCAGAAAGGTGAGCAGATTGACCGATTGCGCCATATGCTGCGGCACGCCGCAGAAAATAGTGAGAATGGGAATAAGCACCGTTCCGCCGCCCATCCCCATACCGCCGAGAACGCCGCCGGCGATCCCCGCCGTCAGCCAGACAAGAAAGCGCATGATTTTTCCTCCCTAAAAGATCATTTTAAGCCCTGCGGCCAGCATTACGGCGGCAAAGGCCAGCGTTGCCGCGGCGGGCGAGACCTTCCCCAAAAGCCGCGCGCCGAGAAATCCGCCCAGCATCACGCCGAGCCCCACCGCCAGAAAAAGCTCCGTATCGAATAGTCCGTTGACGAGATACACGACAGAACTGACGAGACTGACAGGCAAAATGATGAGAATTGCCGTCGCGTGCGCCACGAGCGGGGGCTTTTTGCCCACTCCCGTCAGAAGGGGGACTACGATCATTCCCCCGCCCCCGCCGAACGCGCCGTTCACAGCCCCCACCGCGCACCCCGCAAGCGAGAGCAGAAAATTTTTTTTGGCCTTTTGCATATCCTTCCCTCCCCGTTATTGTATCAGTTTGCGCCGTTTAAAAAAAATAATCAGATTTTCATCTTTTTTTCAACATTATCGCTTGCATTTCGCGGTCTTTTATATTAAAATAATGTAGTACGATTTTAATATCACTACGATCAGTGAAAAGGTGTTCTATGGCAAAAAACAAACAAACAAGAAAACTGAGAATTGCAACACTGATGCTTTCGGCGGTGATGACCGTTGCCGCCGGATCGTTCTTTCTGACGGCTTGTTCCGACAAGACGACCGAAGACGATTCGAGCACGACGGAAACGCGCACCGATACGCAAACATTCGCAAACGGCAATTTTGAGTACTTCAGCGACAACGACGGAGGATATCTCATCGGCAGTCCCGAAAACTGGACAAGCTCTGCCGGCTCCAACAGCAGCAGTGTGAGCGCAAGCTCTTCCGTGGCAAAATCGGGCATCGTGGATACCTCCAAGAAATGGAGCGTGTTCTCCGACGCCTACGATACTTATACCGAGTATAAGGACGCGGACGACGACGCCGAACTGCCCGACCCCTACTACACGGATATCGACAACAACTACGATATTCCCGGTTGGGATCTCGCCAAGGCCGCAACGGAGGACGACAAGGACCCCGATGCGGACGCGATCAAGGCCGCAGCCGAAAAGCTGAACCCCGGCACTCCCTTCGCAGCAAAGGAAACGGAGGACGAGGAGAACGGAACGCACGTTCTGATGCTCCACAACTACCGTTCCAACAAGCTGGGTACGGCGGCGCGCTACACCTCCTCCACCATCACTCTGGCGGCGGGTACGGCGGCTAAGATCTCCGTCTGGGTCAAAACGTCCAATATGACGTTTGACGACGGCAAGACCGTAAACGGGAACCGCGGCGCTTACATCCGGATCAACAACACCGTCGGAGGCGTTTCGCAGGATCCCCTCACCGTCAAGAACATCGATACTTCTTCCGTTACCGAAAACAACGGCTGGGAACAGTACACCTTCTACCTCAACGCTTCCCCCTACGCCACCACGACGTTCAGCGTGGAGCTGGGACTGGGCGTACAGGCAGAGGGACAGAATTCCAACTACCTCGAATACGTTCAGGGCTACGCCTTCTTTGACGGCCTGGAATACACCGTGATGAAATCTGCCGACTTTGCGACAGAGATCGCGGAAAACGTGGCCGCCGATCAGCAGACCAGCCTCAACCTCTCCTTCGGCAGCGATCTGCAAAAGTTTGACGCAAACAAAGTCACCTCCAACGCATTCTCCCTCAACCTCGACAGCACACAGCTGACCAAGCTCGCCTTCCCCGCAAACGTGACGGTTTCCGATACCGAAAACGCGCGCGGATATACGGTTGAGAGCTATCCTTACGCAGAGAGCTTCCTGAACAGCCGCGAGGATGACAAGACTGTGAAATCGGGCGTAAAGAACGTTTCCGATTTCGACAACACCTATTCCACTGTCCTTACCAAAGCTTTTGAAAAATACAGCAGCCTGCCCTTCGGGGACAGCAAAGTCCTGCTCCTGTACAGCAGCAAGGGCGCGCCCTACACCGCAACCGTGGAAGACAGCGCTTTCTCCCTTGCCAAGGACGAGTACATGATCCTCTCCTTCTGGGTCAAGACGTCCGACCTGCGCGGCGGCACAGGCGCCACCATCTCCGTGATCGACGGCGAAACCAAGACTTCTATCGGCGCCGTGGATACCACTACCCTCACCACCGTGGACCTCGTGGACGACTCCAAGAAAGAGAGCACGGAAACCCTGAAAGCCAACGAAGATATCTTCGACGGCTGGCAGAGATGCTTCTTCTTTGTAAACAACACGACGGACGGCACGCTTACCTTTGAGCTTGCGTTCTCCTTCGGAACTTCCGAATTTACCGAAACGACGTCCTTTACCCCCGGCTTTGCAGCCTTCTCAGACCTCTCCTACACCAAGGTGAGCAAGGACGTGTACGACGTCAAGACGACGGGCACCTACGCTGTGGAAGTTTCCCTCAAAGGCAGCGACGT
This sequence comes from Candidatus Borkfalkia faecipullorum, assembly GCA_019114245.1. Lineage (GTDB taxonomy): Bacteria > Bacillota > Clostridia > Christensenellales > Borkfalkiaceae > Borkfalkia > Borkfalkia faecipullorum. The sequence goes on along the minus strand of DXFX01000072.1, from coordinate 12,471 downwards.
CACTCTCGAAAATTCTTTCGACTCCGAAGCTTACACCGATACCGCATCCATTGAAAACAGCATTGCCAACCTGCGCAACTATAAAGGTGTGTACGGAAACAGCACCTATGTCGGCGGCGAAAAGCTGGAAAACGACGCACAGAACGGCATCAACGGCAACAAGCAGGCAGGCGTCATCAATAAGGAATACGCGAAAAATTACACCAAGGGCGGAACGGGCAGCGAAAACTGGATGGACATTCTCACCTCCTATCCGACCTTTGCAGATGCGGTTACCGCGGCAGACCTGTGGAACAATCTGTTCGGCGATGACTGCATCCAGCCTCTCCTGATCGCAAATACCGCAAAACAGGCGTACGGATTTATCGCAAACTCCTCTACTTCCATTGCGGCATCTTCTTACAAGCAGGTCACGCTACGGCTCAAACTCAGCCCCGGCGCTACCGCGACCGTCTACCTCATCGACAGCTCTGACAAAGACTTCGGCGAGAGAAAGTATCAGGAGCAGCTCACCTTCTCTTCCGGCATCTCCTATCGCTACGATGCGGACGGAAACGTGGTCAACCTCGATCCTTCTGACGACGCATTCTCTTCCAAGACGAACACGGTGTTCTATCTGCAGAGCAACGGGCTGTGGTCGACGACCAAGGCACACACGGGCGGCGTTTATTACGCGAACCTCGCCAACTACGGCAAGGACGACGACAAGAACCTGATCGATTCGGACGGCAACATCGTCTACTACGCATCCGACGAAGAGGGAACCTACTACCGCTATAAAGAAGATGACAAACTTTCCGTCGCGGTCAAAGATTTCTCCGCCGCAGGAGTAGATCTCACGGGAACGCTCCTGCAGTCCGCACCCGTCGAAAAGGCGCTCAGCCGCCAGGTGACCAACCCTTCCGCTACCGAGATCTCCGACTGGATCTATGTGCGTTTCTTTATCCATACGGGCAGCGAAGCCAAGGATTACAGACTGGAAGTCTGGTCGGGCAGCCGCGATGCGAGCATCGAAAACGAAGCAAACAGCTTTGTCGTGTACGACCTGGTAAGCTACAGCGATCTGGACGAATCCTCGTTCAATTCCCTGCGCGACGAAAACCTCACCGATTATGCGGAAGCCAAGGGATTTGACAGCACGGACGAACTGCTGGATGCGTACAAGAAAGCTCCCGCAGATTACAACAACGAACTCGTCTATTTCCACTACTCCCTGTACGACGATGACGATTACAAGTCCTACGACGCAAGCCGCACGGACGAATCCGATCCTTACGCCGATTACGACGCAAGCACGTACAGCGACATGGTGGCATACTTCGATTACAAGTACCAGCTGGCAAACGAAGAATACTACGACACTTACGTAGATTACTCCGCATACGAACAGACCGTGACTTCCTCCTCTTCCGACGAAACCGAGGATGAGGACGATACGACAAACGAACCTACCTACAACGTATGGCTGCTTGTCTCCTCTATCGTTCTTGCGGCGGCACTCATCTTCACTTTGCTTGCACTGCTCATCCGTAAACTGCTTTCCAACATCCGCGTGAAAGGCTCCAAGAAGAGCAAGCCGATGTACGACAATACGCGCAAGCGCTATATCCGCAAGCTCAAGCTGGAAGAATCCGAACACGACGAGATGCAGGACGACGTTCTCCCCGAAGAGGATGAGATCTCTGAAGAAGAGATCTACAAAGTCGAGGAAGACGCCCCCGAAGCGAGCGAGGAGAAATCCGATCAGCCCGCCGAGGAACCCGCCGAAACTTCCGAAAAGAATGACGGCGAGGAAAACAAATAATCCTCAGTAACAAAAAGGAAGGGACAAAATGTTCCTTCCTTTTTTATTTGCGCGGTGAATTCCACTATTGAGTGCAACAGCTGCAAAAGGAGTTCATCCCGTCCTGTTTAACAGAAATTTCTTTGTTTTCCACTTTGAATAGCTTTCCTTTGTACAAGTTTTTCCTGTCGTTCCCCGTGCGCGGCTTTCCATTTAAAATTGCCTTGCTTTTCTTTTATACAAAAGACAAATTTTTAAAACAAACAGCCCTGCGGCAAAATTGCCGCAGGGCTGTTTTCTTATCCTGTTAAAGTATTTTAACGTTTCAAGAGGCAGAAATTTATTTTGCGGAGTTTCTCTCTTCCTCGGCGATGGCGGTGATTTTATCCGCAAGCGTTTTCAGCGTTCCCGTGCCGAAGGGATCGGGAAGCCCCGCTTCGCGCACGAGCGTGCTGAAAGGTTTACTTCCGCCCGCTTCCACAAAGTTGAGATACGTTTTCAGCGCGCCGCTGTAATCCTCGCGCATCTTGACAAAAAATCCGAGTGCGACCGTCTGGGCCAGACAATAGTCGATATAATAGAAAGGACTTTCAAAAATGTGCATCTGGTACTGCCAGCGCGTTCCCTCTTCCAGGTAAGGAATGCCTTCAAAACTCAGATACGGCCTGTATTTCTCTTCCAGTTTGAGGTACGCCTCGTTGCGCTGTGCGGGCGTAAGCTGAGGATTTTCGTACACGATGTGCTGAAATTCGTCCACGATGACGCCGTAAGGGATAAAGCAAAGGGATTGCAGCAGGTGCGACCTGCAATACGCCGCGGGGTCGGTAAAGAATTTGTCCATGTACTTTTCGGCGAAAAATTCCATGCTCATGCTGTGGCATTCCGCCGTTTCCATTCCGCCGATGCCCGGTTCGGGATCTTCCGCTTCAAACGACCTTGTAAAGGCATAGGCATGGCCGAATTCGTGCGTCATGACGTCCACGTCGCCCGCCGTTCCGTTGAAGTTTGCCAGAATAAACGGCTGCTTGTATTGGAGGAATCCCTCGCAGTATCCGCCGCCCCACTTGCCGTCGCGCGCTTCCACGTCAAACGCCTCGTTTTCCTGCATGGAGCGCATACAGCAGCCGAGAGAGGGGTGCATTTCGTCATACATTTCCTGCGCCGCCGCCATGATCTGCTGCGTGTTGCCGAACGGGCGGGGTTCCCCGTTTGCATTGTAGATCTGATCGTCGTAGAAATACAGGTTTCCCAGCTTTAATTCCTGCGCGACCTCCTCTTTCAGTTTTGCGATGGCGGGAACGAGATCCTGCTGTACGTTTTTGCGGAATTGCTCCACCATGGCGCGGTCGTAATCGATGCGCTCCATGCGGTAGTAGCCAAGCTCCACAAAGTTTTTATAGCCGAGTTTCTGCGCGATCTTCGTGCGGACCTTGACGAGGCGGTCGAAAATGTCATCCAGGCGTTCCCTACCCGACTGCAATGCCTTGCCGATGGCGGAAGCCGCCGCCTTTCTCACTTCGCGGTCGTTGTCCTGCAAAAATCCGCGCACGACGGACAGCGGCTGAGCCTTTCCCTGCCACTGCACGGAGAGTTCGGACATAAATTTGGAATATTCCGTCGAGATCTCGTTTTCCAGGCGGCAATCCTCTTCCACGCAGGGCGCAAAGGATTTTTCCGCGCATTCATACTTCTTAAAGAGAATGGGGTTGACCTTTCCCTCCGCCTGCGCGCGGTGAGCGAGCATGATCTTGCCGTATTCGGTCATGATGTGCGTTGCCTGCGGGCTGACGCGGTCGTAATACCCTTTCTCTGCCTGGTAAAACTCGTCCTTCGTGTTCAGCGTAAAGCGGCAGAACGCCAGCGCAGAGGCCGTCTGGTACATGATCACGGAATTCCAAAACTCTTTCCTCGCGGAAAGGAGCTGTTCCGTTCCCTGCTCCGCGCGGGCGGAAAACGCCTCAAACGCGGCCTGCAATTTTTCAATTTCGTATCTCTGATACGGGATCTGTGTAAATTTCATTGCTTCTCCTTTATTTGATCCTCAATCCTTTCGGATAATGGTTTTTCAATGCGACGCCGTCCTTGGCAAGGCCGAGCGGATAGCCGTTATAACAGACGGCGCACCAACCTTTCCCGCCCTTGGAAGGCAATTCCTCGCCGCGAAGATACCGCTGCACCTCTTCCTCGGAAAGCTCCGCTTTGCTTGCAAGCGCATCCCGGGGGGCGCCCAGCGCCAGCGCGTGCGCAGGCTCGAACCTGCCCCCTGCGTCCTCGCCCAACAAAAGCCCTGCGCGCAATACCTTCAGTCCGTCCAGCGTAAAGAGCTCCTCGGGAACGAGGCTAAGCCCTTTCCCGAAAGAGATCAGTCTCCCGGGCAAAGTTTGCTTTAAAAACGCGGCGGAAAAATCCTTCCAGAGCGTCTGCAGGCGCTTTTCCGCCGCCGCGGCAGCAGGGCGCAGGCGGGCGCGTTCCCCCTCATCCCGGGAAAAGAGCGCCGCAAAATGCCCCTCGCCCCGCTCTCGGTGGGGATAGATCTTGCGGCTTTCTTCCAGCTTGAGAAAGGGAAATTCGTGCAGCAGCCATTCGACGTTGCGCTCGTCCTCCTCTTCGGAAAAAGTGCAGGTGGAATAGACGAGCTTTCCGCCCCCTGCCAGCATTTTCACCGCGCAAGCAAGGATCTTTTTCTGGCGCGCGGCGCACATTTCCACGTTCTGCACGCTCCAGTTTTCGGCGGCAGCCGCTTCTTTGCGCAGCATTCCCTCGCCCGAACAGGGCGCATCCACCAGAATTTTATCAAAATATCCCGCAAAGCGCTGTGCGAGCGCTTCGGGATCGGCGCAGGTGACGACGGCATTGGCAACGCCCATACGCTCGACGTTCTGCAGCAGAATGCGCGCGCGGTCGGGGATCTTTTCGTTGAGGACAAGAATGCCCTGCCCCTGCATCTTCTGCGCAAGCTGCGTACCTTTTCCGCCGGGAGCGCTGCAAAGATCGAGCACGCGTTCCCCGGGGCGAACGTCCAGAAGGGGCGCGGCGCACATGGCGCTCGGCTCCTGCACGTAATACAGCCCCGCGTCGTGATAAGGCGTTTTGCCAGGCTTTTCCTGCGTAACATAAAAGCCGTCGCTCTCCCACGGGACCCCGTCGAGTGCAAACGGCAATAATTTTTTCAGTTCCTGCGCCCCGATCTTCAGCGTGTTGGCGCGGATCCCCTTGTAAGGCGGCTGAGAAAGGCACTGTTCGTATTTCTCAAAATCGGGAAGCTGTAAGCGCATTCTGCGCAGATATTCATTCATCATTTTCTTGCGTAGCGTACAGGCGCTCAAACTCGCCCAGCGTATAAATATCCGTGATCTTCCCCTCGTCGCGCATCTTGTAAGCGGCGTTGCGGCGGACGCTGTCGTCCCCCTCCCGCTCGACAAAGGCGTTGCAGCCCGAAAGCTTGAGAGAATACTTTCCGCCGCGCTTTACGATCTCCTTGACAAGCCGCTTCGCGAGGGCGAACTCCTCTTCGATGCTCCTGGAAAAGCTGAACCGCTTTCCGCGCAATTCCTGCGACTGCGGACGGACGCGGTAACCGTACACGAAATCGTTGAACCTGGCGCGCTTTTCGCCGCGCTCCCGCTTTTCCCTGCTCTTTTCACGCAGGTATTCGTTGCGGCGGTTGGAAGAACTGTTGTTGAACTGATAATTTTCGATTTTCCCGAAACGGATACTGTATTTTTTGAGGAGCTCGGGCAGAGTGCATTTGTCCCGCTCGCACATTTCCTGCGCGATGCGCATGGTGGCGTATGCGTCGTCCGCGGCGCAGTGCGGGGTATAATCGATCTCGAAGATCTGCGTCAGCGCTTCGAGGCCTGCCTGACGGTCGTACGTTTCCGTCATTGCCATGTACAGAATTTGGGTATCCGCAAAGCGGAAGGTAAAGGAAGGCAGTTTATAGCGGCGCGTTTCCAGACACAGATACTTGACGTCGTTGATGGCGGCATGGCCGAACACCAGCTTGTCCTCCCCTTCGAGAAGCTGTTTGATCTTGGGATAAAACGCCTTGAAATCGGGGTATTTTTTGAACTCCTCGTAATCGTAGGGCAACACGATCCCTTCCCCGCCGCGGTCGGTGAGGTGGAACTTCCCGTTCGGATTGATGAGAATGTCCTCTTTTTTCAGGATATGAAATTGTTCGTCGCAGACGCAGTATCCGAAAACGCAGATCTTAGCCACATTTTTGTAGACACAGGCGCACTCGATGTCAAAAAACACGTATTCCATTACCTAAAACACTCGCGTATATTTCTCCTTCATTATACCATAACGTCTCTCAAAAGTAAAGCCGATTTTGCGCAAAACGCGGGGCGCAGGCAAAAGCCTGCGCCCCGCGTTTTTTCTTGCGATCATGCACCCTGCACGCGCGCGATCTCCGTATTGTCCTTTTTTGTATCGTCGAGAGCGCGGACGGGATGCGGCTTGTCCGTACAGCGGTAATCCCTGCCGAATTTGCCGATCGTCTTTTCGATGACCATATGGCTTGCCAAGCCCTTGACGTTGCCGCTGACGCCCTTGTTGTAGGTGAAAAAGCGGAAGTTCCCGGGCAGTTTGTCCACTTCCTCGTACCCTTCGCCGTTGGCCGTGAGGCGAACGCTCTTCAAAACCTCGCGCACGTATTCCTTTTGCGGCGCAAAGTTGAGAAGCTGCGGGAATTCTCCCCCTTCGGGGAACAGCTGCTGCCACACCCTGCCCTCGTACTTTTCCATCAGGGAGCAGGCGAAGTGCAGGTGGGAAAGCTCCTCTTCAAAGTGCATCAGCCAGATCTCCTTGATGCGCGCGTCTGTCTCGTCGTTGTAACAGCTCCAATAGAGATAAGCCTCGGTGTACTCGTGCATGACCATGCACTCGAACAGATCGGGCGCGGGATCTTTCAGGCATCCGTAGCCCGTGACGTGCTGTTCCTCGATCATGGCGATCTCCGAATACAGCCGTCTGCCCAGCTCGCTCTCGTACAGATTGGCGATGTTCATATAGTAGTTCATCGTCTGCTGTTCCGCCGCCGTGATGATGTTGACGTTCAGCCGCGTGATAGGATCGCTCAAAAAGTTATTGATATACGCGCGCACGTCGTCCTGCGGGGAACGCGGTTCGGCGACGGTAGGTCTGCCCGGCATGATCTCCGTATATTTGCCCACGAGCTTTTCGGCGTGAATGCCGCGCTCGTAGTCAAGAAGGTCGGCGTATCTGTACAGATGGTCAAAATCCTCCAGGAGCGCAAAATCCAGCTGGTGTTTGACGTATTCGTTCTTTTCGCGCTGGGCGAGGATGGCCGTGAGGTCGACGGCGAGCTGTTCGTAGCCGATGGTGTGTTCGAGCATACTCTCGTTGCGCGGCTTTAAATTGGCGATGCGCTTTTGCTGCTGCTGTTCGCCGCGGCGGATGAGCGCCATGGCGCGGCGCACGTCGTTGTTGGCGCACTGCCGCGTGAGCCGAGAGGTGTTCCAGACGGACTCGAATTCCGTGCCGTTCATGAGGATGATACGCACGCGGGTGTACGGGTCTACCGTCTCTTTGTCGTACGGTTTTACGTTGATGCTCTTCCAATTCTTGTAGATTTTGGTGATCTCTTTTGCCTGTTGCTGAAAAGGGTTCATAACAGCCTCCTTTTTTTATGAATTATTCACAAACAAAAAATTTCTATGCGCAGAATTTGCAAAATTGCCCTGTTTTGTGGTAAAATAAATGAGAAACACAGGAGGCGCTGTATGCTTGGAATCATAGCCGCCATGCAAAAAGAGGCGGACGTACTGCTTTTGCAGAGCAAGGACGTACAATGCGCGGAAAAATTCGGAAAGAAGGTGTACCGCGCGGAATTTGGGGGGATCCCCTATCTCTTGGTGCTATCGGGGATTGGAAAGGACAATGCCGCGGCGGCGGCGATGCTTGCCCTGACGGAGGGAGCGGACACCCTGCTCAACCTGGGCGTGGCGGGCGGCAGAGCGGCCTGGATGCACGTGGGAACGGTGTTGCAGGCAGAACGCGCCGTGGAGCCTGACTTTGACCTGAGCGCCATCAACCGTACCCCCGTGGGAACGCACGACGAGCGCACGCAGCCGCACTTCGACCTCGTGTGCGGGGACAAATTCCCGAAGGGAGTGCTTGCCTCGGCAGATCATTTTCAGACGGGCGCGGACGCGCAGCTTTTGCAGGCGCTGGAAGCGGACGTCTGCGACATGGAAGGCGCATCCGTGGCGCACGTGGCGTGGAGTGCGGGCGTTCCCTGCCTGATCTTTAAGAGCATTTCCGACAACGCCAACGAAAAAGGCGCAAGCGATTATGCCGCAAACTGCGCCTACGCCCTGCAAAAACTGGGCGAACGGATGCAGGACATCTTTGCGGAAAGTACAAAATAAGGGGAAACAGCCATGATAAAACTGGGCGGAGGCTGGGACGAGGCGCTTGCGCCTCTCTTTCAGGACGAAAAATACCTGAAAATACGCGCCTTTCTCAAAGAAGAATATTCCCATCACGTCGTATATCCCGATATGTACGATATTTTCAACTGCTTTAAATACACGCCGTTGGATCAGGTGAAGGCGGTCATCCTCGGGCAGGACCCCTACCACAACGAGGGGCAGGCGCACGGGCTGTGCTTTTCCGTTCAGGACGGCGTGGAACCGCCCCCTTCGCTCGTGAATATCTACAAGGAACTGCACGACGACGTGGGATGCCCCATTCCCAAATCGGGGAATCTTACAAAGTGGGCAAAACAGGGAGTCCTGCTGCTGAATACCGCCCTCACGGTGCGCGCACACCTTGCAAACTCGCACAAAAACTGCGGCTGGACGTGGTTTACGGACAGCGTGATCTCCCTGATCTCCGAAAAGCGCGAACACGTCGTGTTTATTCTGTGGGGCGGGAATGCGCGCTCGAAAAAGCCGCTGATCGACACGAAAAAACACCTCGTCCTCGAATGTGCGCACCCTTCCCCGCTCTCCGCATACAACGGATTTTTCGGGTGCAGGCACTTTTCCAAGGCGAACGAGTACCTCAAGGCGCACGGCATTGCGCCCATAGACTGGGATCTGACCGATCAAAGGGAATAAATTATGAAATACATCGTCATCCTCGGCGACGGAATGGCCGATTGGCCGCTGAAAGAGCTGGGCGGAAAGACGCCCCTGCAAGCCGCCGAAAAACCCAACATCGACGCGCTTGCAAAAAATGCGGAAGTGGGGCTGTGCCGCACCGTTCCACAAGGTTTCAAACCGGGCAGCGACGTGGCAAACCTTTCCGTGATGGGCTATGACCCGCGCGAATGCTACACGGGCCGTTCCCCGCTGGAAGCCGTCTCCATCGGCATTCCCCTGCGCGATACGGACGTTACCCTGCGCTGTAACCTCGTTACCCTTTCGGACGAGGAAAACTACGAGGACAAGACCATGCTCGATTACAGCGCGGGAGAAATTTCCACCGCGGAAGCGAGAGAGCTGATCGGCTTCCTCAAACAGCACTTCGACAGTGAAAAGTTCACCCTGTATGCGGGCGTGAGCTACCGCCATTGCCTGGTTGCCGACCACGGAAAAACGGGACACGACCTCACCCCGCCGCACGACATTACCGACAAACCCGTCCGCGGCTTTTTGCCCAAAGGCCCGCAGGCGCAGGAATATCTGGACATGATGAAGCGTTCCGCAAAGCTCCTGCGCGATCATCCGATCAACTTGGCGCGCATTGCCGCGGGAAAACGTCCCGCCAATTCCGTGTGGTTCTGGGGAGAAGGCACCAAGCCGCGGCTGGAAAATTTTGAAAGCAAGTTCGGCAAAAAAGGCGCCGTGATTTCCGCCGTCGACCTCGTCAAGGGCATAGGCATCCTTGCGGGAATGAAAGTCATCGACGTGGAGGGCGCCACGGGCAATTACGACACCAATTTTACAGGAAAGGCGGACGCCGCCCTTGCCGCCCTGCTCAGCGGCGGGCAAGACCTCGTGTATGTCCACATGGAAGCGCCCGACGAATGCGGTCACCAGGGCGACATTGCGCACAAAGTATATTCCATTGAATGTATCGACAAACAGGTTGTAAAGCGCATTGCCGAGGGACTGCGCACAGCCAACCAGCCTTTCCGAATGCTGATCTGCCCCGATCATCCCACCCCCATTGCCGTGCGCACGCACGTATCCGACCCCGTACCCTATCTGCTGTACGAGGAGGGCAAGGACAACGGAAACGGCGCCGCGTCCTACGACGAGGAGCAGGCTAAAAAGACGGGAATTTTGCTGGAAGAAGGCACACAGCTGATGAAAAAACTGCTTTCCTGAAAGAGCACGCACCGCGCCGAAATTCGGCGCGGTGCGTTGGCCTTTTGGAGAAAGCGCAAATATTTTTTTCAGGAATTTTTTTATCGGGTAGGCATTTCGATTGCAAAATACGGCCGAATATAGTATAATGATAACAATGCAAGAGTCGCCTAATGGTATGGCGCCAGCTTCCCAAGCTGGTTCCCGCGGGTTCGATTCCCGTCTCTTGCTCCAAGGAAAAGAGGCTTTCGCTTTCGCGAAAGCCTCTTTTTTGTTTTTTACGCAAGACCGATGCTTTTTCTTCTCCTTTTTATTTTTTCTTGCATACATGGTTTACAAATAACAAAGTTGCATCGGTCTGTCCTCCTGTTTTATTTAATTATTTTTCTCCCATATCGGATAATACATCAATCCATCCTCCAGGGCGATCAACGTACTCAAAGGGAACGTGCTGTAATATTCCAACAAGACTTCGCCATACATATTTTTATAGGTAAAAAGCTCATATCCGATAACGATCTCCCCGTTTTCCTCCGTTGCCCAGCCTTTAAACGTATACCCTTCCCGATACGGAACGATGATCTCCTGGCCATACTCTGATAGCGCATCAAATTCAAGATTTGTAACTCCTGCCATTATTCCACTATCCAAAAATACTCTTTCCATTACATTGGTACGCTGCACATATGGAAATCCGTCTTCGTTACCGAAGATGCATCCATAAACTACATTGCAAACATACCTCCAGTCCCAATCAATGTTCAAACTCTGTAATTGCGGGTCGGCTTGATACCAACCTTCCGGCACGGTCTTATCTGCCGACGTATAAATTGTTGCCCGACAAAAAGCCTTGGACCCTATTTTTCCCACACTGCCGGGCAATGTGACGAGTAGGTTCAATATTTCATAAAAGGCTTTGGATTGGATCTCCCGTACGCTGTACGGAATGGTCACGCAGACCAGATCCGTCTTTTGGAATGCTCCGTCTTCTATGATCTCCAACCCATAGGGAAGGTCAATTTCTTTCAGATCCTCGCTATAGTAATATGCTCGTGAACCTACCCTCTTCAGCGTTTTGGGAAATTCCACCGACGTGAGGGCGCTATACAGAAAAGCCTCTTCCCCTATTTCCTCTATCCCTTCCGGCAGGTATAACTGCGTAAGTGTAGTTGAATAAAACGCTTTTTCGCCGATCCGCTTTGTTCCCTGCGGGATCTCGCTCGCCTCACAGCCGGCTATCACCTCTTCCCCGTCGATCGTCAAAATGCAATTCCCTTCACTGCGGTATACAGGATTGCCTTCCTCTACGGTCAGCTTTTCCAACCCGGAGCACCCTAAAATTACGGGCGCCCTTATCGACGTAACGCTCGCAGGAACGTTCAGCTCCCGCAACGCCGTACAATGAAGAAATGAACTGTTGGACATCTCTTCCAACCCCTCGGGCAGGGTGATCTCCTGCAAGGAATAGCACATATAAAATGTCCGTACAGGCATTTTCTTCAGCGTCTCGGGCAGATGCACTTGCTCCAGAGATTCGCATTCGCTAAATATGTTTTCCGCCAATTCTGCCATGTCCGAACAGTATACGCTTTTCAGCGACGGGCATTTGTAAAACGCAAGCTTCCCTATGTACCTGATATTGTCCGACATCACAACGCTCGTCAGCCCTGCGCAATCCTTAAACGCGTTTTCCGCTATGTTCGTGACAGGTACGCCGCCGTACGTGGCAGGTATAACCACTTTGCCCTGTACCTGCGCAGGATCTTCGACATACACTTCCGTCCCGCTCCCGTCTGCCGTCTGCCGAACGCTCCACCCCGTTGCGATCTGCGGCGTATAGCTCACCTCTTCCGACCACGCAGAATTGCCGTATTCTCCATACAAAGGCCCGTATGCCTGCACGCGGAAGGTGTATTCCTGCGGATCTACGGCGATCTTTATAAAGCTGAATTCGTTTTCCTCTGCTTCGTACTCCTCTCCGTTTACTTCCACCAGATACCCTTCGGCATTTTCCACTTCGTCCCAGTACAGTATTTCGTTTTCGATATGCAACGCCTGCGGCCGGTTCAGTTTTTCCGCCTCACTGCACGCAACCATGCCGAACAGCATTCCCGCCGCCGCCATCGTCAGCACCGCTATGCCTATCTTCCTCTTCGTCGTCATATTCTCTGCACCCCTTTGCCTGATAAATTTATATAATTACATTATATCACATAAATATATATTTGCAACGATTTAAAAAAAATGATGAATTGTCAAACTAAGTGCAACACTTTGCGAGATTTTCAAGGAACAAATCTTGCGGTGTTCGAAAATGCAAAACTTTCTTGGGCCTGGCGTTTAAAAGCGCCAGGTTCTTTTTTAATGTGGCAGGGCTTACTCTTGACAGATTCCTGCCCTTAG
>DXFX01000071.1 GCA_019114245.1 Candidatus Borkfalkia faecipullorum | reverse complement strand
GAACGAGGTCTTTCGCCCACTCCTTGCCCATGAGTTCGAGCACCTTGAAAAACTGCTTGAAGTGCAGGTTCTGCTGGTATGCAACGACGTACAGGCACTTATAAAAATCGTACGTCTTTTTGCGGTAGATGGCCGCGGCGATGTCGCGCGTGGCGTACAGGGACGCGCCGTCCGAACGCAGGATGATGCAGGGAGGCATTCCGTACGCTTCCAGATCGACGATCTGCGCCCCCTCGCTCTCTTTGAGAAGTCCCTTTTCGCGCAGTTCGTCCACGACGGGCTGCATTTTGTCGTTGTAGAAGCTTTCGCCCGCCCAGCTGTCGAAATGCACGTCCAGAAGTTCGTAGATCCTGCTCACGTCCTTTAAAGTGAGCTCCTTGAACCAGTTGAAAAGAGCCACGCTCTCCTCGTCCTTGTCCTCGATCTTTTTAAAGAAAGAGCGCGCCTCGTCGTTGAGGGAGGGATCTTTTTCCGCTTCTTCGTGAAAGCGGACGTACAGCGCGTTGAGCGCGCGCAGCCCCCCCTTTTCGACGTCCTCTTTTTTGCCCCAGCGCTTGTACGCGGAGATCAGCTTTCCGAACTGGGTGCCGTAGTCGCCCAGATGGTTGATGCCCACGGGGGTATAGCCGAGAAATTTGTGCAGCTTATAGAGAGAGCTGCCCAGCACCGTCGTGGAGAGGTGGCCGATGTGGAAGGGCTTTGCAATGTTGACGGAGGAATAGTCGATGCAGACGGTTTTGCCCTTGCCCTCGTCCGAAGAACCGTATCTGTCCCCTTCGGACAGGATGCGTTCCAGCGTCTGTTTTGTCCAGAAAACGCGGTCGATCTTGAAATTGACATACCCGTTGAGCGCGCTGACGTCGGAAACGATTTCATCCTTGGGATAGCTTTCCGCGATCTCCTGCGCGATGATCGCGGGCGATTTGCGCATGGTTTTGGCAAGGCGGAAACAGGGCAGCGCGAAGTCCCCCATCTCCGTGTTGGGAGGGAGCGCGATCATGTTGTAAATTTCTTCCTGCGTGAGTTCGCCCGCCTTTACGCGCGCGGCGATGTGTGCTTTAAAATCCATAACGACCTCTTTGCTTGTTCATTCTCTACAAGTTTAACACAAATTCCGCTTTTTGACAACTTTTTCGCCTTTAGCCCCGCCTTTTATTTTGAATATTTTGCGTTTTGTATTATAATGGTTCGTGAACGAACGGGCGCGCCCTCCGCGCGCGCAAAACAAACCGAGGTAATTTTATGAAATTAGGCGTAGTAGGATTGCCGAACGTGGGCAAATCCACTCTTTTCAATGCGATCACGCACGCGGGCGCAGAAGCCGCAAACTACCCCTTCTGCACCATCGAACCCAACGTGGGCGTGGTGGCCGTCCCCGACGAGCGGCTGGACAAGCTTGCCGCCCTGTACGACAGCAAGAAGATCACCCCCGCCGTCATCGAATTTGTGGACATTGCGGGATTGGTAAAGGGCGCTTCCCACGGCGAAGGGCTGGGCAATAAATTCCTCTCCCACATCCGCGAAGTGGACGCCATCGTACACGTCGTGCGCTGTTTTGAGGACGAAAACATCACGCACGTGGAAAACACCATCGACCCCGTGCGCGACATCGAGACCATCAACCTCGAACTCATCCTCTCGGACATGGAACAGGTCCAGCGCCGCCTCGACCGCGCCAAAAACTCCGCCAAGGGCGGCGATAAAACATTCCTCGCCGAAGCGGAATTTTTGCAGAGAGTGTACGACCACCTCTCCAAAGAACAGTGCGCGCGCACGATGAAGCTGACCGAAGAGGAACAGGAATTTATGCAGAACCTCTTCCTGCTCACCTCCAAGCCCGTCATTTACGCCGCCAACATTTCCGAAAAGGACATGGGCAAGGCGGACGACGAACTGCCCATGGTCAAAAAGGTGGAAGAGTTTGCCGCCAAAGAAGGGAGCGAAGTCCTTGTCATCTGCGCCAAGACGGAAGAAGAACTTTCCCAGCTGCCCCCCGAAGAGGCGCAGATGTTCCTGGAAGAGCTGGGGCTGAAAGAGAGCGGACTTTCCCGCCTGATCAAAAAATCGTATGCCCTGCTGGGACTGATCAGCTACCTCACCGCGGGCGAAAAGGAGACGCGCGCCTGGACGATCGCCAAAGGCACCAAAGCGCCGCAGGCGGCGGGCAAGATCCATACGGATTTTGAAAAGGGATTTATCCGCGCGGAAGTCGTGGACTGGCAGACACTCCTCGAATGCGGCAACTACAACGCCGCCAAGGAAAAGGGTAAAGTCCGTTCGGAAGGAAAAGATTACGTCATCAAGGACGGAGACGTCGTTCTCTTCCGTTTCAACGTATAAATAAGGAGCGCCCCGCCGCGATACGGCGGGGCGCCTTTTTTTATTTTGCGCGCGGAAGCGTGAGATCGTAACTCAGATTTAAAAGCTTGACGATCTCCTCGTCGGGTACGTCCGAATGCAGGCGGACGGTGATCCAGTGCGTCTTGTTCATGTGGTAGGCGGGCAGAACGCCGCGGTAAGTCCCGCACAGTATTTGCGCGAGGTCGGGCGGGCATTTGAGGTTCAGGCAGTATTCGCTTCCCGCGCCCTCCCCGAAGTATTTTAGGGGTACGTACAGGCAGATCCCGAACCATTTCCCCGCGCCGTGGCGGAACACCGCCGTGTCCCGATCCCCTTCAAAGGGATAATCCGTGCGCGCGCCGATCAGCTCCTTAGCCGCCGCAAACAGCCTCTCTGTTTCCATTTTTTCTCCTTTTTGCGACTGAACGCGGAAATTCAACACATTGCCGCATTCAGTCGAACTTGTGTAAAATTCGGTTTATCTGTTGATTTTTTGTCCGTTGTGTGATAAAATAGCGATAACAAATCAATAAGGAGGGATTTATGTCTAAGAAATCCAAGCTGAAATACTTTATCCCGGGCGCCATTGCCCTGATATTCGGTATTGCGGCCTTCTGCATGATGTTTTTGCCTGCCATCACCTTTACCGCGGGCAACACGACCTCGGACGGTTATACCGGCGCGCAGCTCGCTTTCGGGTACAAGGAGACCTATCTCGGACAGGAAGTGACCGTTCTCAACTTTAACTTTGTGGCTCTGCTTGCCTACCTGCTTCCCCTCGCGGGCGGCGTGGTCGCGCTGATCACCAAGAACGGTTTTATTTCCAAAATCATTTCCACTGCCTGCTTTGTGGCGGGCGCCGTTCTCCTCTTTTCCATCGTCGCTTACAGCGGCATCGGCAACGTGAAGTTTGACGACAGCGGCCTTTTGGGTTCTGTGGCAAACGCCTTCCTCGAAGAGCTGTACAAAGCGATCGACGAGACCAAGGGCCTCGGCGTGGGCGCCATTGTCGGCGGCATCCTCAGCATCGTCGGCGCGGCGGTCTGCTTCTTCAAAGGCACGATCGCAAAATTCTTCAAATAAGCACGGCTTTGAAAGCGGTTTCTCCTGCGGGAAGCCGCTTTTTTCTTGCCCGTGCGCTCTGAAAAACCTTGACATCTCCCCGTTTTTTGCGTAAAATACATACACCGTGCGCCCGTCGCATATTCTTTTTGTGAGGTGCTTATGAACAGAGGTTTTTTGACCGTTACAAAAGAACGACTGAAAAGCGATCCCGCCGCCTGCGTGATCTTTGCAGCGTTTGCCGCCTTTGAAATTTTTTCGGGGATCTGGTTTGCGGCGCACGCGGAAGCGCGCAACGCTGCCCTTTCCTTTGCCTATCTCCTCATTCTGCCCGCCGCCCTGCTTGCGGAATGGCTGCTGCGCATCCGCTTTCCCGCCCTGTTCCACCTGCTTTTGTTCGTCCTTGCGGCGGGAGGCGTACTTGGCAGCTGTTACGACCTCTATACCGTCCTCCCCTCCTTTGACGAACTGCTGCACGGCATTTCCGGCATCCTTTTCTGCGCCGTTGGGTTTACCCTGTTCAGGCGCATCCTCGGAGAGGACGGGAGCAAAAAAACCTTTTTTGCCTGTCTGCTGGCGGGCGTGCTGTTCAGCCTTGCCATTGCCGTCCTGTGGGAAATGTTCGAGTACGCCGCCTACGCCTTTGCGGGCATCGATATGCAGGAAGATATGATCGTGGACGGATTTTCTTCCTATCTGCTGTCCGGCTCGCACAACCAGACGGTGACCATCGACGGCATCACGCAGACGATCATTTACTACGGCGACGGACAGACGTACGTCATAGAGGGATACCTCGACATAGGAATGTACGACACCCTCAACGATATGCTGGTCTGCACGATCGGATGCTTTCTCTTTGCCCTCCTCCTGCTCCCCGACAGAGTGTTGGGCGGAAAACTGAAAGATCTGCTGATCGGCCGCCCGACCGAAAAGAAGGCGGAATAAAGCAAGATACGCTGTGCAGAGCACTCTGCACAGCGCTTTTTTCGTCAGTTTACCTCTCCGCAGATGACGCCACCGCCCAGGCAGCGGTCTCCGCTGTAAAAGACGGCATACTGGCCGGGCGTGACCGCGCGCTGGGGAAGATCGAAATACACTTCCGCCTGCGTCTCTCCGCGCCGCACCACGCGCACGCCCTGTTCGCTCTGGCGGTAACGGAATTTTGCCGTACAGACGAATTCCTCTTCCTGCGGAAGGGCGGGGATCCAGTTGATGCCCGTCACAAAACAGGAATTTGTATAGAGCGCGCTCTCGTCGCCGTGCGCCACGTACAGAATGTTGTTTTTGAGGTCCTTTTCGATGACGAACCAGCGTCCGCCTTCCGCCTCCCCTTTCTGTCCGCCGATGCCCAGCCCCTTGCGCTGGCCCAGCGTGTAATACATGAGCCCGATGTGTTCGCCGATGACTTTTCCGTCCCGCGTCATCATCTTGCCGGGGCGGGCAGGCAGGTATCCGCGCAGAAAATTGCGGAAATTGCGCTCCCCGATGAAGCAGATGCCCGTGCTGTCCTTTTTGGCGGCGGTGGAAAGCCCGTACTTTTCCGCGATGGCGCGCACCTGCGGCTTTTGCAGCTTTCCCAGCGGGAACAGGACGTTTTCCAGCTGTTTCTGCGTGACCTGGTTGAGAAAATACGTCTGGTCCTTGTTGGCGTCCGCGGCTTTGAGCAGGTAATGCACGTCCCCCTGGTGCAGAATATCGCAATAATGCCCCGTGGCAATGTAATCCGCGCCCAGCCCGATCGCATAGTCCTTGAAGGGGCCGAACTTGATCTCCCTGTTGCACAGCACGTCGGGATTGGGCGTTCTGCCCGCCTCGTACTCGCGCAGGAAATAGGAAAAGACGCGCTCGGCATATTCCTTTGAAAAGTTGACCGTATAATAGGGAATGCCGATCTTGTTGCACACCCGCCGCACGTCCTCGTAATCCGTTTCCGCCGTGCAGCAGCCGTTTTCGCCCTGCTCCTCCCAGTTGACCATATACAGTCCGATGACGTTGTAACCCTGTTCTTTGAGCAACAGCGCGGCGACCGAGCTGTCCACTCCGCCGCTCATGCCCACGACCACCGTTTTCTGTTCCACTGTGTTCACCTTGTTGAGAAATTGATATTATTATACCCCCTGCGGGGCGGAACTGTCAAACATTTCCCGCAAACGGGGAGAACGCCGCCGCAGAAATTTGCCCTTTACAGACAAAACGGGCGGAATTTTTCCTCCTTGGAAAAATTCCGCCCGCAAAGTTTTACGTTACGGACACATATGCTTGATAAAGGTGATGGCGCAATCCACGCAGCCGTCTATCCCCACCACGCCGCTGTCCAGGCAGAGGTGATGGTTGTCCGCCATCCCCCATTTCTGGTCGGTGTAGTACTCATAGTATTTTTTGCGCTTTTTGTCCGTCGCCTTGATGTGCTCCTCCATCTTTTCGGGAGCGACGCCCGTATCCATGGAAAGCTTGCGCTCGATGCGCTTTTCCAGCGGGGCATGGATATAGATCTTGATGCTGTCCTCCACGATGACGTCCGAACATCTGCCGATGATGACGCACGGCCCTTCCTGCGCGAGGCGCTTGATGAGATTGGACTGGGCAATGTAGATCTGGTCGGTCATGGGTATCTGATAGTAAGAGTACAGCGTGCGCGAAAACAACCCGGGCGCGCTCTCCTCGTAATGCTTCATGAATTCGGGGGAAAGGTTGCTGTCCTCCGCCGCCATGGAAATGAGGTCCTTGTCGTAAAACGGGATCCCGAATGCGTGCGCGAGTTTGATGCCGAATTCCCTGCCGCCGCTTCCGAACTGGCGGCTGATCGTGATGACTTTATTCATAAAAAACCTCCCTGCCGTGAATGAACCGTCTGTCATGACAAAACCGCAAAAGCGCAGTTTTTCAAGACCTGCCGAAAAAATATTTGTTCCCTGAAAAGGCAAAACGCGCCCTTAAAAAGGGCGCGTTGTCGTTATGCCTTGTCAAACTGGTCTTTGCCTACGCCGCAGATGGGGCAGGTGAAATCGTCGGGGATGTCTTCCCACTTGGTGCCGGGAGCGATGCCGTTATCGGGATCGCCCAGCGTTTCGTCGTATTCGTAGCCGCAAACAGAGCAGACGTACTTAGCCATAACAAAATCTCCTTTTCGTTGATACTATTATTATAGCAGATTTTTCCGCTATTACAAGTGTTTTTTCAAAAAATTTTATTTTGTGCCCGTGGAACCGAATCCGCCTTCTCCGCGAACGGTATCGGAAAGCTCTTCCGCTTCCTCAAACTGCGCCGCGACGTACGGCATGATGACAAACTGCGCCACGCGCTCGAACGGTTCGACGGTCTGCACATACTTCGTATGATTGTACAAGGCCACGCGCAGTTCGCCGCGGTAATCGCTGTCGATGACGCCCACTTTGTTGGCGGGAGCAAGACCCTTTTTCGTGGCAAGCCCGCTGCGCGCGAAGACCAGCCCGACATACCCTTCGGGAATTTCCACGGCAAGGCCCGTATGCACGATCGCCGTTTCCTGCGGGGCAATGCGGATGGGATTTTCGCTCAGCGCGTACAGATCGGCGCCCGCCGCAAACTCGCTCCCATAGGCGGGAAGCTTTGCTTCCGGCAGCAGCTTTTTGACTTTCAGTTGTATTTTTTGCATAACGTCCCCCTTTTTTCGTATCAATAGTCCCCGTCTTTCCACAGTTTTACCGTGCCTTCCGACAGAGTCCTCTTTACGTCTATGATGCGTTGGTTGGACGATCCGCGGAAACGGAGTTTGAGGTCTTTTTTCTCTTCGACAAACTCGCCGTCCACGAGAATATCGATATAGGAGAGCATTTCGTCCGTCGCCTCGCAGTGCGCCCTGCCCGCAAGGATGTCCGTTTCCAGCGTGTAGCCCGAATAGCACCACACGCTCTTTTGCGGATACCGTTCGCGGAATTTGCGCAGGAGCGGGAGCAGCGCCCGCTGGTTCTGCGGTTCAAAGGGTTCGCCGCCCAACAGGGAAAGCCCCGCGATATACTCGTGAGAGAGCGCCGCGAGGATCTCCTCCTCCGTTGCCTCCGTGTACGGCTGACCGTACGCAAAATCCCACGCTTCGGCATTGAAACAGCCCTTGCAATGGTGCGTACAGCCGCTGACAAACAGGGAGACGCGCACCCCCACGCCGTTGGCGATGTCGTATTTTTTGATGTTGGCGTAATTCATACAGCTTTACAGGTGCAGCACCCTCGCCTTGATCTCCTTGGTCTTGCCCAGGTTCCAGAAGTTTTCGCCCAGGTATCCGCAGGTGCGGCGGGTGACGTTCATCTTCTTGTGATCCTTGTTGTGGCAGTTGGGGCATTCCCATTCGTTGTTTTCGTTGATGATGATTTCCCCGTCCCAGCCGCAGACGTGGCAGTAATCGCTCTTGGTGTTGAACTCCGCGTACTGGATGTTGTCGTAGATAAAGCGAACCACTTCCTGCATGGCTTCGAGGTTGTTCTGCATATTGGGGATCTCCACGTACGAGATGCAGCCGCCCGAAGAGATCTTCTGGAACTGCGCCTCGAAGGAGAACTTGGAGAACGCGTCGATGTGTTCGCGCACGTCCACGTGGTAGGAGTTGGTGTAATACCCCTTGTCCGTCACGTCCTCGATGGTGCCGAAACGCTCCTTGTCGATGCGTGCAAAGCGGTAGCAGAGGGATTCGGCGGGAGTGCCGTACAGAGCAAAGCCCAGGCCCGTCTCCTTTTTCCACTGATCCGTCTTGTCGCGCATATGCTGCATGACGCGCACGGCAAATTCTTCGCCGACGGGGTCTGTCTGGGAGACGCCCTTCATCAGCTTTGTCACCTCGTACAGGCCGATGTAGCCGAGGGAAAGGGTGGAATAGCCGTTGAACAGAAGCTTGTCGATGACTTCCCCTTTTTCCAGGCGGGCGATGGCGCCGTACTGCCAGTGGATGGGCGAAACGTCCGATTTGGTGCCGAGCAGAGCGCGGTGGCGCACCATCAGCGCTTCGCGGCAGAGATCGAGGCGCTCGTCAAAGAGTTTCCAGAACTTTCCTTCGTCGCCCTTGGCGAGAATGCCGATCTGCGGCAGGTTGATGGAAACGACGCCCTGGTTGAAGCGGCCTTCAAATTTATAATTTCCGTTTTCGTCCTTCCACGGCGAGAGGAAAGAGCGGCAGCCCATGGGGCTGAACACGTTGCCTTCGTAGATCTCGCGCATTTTCTTGGCGGAAATGTAGTCGGGATACAGGCGCTTGGAAGAGCACTTTACAGCAAGCTCGGTGATGTAATCGTACTTGCCGCCCTTGAGGCAGTTGATCTCGTCCAAAACGTACACGAGTTTGGGGAACGCGGGCGTGATGTAGACGCCCTTTTCATTTTTGATCCCTTCATAGCGCTGGCGCAGGATCTCGGTGATGATCTGCGCGTTCTCTTCGAGATATTCGTCGTCCTTGTCCAGGTACAGGAAAAGGGTGACGAAAGGAGACTGGCCGTTGGTGGTCATCAGCGTGTTGATCTGGTACTGAATGGTCTGCACGCCGCTGCGCAGCTCGTCCTGAATGCGGTCGTCCACCAGTTTTTTCATCTCTTCGTCCGAAAGTTCGGGGCAGGCGTCGCGGAAATGTTTTTCAAACTTTTCGCGGCTCTTGCGCAGATATTTGCCCAGGTGGCGGATATCCACCGACTGACCGCCGTACTGCGAGCAGGCGACCGCCGCGATGATCTGCGTGACCACCGTGCAGGCGACCTGGAAGCTCTTGGGGCTTTCGATGAGTTTGCCGTTCATCACGGTGCCGTTGTCCAGCATATCCCCGATGTTGATGAGGCAGCAGTTGAAAATAGGCTGGATGAAATAATCGGCGTCGTGGAAGTGCAGAACGCCCTCGTCGTGCGCCTTGGAAATCTTTTCGGGCAGGAGGATACGGCGGGTGAGGTCCTTGGAAACTTCGCCCGCGATGAGGTCGCGCTGGGTTGCCGCCGCAAGCGCGTTTTTGTTGGAGTTCTCCTCCATCACGTCCTTGTTGGAATTGTGGATCAGGCTGAGGATCGCCTCGTCCGTCGTGTTTGCCTTGCGCACGAGCGCGCGGTTATAACGATAGATGATGTACGTCTTGGCGAGCTCGTAATGCCCCTGTTCCATCAGCTTCTGCTCGATGATGTCCTGAATGTCCTCCACCAGCATACGCTTTTTCTTTTTCGCTTCGATGAAATCGAGAATGCTCTCGATCTCTTCCCCCGTTGCGCGCTCGGAAGCGGACTGCATTTCCGCATTTGCCTTGCCGATCGCGATCGCGATTTTTGCCCTGTCATAATCGGCGATGGCGCCGTCTCTCTTGATGACCTGCATAGTAACTCGACCTCTTTTTTTACTTCTCTATTATTATATCACACTCGCAAAAAAAAACTGTCGCAAATGCAACAGTTTTCAAACAAATACAATATCTTGTAGAATTTGCACAATATTTGAGCCTATATATGCCGTTTTGTTTAAAGCCCGCCGCCGAATGAGGCAAAGGGCAAAATGCTTTCCGCCTCCGCTTCCAGCGTGATCTTCACCTTTTCGCCGCGCTCCACTTTCAGGCGGACGCTGCCCGTGAGAACGAAGTATTCCGACAAGGCGGCGGCAACGTCGCGCGCGATGAGCGCGCGGCAGCCCTCCGAAAGTGGCTGTTTTTCCCGTTCGAGAACGTCGCGCGCCCGCAGCGCGCTTTCCCGCAATCTACGCATATGCTTTCCTCCCGACAAATATTTGTTCTGCCTTTACACAAACTGCATTTATGAAAACTCTTTCCGCGCGGCATTGCGTCTGTGACTGCGCGATCCTCTTTTTTATTCTCTCGTTTTTTGGCTGGTGCGCGGAAACGGCGCTGTTTCTGTTCCGCTGGAACGTGCTTGCCGACCGCGGCTTTCTCACCCTGCCCTTTTGCACCATCTACGGGACGGCCGTGCTTGCCGAACATTTCCTTTTGGGAACGCCGCAGACGGGGCGGCTTTCGCCGCTGTGGAAAAAGGCCGCCCCCTTGCCGCCCGCACGGAAAGCGGCGGCGCGCCTGGGCGTGCTTGCCCTCTATTTTGTCCTGGCGTCCTTCCCTCCCGCGGCGGCGGAGCTGGCCGTAGGCACCCTCTTTACAGACCTTCTTCACGTGCGGCTGTGGAATTACTCCTACCAGAAATTCCAGCTGTTTGGGAGCGTGAGCCTTTCCTTTACCCTGCTCTGGGGCGGGCTGATCACGCTGGGCATGGCCGTCGTATGGGAGCCCGCGCGGAAAACGGTGCGCGATCTCCCCTATCCTTTCCGCCGCGCCGCGGCGGTGAGCCTGAGCCTCTGCACGGCGGCAGATTTTGCCTTCAACCTCATCTATCTGCTGACGACGGGAAAAAGGTTCAGCCTGTTTTAGATCACAGATTTTTTTTCAGATTGCGGCGGATGGAACCGAAAAACCCGTTGTATCTTCCCGTTACATTATAGATCTTTCTCGTTCCCTTTGCAATGTTGCCTGCCAACATTTTAAACGCGCGCCCCGCACAGCCGCGCTCCCCCAAAAACACGCCGTCCTCCTGCGGGACGACGCCCACCAGCGGAATTTTCAGAATGCGCGCGATCTCGTCCGGGGAAAGGATGTCCCCGTCCACGACGAGGTCGCCGCGCACCATGTTGACGACCAGTTCCACTTTTTTTAAGCGATAGCTTTTGAGCACTGCGATCACCTTGTCCGCGTCGCGCAGGGAGGACACGTGCGGCGTGGTGACGACGAGCGCTTCTTCCGCGGAGGCCACCGCGCGGTGAAAGCCGCTGCCGATGCCCGCGGGGCAATCGATGAGCACATAATCGTAACGGGGCGCGAGCGAATCGATGATCAGCCGCACCGCCTGCGGGGAAACGTATTTGTTCGGGTCCGTGCGGTTGGAGGGCAGAATGGAGAGATTGGGGCATTCCGGGTGCCTTACCAGCGCCTGCGCGGCGCGGCATCTCCCCTCGATGACGTCCACAATGTCGTACAGAACGGCGCCCTCCACGCCGCACACGACGTCGATGTTGTTGAGTCCGAAATCCGCGTCCGCAAGGATCACGCGCTCCCCCGCCGAGGCGAGCCGCAAGCCGAGATTGACGGCGATCGCCGTTTTTCCTACCCCGCCTTTTCCGGACGTGATGACGATTTTCCGTGCCAAGAGTCTGCTCCCCGTATAGAATTTCAAAACATATCTTATCATTCTTTCGGGTGAATATCTTGCCATGTTTGCGCGAAAAAGGGCGGGTTTTGTTCAAAACCCGCCCTTTTTCGCTTTGTATCATGCCCTGCGCACGGCGCGAAGTTCCCGCAATGCCACCCATACGATCCTGACGGAAAATCGCCGCGCCGTACGCGATGCCGAGAAAGAGGTTATATCCCGCAAACAGGACCGTGGCACAAAAGGAGAGTCCCGAAAAGACAAAGGTGCGATAGGCGAAATCCTTGCGCAGATGGTTTAAAAAGTTGTGTACGTTCTCCCTTTTTTGTGACATAGTCTGCCGCTGTTCCTTTAAATGAGTTCTGTGCTGAGCAGGTCGTTGCCCTGTTCGAGCAGGTTGGAAAGCTTTTCCTCGTTTTCCTCGATGACGGGCATGAGCCGCGCCGTATTCTTCTGCGAGATCTTTTTATACATGGGATAATTGACGCAGCAGAGCACGATGCCCGCGACCCCCAGCACGATCCCGCCGGCAAAGCCGGCGACGCCGCCCGCATTCAGCATGACCAGGCACATCCCTCCGCCGAGCACGAGGGCGGCGATGGCGCCGAAAATATAGCTGAAAACGCGCGCCCCGAAGGTCTTTGCACCGTTCAGGCGCCTGATCGTCTGAAGTAC
The DNA here is from genome assembly GCA_019114245.1 of Candidatus Borkfalkia faecipullorum. Classification (GTDB taxonomy): domain Bacteria; phylum Bacillota; class Clostridia; order Christensenellales; family Borkfalkiaceae; genus Borkfalkia; species Borkfalkia faecipullorum. The sequence continues at coordinate 60,526 of DXFX01000071.1, read as the reverse complement.
GTTTTCCGCCTGCCCCTGCAGCCTGCGCAGCTCCGCGCGGTGCTTGAGCTTTCTGTCCCTGCGCAGGGACAGCGTGACCGAAGAGAGCGCCGACGGCGCAGAGGACACGATCTCCCAACCGAACGCTTCATAAAGGTCGGCAAGCCTTGCAGACTCCTCCGCCTTTCCCGTCTTTGCCATGTATTCGTATGTGACAAAATCTTTATCCGACATTTTTCTTCCTCCTGTTCCTTTCGGCCGTCTTTCCTGCGCGCATTTGGTTGACAACCTTGATGGAACAGTTGTATCATAGAAGAAAACGGGAAAAAAGTCAATCCCGAAAAAGGGCAAAGAAACAGATGGGCGGATTATGTATCCCCCATTGAAACAAAAAGGGGGAAAGTGTACCGTGGATTACACGCCGGAAGAATATTCCAACTATTATATCACGCAGGCGCTGTTTAAACTGATGCAGGAATACGAATACGAAAAGATCAGCGTGACGGACATTAAGGCGGGCGTGGGCAGAGTGACCTTTTACAGGCACTTTAAAAACAAGGAAGACGTCATCCTCTTTTACTTTGAACACAACCGAAAAAGTTTTCAGCTGGAACAGCATTTTTTTGCGCGGACGCGGGAGGATTATGTGCTGGTGGTGACTTCCGTGTTCCGCCTGTTCCGCGAAAACGCCCCCACGCTGAAACTTCTGCGCAGGGCGAGGCTGGAATATATCTATCTCGATTACCTCAACAAGCACTTTGCACAGAAATTTAAAGAAGATCATCCCGAATCGGACGGCTACGCCCCCTATCTTTACGCGGGGATGCTGTTCAACGTTTCTATGGCGTGGCTGGACAACGACTGCAGGGAATCGCCCGAACAGCTTGCCCTGGCAATGGTAAACGCCATTTATCCCGCATGAGAAAACGCCCCGAAAGCCTTCGCTTTCGGGGCGATCTTTTTATTTGTCGGGGAAGATGACGTAGAAAGTGCTTCCCTTGCCCACTTCGCTCTCCACGCCGAACTCAAATCCGTGCTTTAACAGGATCGTCTTGACGATGGAAAGTCCCAGCCCCGTCCCGCGGATGGGGCGCTTGTGCGTTTCGGAGGAGCGGTAGTATCTGTCCCAGATGGTCTTGATCTCCTCTTCGGGGATCCCGCGGCCCGTATCCGACACGGTGAACCTGAGCCCCTTGTCCGTGCGCTTGAGCCCGACTGCGATCTTCTTGTCCTCGCCCGTATAGTTGACGGCGTTTCCGACAAGATTGTAGATGACCTGCTCTATCTTTTCCGCGTCCGCCTCGGTGAACAGGTCGTCCTCGACGTCGCGCGTGATGGTGTACCCCTGCGTTTCCGTGAGATAGCTGAACCGTTCCAGAACCTCATGGATAAACTCGGAAAGGTTGAAATTGGAAATTTTCAGCGAGTCCATGCCCGAACGGATCTTGGAGAGGTTGAGAATATCGTTGACGAGAGAGGTGAGCCTGTCCGATTCTTCGATGATGACCTGCGTGTGCTTGGCGCGCTTGACGGGATCGTTGCCCGAGATCTCCTGGATCATGGAGGCATACGCCTTGATCATGGTGAGCGGGGTCTTCAGATCGTGCGTGACGTTGGCGAGCACCTCTTTCTGCAGCTGATCGGACTTTCCTATCTCCTCCTTGGCATAGTCCAGTGTTTCCGCCAGCTGTTCCATTTCGTCGTAGGAATATTCGCCCTTGAAGTTGACGCTGAAATCCCCTTCCGCCATGCGTTTGGCGGCGCGCGTGATGCGCGTGATGGGCTTTGTCAGTTTCATGGAAAGCAGCACGGAAACGATCAGCGCCAGGAAGATGACGATGATGGAGATGAGGACGAGCTGTACGCGCATGGTCCCCATGGCGGTATCCACAAGTTCGGTGGAATACTCGATGAACAGATACGCTCCGTCCGTCCCGTCCGCCGTTTCCGCCGCCGCGGTCTCTCCGAAATAGGCGATATAGCAAAACCGCGAATTGTCCAGAAGGAGCGGAAGCCCTGCGGAAATTTTCGGATCGCTCAAAATTTCCGGCTGGTACTTTTCCTTTGCGCGCAGAAAATCGATCTGTTCGGAGCTGAGCACCGTTCCGTTTTCCTCTTCCGAGGTGGAAAAGGCATACACTTCGTTCGCATCCGCTACGGGATACAGCTTTTTCGCATCCGCCGAAAACAGATACACGGTGGCGGCGCGGTCGTTGTTCTGCAGCGTCTCCACACAGCGCTCGATGTCCGCCATGTTTTCCTGAACGGGAAGTTCAATGTGCAGACGTTCGTAGGCAAGCTTGCCGAAAGAATTGAGATCGTCCGAGATCTGCTTGCTGAGAAAAACTCTTAAAAGGGTGGTCTGAAACACCCACGTGAACATGATGATAAACGCCGCAAAAATAAGGAAACTCAGCCACAATATGAAATTGATGCTGTGGAAATGCCTGATTTTGCTCATGCTTCAAATTTGTAACCCAATCCCCTCAGCGTGACGATAAACTTGCGGTATTCGCCCAGACTGCCGCGCAGCATCTTGATGTGGGTGTCCACCGTCCTGTCGTCCCCGTAAAAATCAAATCCCCACACGTCGGAAAGCAGCTTTTCGCGTGAAAGGGCAATGCCGTTGTTTTTGACGAGGTAAAAGAGAAGCTCGTATTCCTTGGGGGTGAGATCCAGCTTTTTGCCGTCCACAAACACGTTTCTCCCCTTCATGTCGATCTCCAGCCCCTCAAATTGCAGCGTCTCGCGCGAGGCGGGTGCGCCCGCCTTGTGGCGCTTGGTGACGGCCGCGATGCGCGCCATCACTTCCTTGGGAGAAAAAGGCTTGGTGACGTAGTCGTCCGCGCCCACTTCAAAGCCGAACAGCTTGTCGTACTCCTCCCCCCTTGCGGAGAGCATGATGACGGGAATGTCCTTGAACTTGCGGATCTCCTTGACCGCGGAAAAACCGTCCAGAGAAGGCATCATCACGTCCATCAGAATGATGTCGTAATCGTTTTCCTTGCACATCTTGACTGCCTGGATGCCGTCCGCCGCTTCATACGCCTCGTTTCCCTCAAACTCGATGTACTCCCGCAGCACGTTGCGGATCATCTCTTCATCGTCTACGATCAGCACTTTCATGTCGCTTTTCCTCCGTACTCACTATTTTACTTAGCATTGTAAATCAACAATATTATTATAACACCAACGTTGCATGAAAAACAAGTGAAATTTTGAAAAATCTTCCATCCAGAAATACAAACAAATGTTTGACTTTTTTAAAAAAATGGTCTATACTGAAAGAAAAAGGAGGGAAACGGCATGGAAGCGGAACGGCTGAAAATTCTGACGGAAAGCGCAAAGTACGACGTATCCTGTTCCTCGTCCGGCTCTGCCCGCGCCAACAAAAAGGGCGGGCTGGGGAACGCCTCGATCGGCGGGATCTGCCACTCGTTCACACCCGACGGGCGCTGCATTTCACTTTTGAAAATTTTGCTCAGCAACAAGTGCATCTACAACTGCCTGTATTGCCCCAACCGCGCGGAGGCGGACGTCCCGCGCGCGGAGGCCACCCCCGACGAGATCTGTCAGCTGGTGATGGCGTTTTACAGGCGCAACTATATCGAGGGGCTGTTCCTCTCCTCCGCCGTGACGAAAAACCCCGATTACACCATGGAACGGCTGGTGGAAACGGCGGAAAAACTGAGAAAAGAGTACCGCTTTAACGGATACATTCATCTCAAAGGCATCCCCTATGCCGACCCCCTCCTGCTCACGCGCGCGGCGCGCACGGTGGACCGCATGAGCTATAACGTGGAGCTCCCCTCCGAAAGGAGCCTGAAACTGCTTGCCCCGCAAAAGACGCGGGAAAGCTTGCTTTTGCCCATGAAACAGCTTGCCCTGCAAAAGAGCGAGTTTACCGCCGAACACAAGGGCAAGGGAAAGGGCAAATTTCTGCCCGCAGGGCAGACGACGCAGATGATCGTGGGAGCTTCCCCCGAAGCGGACGGGCAGATCCTGCGCCTTTCGCAGGCGATGTACAGAAAGTTTTCCCTCAAAAGGGTGTATTATTCCTCCTACGTGCCCGTGGTGCGGCATTCCCTTCTGCCCGACACCTGCACGGGACTGCTGCGCGAACACAGGCTGTACCAGGCGGACTGGCTGATGCGCTATTACGGGTTTTCCGCCGAGGAGATCGCGGGCGAGGGAGAAAACCTGCCGCAGGAGTACGACCCCAAGTGCGCCTGGGCGCTGAAAAATATGCAGTGCTTCCCCGTGGAGATCAACACGGCGCCCCTGGAAATGCTGCTGCGCGTACCCGGCATAGGCACGCTGGGCGCGTACAAGATCATGAAAGCGCGCAGGTTCGGCGCCCTGCGCTTTGAGGACCTTGCGAGAATGCGCATCGTGCTCAAGCGCGCACAGCACTTTATCACCTGCGGCGGAAAGTTTTACGGCAGCGAAAACACTTCCGCCGTGCGCCGTATGCTGGCGCTGGAAGAGCACTCGCAGACCAGCGAACAGCTTTCCATGTTCTCCACGCTGGACACCTCTGCCAGCGTTCTCACGGGGCAGCTGTGAACGTCTACGTTACGGACGGCAGCGAAAACTGCTTTTATACCGCCGTGTTTTCCGCCTGCACGGACAAGAGCTGTCTCCTCCTCTCCCGCTCTTTCCAGCTGCCGCTGGGCGCGCAGATCGTCTGCGTGCAGGAGGAAAAAGAAAAGTCCGACCGCGTAAAGAGGCGGCTTTTGCAATACGACAGGCATTCGCTGGACGACATCGGACTGATTTTGCGCTCCTGCTCCCCCGAGCGCGAGATGGTCGCCCTGCGGTATATACGGCGCATCGTGCAGGAAAGAGCGCCCGTGCGGGACAGGCGCGCGGACGCGAGCGTTTCCGCCGCGTGGGATCTGCGCGGCAAGGTGACGCTGGAAGCGCACCGCATGAAGGGATTTCTGCGCTTTATGGAAGGTGCAAACGGCATATGGTACGCCCCTTTCACCCCAGACAACGACATTCTCGACCTCATCCTCCCCCATTTTCTGCGCAGGCTGGGAGGTCAGCCCTTTGTCATGCACGACCTTTCGCGCAGGAAAGCCGCCCTCTGGAACGGCAAAGACTGCGTGATCGTACAGACCGAGGAAAAGGTGGACGTTCCCCTTTCCCCCGATGAGGAAAACTTTCAGAATCTCTGGAAACAGTATTACGAGAGCGTGAACATTGCCCAGCGCCCGCACGAAAAGCAGATGAAGGGCTATATGCCCGTGCGGTACTGGAAATTTTTGCCCGAAAAAAACGGGCGGCCTTTCTGAGCGCACCGCGCGGGGATTTTGTCCTGAAAACAAGAGAACGTAGTATAAAAACGGCGTCACTGCAAGCAGTGACGCCGTTTTTTATGCGCTGAAAAGCGCGCTTCGTTTTTACATTTCTATCTCCTCAAACAGCCGCCTGAAATCGTTGTTTTTGAGGATGAGCCGCTCGAACAGCTGGTACCCCACTTCCGTCTTGAGGTTGTTCTTTTCGCGGATCCACGCTGCGGCGTCCTGCTTTGTAAAGTGATCGGGGAAGGTGCAATAATATTCGCAGAAGGTATAGACGGACTGTAAAAGATTGATGTCCCGCGCGACCTTGGCGTTGGCATTGATGCCGTTGTAGTACCCCGTCCAGATGTTATAGTAATAGGAGAGATTGGCGATGTCCGGATACGTCCCTTTCAGAAAGAGTTTGCGCAGAACGTCGTTTTGCTCTTTGAGTTCCTTTTTCTGTTCGGAAAGGCTGGTGCGCGCGTCCCCCACGGCGGCTTCCGCCATGTCGTGGATGAGGAGCATATCCAGGACCTCCCTCTTGCAGTACCCTTCCATCTGCAATTCTTCGGGCAGGAAAAACATGGCGAGCATCCAGGCGCTGTAACTGTGTTCGGCAACGCTTTCGGGATCGTAAATGTCGTGTTTCAGCCATTGGGTGCGCTTGACCTGTTTGAGCCGCCTGTACCTGTTGTAAATGATCGGCCCGATGTCGAAACGGGCATGATCGAGATAGTAGTGAAAATCCTCTTCCACGCTCTGGAAATAGTACATCAGCTTGGAGGAAACGATGTTCTGCGGGCGCTTGCGGTAGAGAGAAAGCAGTTCCATCGCTTTGGAAACGTAGGGACGTACATCGTATTTCAGTACCGTCCTGTCGTTCTGGATGCGCGATTGCAGAAGCGTGAGCAGGGTGACGAGATTGTTTTCCACAAACTTGCCCGTGTTTCCCGTGAGCGCGTTTTCGATGCGGCTGATCAGGATCTTGATTGCCTGTTCGCCCAGGTTCAGATCGCTGTCCAGATAGTACGAATCGTGCGCGACCATCTGGTAATTGTCGCCGAAATACTCGATGGTGGCGCCCCTGTTGATGGCGTTGGCAATGTCGTTGGTGACCACCACGCACAGGTATTCGTCCATCGCCTTCATCTTGCTTTGATACAAGAGCCCGATACACACCGAGCGGAACATAAAATGATTGTCGTAATTTTCCTGCGTGCTCCTGTTGTTGGTCTTGACGAGCGGGAGCATCCTGTCAAACTCGCGGGTGAGAAGTTCCACCGCCTCCCCCGCCAGATTTTTAAAGGTGATCCTGCCCAGCCAGTACACGGCGTTCACCTTTTGCTGCATATCGAAGCTTTCGTAATTTTCCAGGATGAAATGCAGCAGGATCTCCTGCAGGGTATAGTTTTCTTTGAGGAAAGAGACGACAAAGTGATTGGACATTGCCGTGAGCACGATGGCGAAAAATCTGTGCTCGGAATATTCCTTATAGTGCTCGATGCGGTAGACAAAGTAGTAGGCAATGAGAAATTCGAGATAGGTATTGTGCTTGTGCGGCAGCGACCACATGGCGGCATTGTAACCCGTGGACGGCAGCGTGTAAGACTGGTCAAAGACATACGCCGTCAGTTCGCGGGAAACTTTTTTCAGCTGTTCCGCATCGCCGTAGAGTTCGGAAAGGGCAAATTTTTCGTAGATGTCCGTCAGGCGGATGTCGTCGCGGTTGTACACGGATATGGTTTCCGTGGCGATGAGTCGCACGAGGAAAATGTCCACGGCGGGATACTGCATCGCCCTGAGGAAGGAATACGCTTCCTGCGGGTCCAGATCGTAGCCGTACATGGCGAACACGCTTCCGATCAGGCGCAGGCAGGCGTTTTTGTCGTCAATGGGGATCTGGTTCACCACGAGTGTGTACCCCTTGGCGTCTCCCGCGATGGGAATGACGCGCTTCAGCCTCGCGCGGTTTTTGATGAGCCCCACGTCGATGGCGCACGCCCTGTTGAACTTTTTATACCGCGACCAGAGCTCCGCCACGGCGTTTTCGGGCGAAAAGCGCGCGACGTTGTGCTCGCGGATCGCCTCGATGAGCAGCACGGGGCGCACGGTCGGATTCTCCTGCAAATAGGCAAAGTATTCCCTGCAGTCCTTGCCGATCACGTCCTTCATCTGCCCGTAAACGTTGTCGGGGTTGTAAGGGATCTTTTCGTAATAGCTCGCCGAAAGGTAAAAAGGCAGGACGTCGGATTTTCCCGTGCGGAAATTTTCCAGCATTTTGTAAAACACGAGCTGCAGGATCATGTTCTTTGCGCCGCCTGGCAGACCCTGCACCTGCACGCAGCATTCCGCCTCTCCCGAAAGATTTTCCACCAGCAGGTCGATGATGTTTTCGCAATCGGAAAGACACTTGTTGTACCGATACACGCTCACCGTTTCCGAAAACATGACGAGCGCGTGCTGCAGGAAGTTTTCGTACCGTTCGGGCGTGTTTACCTTTTTGTACAGATAATAGGGATATTTTTCGCACCCCGCGATCAGGGAAGCGACAATGCTTTCGCGCGTGTGGCGGCTGCCCTGCCGCTCTTCGGTCGGGGCGGGTTCTGCGGGCGCGGCGGGCCTTGCGCGGAAAAGAGGTTCCTGCGGCACCGCGGCGGTCGGCGCCGCCTGTTCGCCGATAACGCTCAGCACGGTGGCGCGCAGCTTTTCCAGCCCCGCATTGACGTCTCCGTGCGTCTCGATCCAGTGCTTTCTGCCCAGAAAATACAGGTATTCGTCCGTAAACTCGAAATCCTGCAATTTAAAGGGAATGATCGTCTTTTTGTTGTCGAATGCAATGCTGACCTCGTTGCTGACGTGGCCCGACGCATTGGTACTGCGCGAAGCGAGCAGCACCAGAATGTCGCACTGCTTGATCGCCCGCACGATCTGCGAAGCATAGTTGCCGCCCGCGTCCACATTCCTCGGCGCGATCCAGCACAAAATGCCGTTGCGCTCCAGATAATCGCATACTTTTGCCGCGATATCCAGTTCCTTTGACGAATAACTGATAAAAATTCTCCGTTCCGCCGCCATATTTCACCTCACTGTCTGCGCCGATTTTGAAAAAAGAGAGACTTTTCCTCCCTTCGCCGCAGATTTTATTATATCATATAAAAAACCAGATTGCAATATTTACAGCAGAATTTATGGGCAAAAAAAAGCCCAGACTTTGTCTGAGCTTTGATTGTTACAATACTTTGGATAAAAATTCTTTGAGACGCTCGTCCTGCGGCGCGCCGAAGATCTGTTCGGGGCCGCCCTGTTCGCGGATCTTGCCGCCGTCCATGAAAAAGACGCGGGTGGCGACCTCGCGGGCAAAGCCCATTTCGTGCGTGACGATGACCATGGTCATCCCCTCGTCGGCGAGTTCCTTGATGAGTTCGAGCACCTCCCCCACCATTTCAGGATCGAGTGCGCTGGTCGGCTCGTCAAACAGCATCACTTTGGGGTTCATGGCGAGCGCGCGGACGATGGCGATGCGCTGGCGCTGTCCGCCCGAAAGGGTGGAAGGATACACCTTCGCCTTGTCCGCAAGCCCTATCCTGCCCAACAGCCGCATGGCGTTTTGCTCCGCGTCCGCGACGATCTGTTTTTTGCTTGTCTGCAAGGGAACGAGGGGCTTTTTCTTCTCTTTGGAACGGAACACGTTGGCAATGCGCGTGAAAAAGTTTTTGCGACGCGTCTTGCGCAGATCCTGCAACGCCACGTGAACGGGCGCGAGCGTGATGTTTTTGAGCACGTTCATGTTGTTGAACAGGTTGAACTGCTGGAACACCATGCCCATGCGGCGGCGCTGCAGATTGATGTCCACGCGCAGATCGCACAGGTTGTTGCCCTCAAAAAAGACGTAGCCGTCCGTGGGATCTTCCAGAACGTTCAGACAGCGCAAAAAGGTACTCTTTCCGCTGCCCGAAGGCCCGATGATGGCCACCTTTTCGCCCTGCATGATCTTTTCGCTGACGTCGTTGAGAACGAGAAGATCGCCGTATTTTTTGGTGAGATGTTGCACCTCGATGAGCGCTTCGGGATCGCACGGCTCCACAGGCGTCTTTTCCGTCTTTGCAAATTTCGGAGAACGTTTCTTATCGTCTTTCACTCTTGCGCATCCTCCTTTCCACAAACCGAATCAGGAACGTGAGCAGCAATACGATCAGGAAATAGATCAGCGCGAGCATGAGATAAGGAATGATCACATCGTATGTCGCACCTGCGATCGCCGAAAAAGCGGCGTTCAGATCCATCGTCGCGACATAACCTGCCACAGACGTATCTTTGGTCAGTGCGATCAGCTCGTTGCCCAATGTAGGTATCACGTTTTTTACAGCCTGCGGGATGACGATCTTGATCATCGTGGCCGTGTAGGAAAGCCCCAAAGTCCTTCCCGCTTCCATTTGCCCCGCGTCGACGGACAAAATGCCGCCGCGCATGATCTCCGCAACATAGGCGCCGCTGTTCAGCCCGAACACGATGACCACTTTCATAAGATCGCTCATCGGAACCCCGTTGAAAACGATAAAATAGAAGATCATCAGCTGGACCACGATAGGCGTGCCGCGGAAGATGCTGGTATATACGTCCCCGACATAGGAAATGATTTTGGCAACCCTGTTGCGCGCACCCGCGACCTTGATCGCCGCCACGACAGAACCGAGCACTATCCCTATGATCAGCCCGAATATAGCAATGATTAAGGAATTTTTCAGACCCGTCAGCGCCGTTTTATAGCCGCCGTAGTCTATAAAATACCTTAAAAACATCTCGATCTTACGCATCTTTTTTGTTATCTGTTAACGCCGTCCGTCGCGACCTTCAACGTATCTCTGTCCGCGCAGACGATTTCGATATTCCCGGAAACCAACGCCTGTACCGCATTGGAAACTTTTGTGAACTGCTGTATTTCCAGGTTTGCAAAACCTTCAAACCCGAAATCTTCGCTGCCCTGCAGATAATAAAGGCCCGTCTGCCCCGTAGCGCCGCCTGCTTTGACCCCGGACAGCCCTTTCAGGACATTGTTCACGTCCTCCGCCGTCTTGCATTCGTCAAAGCGCGTATCGTCCGCCGCAACCGCAATGCGCTGCGCCGTTTTGCAATAAGGAACGGAGAAATCGACCTCTTCGAGACGGTCGGCGCTGATGGTCATAGCCGCCATGCCGATGTCCGCCATTCCCGTCGTGATCGAACCGATCACCGATTCAAAAGCCATGTGCTTGATGACGAGCGTTTTGCCCATTTTGTCGGCAATGATCTTTGCGACCTGCATATCGATCCCGCCAAAAGATTCGCCGCTGATGTATTCAAAAGGCGCAAATTCTGCGTTCGTTGCCACGACCAGCTCGTTGTCGCGGTTTGTGCTTTCCGTAGCCACTTCGCCGATGCTGAGGAACTCCCCGTTTTCAAAGGCCTCCATCTCTTCAAGATAGATGTCGTTGAACTTGACCTTTTTCCCGTCGACGTCCACGCCGTCCCCGATCAGATCGTTGACGATCTCGTCGATCTGCGTTTTCAGCTCCGTGTTGCCCTTTTCGATGGCGATCCCATATTCTTCCGCGGAAAGATCGATCTCGATCACTTTTACCTTGGTGCCGCCCGAGCACGCAACCGCGGACACTGCCATTACCGCAACCAACAGTGCGGAAACTACCGCAAAAAGCACTTTCTTCATTTCAGTACCTCAAAAATAAATTTATCCTCATCCGCCGAAACCATAGTCGGGGAACAGATAGCATACAAAAATCCCGCGCGCGTGCGCGGTGAAGTGTGTTTATCATATCACGCACCGCGAAAAAAGGCAAGCTTTTCGCGGTGCGTTTTACATTTTTATTCGTTTTATTCAAATATTTTTTGCGTTTATCCGCTCACTTCTCCCCTTTTATGCAATTTACCATGTACCTTGCATACGCCCCCGCGACGTTGACGCCCGTCACCCGCTCCGCCTCGTTAAAAAGGGCGTTGGAATTGACTTCGCACACGTAAGGAACGCCCCCTTCGTCCAGCAGATCCACGCCGCAGTAATCCAGGCCCAGAATTTGCGCGCACTTCTCCGCCGTTTCAAAGAAGACAGGGGCAGGGCAAGCCTTTTCCCCCTTTCCGCCCGCCTCGATGTTGGAACGGAAATCCCCTTCGTTTTTGCGCTTCATGCAAGCGATCGCCTTCTTCCCGACGACGAGAATACGGTAATCCTCCCCCGGTTTTCCCACCCGCTTCTGATACAGGTGCGGATACAGGCGGAATTCCTCCGCGACGGCGGCGAGCTGCTCCTCGTCTGCGATCAGGCGCACGTCCATGCCCCAGCTGCCGAAGCTCTTTTTGGCGATGAGAGGAAAGCCCAGCCGCTCCCCCACTCCGCGCACAAATTCCTGCGGGACGCGGGCATCCGCATAGTAGCACAGGGGCGCGGGAAGGGTGTCGGGAAGGTTGACTCCGCCCCCCGCCAGCGCGATGCAGGTGAGCATTTTATCGTCGCACTCCTCTACCGCCTTCGCGCTGTTGAACAGCCTCAGCCCGCACTTTTCCAGCATCCGCGGCAGGTATTTGTCCTTGTCCAGATACACGACAAAGTCGTAATTTTGAGGGGACGTTATCTCGTTTTTGATGACATTGCTCAGAAAAGTCCCGTTTTTTACGATGTCCGTTTCCACGCCCAGCAGGCGCAGTTCTTCCGCAACGCGTTCCGCCTGGCGCAGCATTCCCGCGGCGCGGATATAGGCATTGACAAGTACGGCTGCACGCATGATATTCCTCCTGTCTGACATGACGACGGCGCCGCAGAGAGCGGCGCCGAAAGTTCAGTTTTGTACGATGACGGCGAGATACTTTAAAGGCTGTTCCCGCTCGTTGCTGAGGGAATGGCTTTCCCCCGCATAGCAGAGGAGCGTATCGCCCGCGAAAACCTGCTTTTTTTCATCGCCGTCGAGATACACCCCTTCCCCTTCGAGAATGTAGATGATCTCGCAATCGTCCGTGTGCGCATGGTACCCGATGGAACAGCCCTGACGCAGGACCATCTCGTTGAACACACGCACATTTGCGGGCTTTTTGCCCGCCGTGAGGTCTTTGAGAAGCACTTCCCCTTCGCCGCCCTTGAAATGCGGTGTGACGTTGTAGGGAAGATCGGCACGCACGATCATCTCAGTCACCTACCCTGATCACGCTGTTGACTTCCACAACGTCTTCCAGCGCGGCGATCTTTTCGAGAGCGTGGCGGACGGAGAGTTCGCCCGTTTCGTGCGTGATGAGAATGATAGGGATATTTTCCATGTCCTCGCCCTTCTGGATGAGGTCGATGATGCTGATGTTGTACTTTGCAAAGATGCCTGCCACCTTGGCAAGAACGCCGGGGCGGTCCTTGGCCGTAAAGCGGATATAGTAGCGGCTCTTGAAATCGGAGACAAAGCGGACGCCCTTTTCCGCCTGCTGCGTGTTTTTGAACGCGGCGTACTTGGGATCGCTGTGCGTTGCGGCATAGATGACGTCGGACACGATGGCGCTGCCCGTGGGAAGCGCGCCCGCGCCCCTGCCGTACAGCATGATGTCGCCCACGCAGTCCCCTTTCAGGAACACGGCGTTGAAGCTGTCGCTGACGGATGCGAGCGGATGATCCTTGCGGATGAAGGCGGGGTGTACGCGCACTTCGATGTTGCCTTTCCCGTCGTTTTTGCCGATGGCGAGAAGTTTGAGCACATAACCGAGTTCTTCGCCGTAGGCGATGTCCTGTCTGGAGATGTCCGTGATCCCCTCGCGGTAGATCTTGTCCAGCGGGACTTTGGTATGGAAAGCGAGGCTTGCGAGAATGGAGAGCTTGTACGTCGCGTCGTACCCTTCCACGTCTGCCGTGGGATCCTTTTCCGCATAGCCGAGCGCCTGCGCGTCTTTGAGCGCCTCACGGTAATCCAGTCCCTCGCGCGCCATGCGGGTGAGGATGTAGTTTGTGGTGCCGTTGATGATGCCCGTGAGATTGTTGACGACGTTTGCCTGCATCCCGTCGATCAGCGTGCGGATGATGGGAACGCCGCCCACGCAGCTCGCTTCAAAATACAGGCCCACGTTGGTGCGTTTTGCCGCCTTTTCCAGTTCAAACCAGTATTTGCAGAAGAGTTCCTTGTTGGACGTGACGACCGATTTTCCGCTGTGCAGCGCCGCAAGGACAAAGGAACGGGCAGGTTCCACGCCGCCGATCACCTCGACAACGATGTCCACGTTCGGGTTGCTGACCACTTCCGCAATGTTGCTGCAGATCCTGCTCTCCTCCACTCCCAGATCCAGCGCGCGCTGGCGGTTGAGTTCGAGAACGCATTCCACGGAGATGTCCACATTTTGCGTGCGGCGGTAAAACTCCCTGTGTTCGGTGAGGATCTTATACGTTCCTCCGCCCACTACCCCGAGACCTAAAATTGCAACTCCGACCGTTTTCATTGAATGACCTCCTCCTGTCCCGTAATGTCACCGCGCAGAGCGCGGCATGGTGCCGATTGCCGGAAAAATCAGTTTTTTCCGACAGAGTTTAAATCGTACAAATGCTTCAGCCCGCGCAGGGTGAGAAGCTTGTCCACGTAATCGATGCAGGAGATCTCCTTTGCGATGATCTCGCTGAACCCGCCCGTCGCGACGACGCGCACGTCAGGGTTTTTCATCTCTTTTTTCATTTTGCGGACGATGTAGTCCACCAGTCCCGCAAAGCCGAACACGATGCCCGACTGCATATTCGTCGTCGTGTTTTTTCCGATAGCGCAGCGGGGCGTTTCAATCTCCACGCGGGGGAGCTTTGCCGTTCCCGAAACGAGGGAATCCATCGAACCGCGGATGCCGGGCGCAACCGCTCCGCCGATGAACTCGCCCTGCTCGTTGACGGCGTTGAACGTCGTCGCCGTGCCGAAATCGATGACGATGAGGGGCGCGCCGTACTTCTGAATGGCGGCGACGTCGTTGACGATCCTGTCCGCCCCCACTTCCCGCGCGTCGTCCACGCGCAGGTTATGACCCGTTTTGAGACCCGCCCCCACCATCAGCGGCTCCACGCCGAGATAGCCGGCGCACATATGCTGAATGGTATAATTGAGCGCGGGAACGACGGAGGAAATGATGGCTCCGTCGATCGCATCCGTCAAAATGCCGCGGATGGAGAGCATATTCGTCAGAATGGTGCCGTACTCGTCGCTGGTGCGTTTGAGTTCGGTGGCGCCGCGGAAGGAAACTTTGAGGACGTCCCCTTCAAACAGGCCGTATTTGATGTTTGTATTTCCGACGTCGATACAGAGGATCATCGCTGTTCCGCCTTTTGCTTATTTTATCGTTTCCTTGCGGGGCAGAGCCTGCACGGTCTGTTCGTCCGCTCTCTCCTGCGGGCGGGGCGACCTTGCGCCCACCTTTCTGCCGACGATGCGCGCCACCGTATAAATGGCGGGAGACGCAACGGCGTTGATGATAAATTCAAAGATAAAGTTCAGCCCTGCGCAGCCGACGATGAGGAAATACAGAACGGTCTGCCCGTCCGCAACGAAGTTTGCGCTGAGCGTATCGCTCATCAGCAGCGCCCCGAGAATAAACAGCCCCGTATTGACGACGGGCGCCGACAGGGACGCGACAACGACGGCGACGTTTTCGTTTTTTCCGCGCAGAACCTTGAAGAGGAGCCCCGCTGCGGCGCCTGCCGCCGTTCCCTTGACAAGGCAAAGGAGAACGGTAAGGACAGGATGATCGCTGAACAGAATGAAAGTGAATTTATCCATTCCGAACACGCCCGCGAGCACGACGACCAGCCCGAACGCGAACCCTAAAAATCCGCCGCCCACGGGGCCGAGCAGGATCGCGCCCAGCACGATGGGAATGAGTACGAGGCTGGGAGCCGTGACGCCCAGATTCCCGATCAGTGTGCCGATCAGCTGCAGCACGATGACCAGCGCGAGAAGCACCGCAAGATAAGCGATGTTCCTTGCCGAAAAGAACTTGCTTTTTTTCATAAATGCCTCCATCGGATTTCCGCTTTGGGAATATCCGTGAAAAAAAATGTATTTATGCGCATAAAACGGATTCTGCCCCGCCCGGGGTGCAGATCCATCGCATAGCGAATTGTGTCCGCAAAGGCAAAAAAACTGCCTTCTTTGGTCTTTTATTATATCAAAAAGAGCGCGGCAAAGCAAGTAAATGAATGTGAAAAGTTTTTCACGCCCCTTTTTTGCACGTATATTGCGGTATTTTATGCAAAAAAATGGAATTTTATGGCAGGCGGAACACTTTTTCGGGCGGGCGAATACATATGAGTATAAGGCTTTTCGCGCAGACACTCCTGCGCGTCTTGCCCCTAATTTACGCCGCGACGCAAAAAAATATACATATCCGCCGCGGCGAACAGGAGGAAATATTCAATGAACTGTTTTGAAAGCCTTGGCGGGAACGGCTGCCTGTGGATCCTGATTCTTCTGCTCGTCCTGTGTTGCTCGCAGACGGGAATCCTCAACAACATTCTCGACAGCTGCTGGCTCCCCATCATCCTTGCGATCGCTTACTGCGTGTGCAAAAAGGGCGGACTGTACAACCTGTTCAGCGGTTGCGGCTGCGGCTGCAAGTAATCCGCCTGCCCTTTTCTTTGTCCCTGCAAAACGGGGCGCCTGCGGCATTCTGCCGCAGGCGCCCTTTTTTTTCGCCAAGCCGCTTTTTTGGGGCGGCTTGTCCTTATTTTTATAACACGTACCCCTTTTTTTACAGCAAACCTTTCCCTTTCAGGAGGTAATGCTGTACCGCGATGATGGTCTTTGCGTCGCGGATCTCTCCCCTTTCTATCATCCTGCACACTTCGTCGGCGGGATAAAAGGAGCTGGTGATAAACTCGTCCTCGTCGGGATGTTCCTTTCCCGCGCGGGCGCCTTCCGCCTCGTAAATGTAAATTTTTTCGTTGGTGTAGCCGGGCGTGGGATACATGGTGTACAGCAGATTCACCTTTTCGGGAATGTACCCCGTTTCCTCTTCCAGCTCGCGCGCGGCGGTCACTGCGGGATCTTCGCCGGGATTGAGTTTGCCCGCGGGGATCTCCAAAAGCTCTTCCCCGTACGCATAACGGAACTGCCTGACCAGAAGAATTTTCCCCTCCCTGACAAACAGGACGCAGGCGCCGCCCGGATGCTCGATCATCTCGCGCTTACAGGGTTTTCCGTCCGGCAACAGCGCATCGTCCACGCGGAGGTTGACGATCTTGCCGCGGTACACGTAATTTTTTTTCACTGTCTTTTCTTGCAGATTCATAAATTCTCCTTCAACCGTGCAAGCTCGGCGCGCATGGCGGCAACATAAGGGTTGTTCCTGCCGCAGGTGCGGGCAAAGCGGTCGTACCCGCTTAAAAGCGCGCAGCGCAGCGGGACGGTTTTCGCCGCGGCGAGAGCATTGAGCAGAAGCAGCGCATCCACTTTGTCCGCCGGCGCAAGCGCGGAAGAGTAGACAAGCTTCTTTTCCTCTTCGATGCACTGCGGCGTAAACGGGAGCTTTTCCTGCGGCACGGCGGCCTGCGGCGCAGGGTTGCGGGCGGGACGGCCGCGCGGCGGCTCGTCAAACATCACCTTGACGGCGTTCCTGAACGGCTTTACCACCTGGTTGCAAAACGCGTAAAAACTTTCGTAAAAGCTGCCGTCCTCGTAAAAATATTCCTGTAAAAACCAGCCCAGATCCATCGTCTTGTTGTCAAATTCCATGAAAAGGCAGAACACAAACGCCAGTCGTTCTACGGGATCTTCGGGGAAAAGGAGTTTTTTCTGCGCGTCGCCGTAGGGCGCGAAGTTCATATACTTGCGCTTTGCGCCCGCATAATCGAAATGCGCCGTGGCGTCGCGGAAAAACGCGTACAGAAGATCGGACATCGCGATCGATTGCAGCAATTCGCCGATCTTGGTGTCCGCTATGATATACTTCGACTGCATCAGTTCGTCACAGCGGCGCAAAAAAAGCGCGATCTGTTCCCTGCTCGTATCCATATTCCCTCCTTTTTCTGTGCAGATTTGACAACTTGCCTTGCTCGAATATCATTATAGCACAAATTTCAGAAAAGTTTAAGTTAATTTTCGCAAATATCTTGCTTTTCCCGAAAAATTTATGTATAATATAGAAAAACAAAATTCGGAGGCCTTTATGAAATCCATAAAAATTTCTCTGCAAATGGCACAGAACGTGAAAGAGTTCGTCAAAATCGTGCAGGATTATCCTTATGAGATCGACCTGAAGAGCGATAAATACGTCGTCGACGCGAAGTCCATCCTCGGTATTTTCAGCCTCGACCTCTCCAAACCGCTCGTCGTCGAGATCCACTCCGACAACTGCGACGACCTCGTCGAAGCGCTGAAAAAATTTGCTTGACGCGCACAATTTCATAAGTTATACACAGGCGACAAAATCATCCGCTTTTTCATGAAAAAAGCGGATTTTTTGTCCGTGGAAAAATACTATATCAAAGGAATCCCCCCATGCAGATCCAAGGCGATATGTTTGTTAACAAATTAATATTACTGTTCGTCTTTGACAAAATGGAGAGCGCCCTTTCCGAACGGACGATCATCGATATGTGTTCCACCAGCAACGACTGGATCAATTACATGGATTGCATGATGATCATTTCCCAGCTTCTGGAGGACGGCTTTATCTGCACGGTGGAAACCAACGACGATACCCTGTACACCATCACTCCCGACGGAAGAAGCTGCCTCGCCAATTTCTACATAAACATTCCCAAGAGCACCAGAGAGGAAATTTCCGTCTTTGTCAAAAACAACAGCGCAAGGTACAGGAACAGGCAGGAATGCAAGTCCGATTACTACCAGAACAAGGACGGCACCTATACGGTGTTTCTGCGCATCCTCGCCCCTGCCCAGCCCATGCTGGAACTCAAATTTGTTGTGCCGGACAGAAAAACCGCACAGAATATTTATAAAAAATGGGAACTGAAAGCTGCGGACGTATACGCAGTGATCTATGAAAATCTTGTAGACTGAACGCTTTGCGCATTCTGTCGATATGATTCTCTTTTCCCCGAATGAGGTAATAAAACAATGTACACTTACAACACAAAAGGAACCTGCTCCCGCCAGATCATCTTTGACGTGGACGCAGAAAACAAGATCCACAACGTAAAATTTATCGGCGGCTGCAGCGGAAACCTGCAGGGAATTTCCAAACTTGTGGAAGGCAAGACCCTGGACGAGGTGGAAAGCATTCTGCGCGGGATCAAGTGCAGAAACAACACCTCCTGCCCCGATCAGCTGGCACAGGCCGTTGTCGCGTACAAAAACCGCGAAACGCGCGAACAGAAACTTTAAACCGCCTTTTACTGCATAAAAAGAACTTACCCGCGGACGGCACCGCGGGCATTTCTTTTTGCAAAAGCGCGCGGCGCTCCCCTGCAAAGAAGAGGGAGCGCCGCGCGCTTTTTATTTGTGCAGATATTTTTCCCGCGTGGCGTTGCCGCCGCGGATGTGCCGTTCGGCAAGATTTTTTTCAAGCACGGCGCGCACGCTTTCCCACAGGGCAAGATCCACTTCCCGCAAACGTTCCGTAACGTCCTTATGTACGGTGGATTTGCTCGTTCCGAAATGCTCCGCACACGCCCGCACCGTGGCGCCCGTCTGCAAAATGTATTCCGCACTCGCCCGCGCCCGCCTTTCCATATATTCCCACATACAATTCTACCCCTTTTGCGTTTTCTACACAAGTGGTATATTGTATGTCGCATTTTGGCGATTTATGCGGATTTCATCCGCCCGTTTCCTGTCCTTTCATCAAAACGGTCGCACGGAGCGCAGACCTATGTCATTCTGCCATCCGCGACGCCGTCGCGAGTTATTTCTTTTTCAGCCGTATATACTCCGACACGAGGAAATAATTTTCCAGATCCCTTTCATCCAATCCGGGGGAAAGTTTTCCCCTGTTCTCTTTAAAAGCACGCTTCCATTCAGCGATCATCTGCTCCGTCGGCTCTCTCGTCAGCATTTTCTTCCTCCTTTTTGTCGCTTTCAGGCGGAACAACGGCAAACAAGTCCGCCTGCGCAGGACTCTTTTTCCACAAAATCAGTGCAAAATACGCGATCGCCGCCAGAGAAACCAGCGCGGTGAGCACGATCTCTTCCGCGCACCACACGTCTTTGAACGCGCCGAACCCGAAATTTCCGACCGAGTAAATGAGATTTCCGCAAAAATTGTACACCGCGTGCACAAGTGCGCAGGCGAACACGCCGCTGCCGCAAAAGACGCACACGGACAGCATACAGCCGATGAGGAAGGAATACCCCACCTGCAAAAAGACGCCGCCCGAAAATCCGCCCAGCAGGTTGACGAGATGCAGCAATCCGAACGCCGCGGAGGAAAGGAGAACGGCGGCGAACCTGCCCTTCTTTTCCGTACCCGTCACCCCCAGCGCAAAGGGAAAGATGACGCCGCGGAAAGCGACTTCCTCGAACAGTCCCACGCCGAGACATTGCAAAGCGAAAGCGGCGACGTATTCCCCGCCGCCCGTGACGCCCGCTGTGCCGCGGCAAAGCGCCACGACGGGAAGGTTGTTGACGGCGACGGCCAGCGCGGGCAGGGCAAACAGCAAATACGGCAGTTTTGCGGGCGCCCAAACGCCGCGAATGCCCATCTGCAGGGCGAGCACGAGCATGATCGCGGCCATGACGATGCGCAAAATCCCCAGTCCCAGCATCTGCGCGAGGAGTTCGTCCTGCGTCAGAAGATCTCCCAGCCACTGCGTGGGAAAGAGTACGAACCCTGCGGAAAGCAAAAACAGGATCGCTCCGCTGGAAAGGGGCGTTTTGCGCATATACAGCATTTTCGGTTGCATTTTTCCTCCCCTTTGTCCTCAAATTTTACAAACGCATCCCGTTTTTAAAGACAAACGGCAGAGCGCTAAATCGGCGCGCCGCCGCAACGCGTACAGCAA
The DNA here is from genome assembly GCA_019114245.1 of Candidatus Borkfalkia faecipullorum. GTDB lineage: Bacteria > Bacillota > Clostridia > Christensenellales > Borkfalkiaceae > Borkfalkia > Borkfalkia faecipullorum. The sequence goes on along the minus strand of DXFX01000071.1, from coordinate 40,306 downwards.
AACGGGGCGGAAAATTTTTCCGCCCCACATTTCAGTCTTTGAGAACGTACGCCGCGCCGAACGCGCCCGCATCCACATGGATGCTGAGCACGGGCCCCACCACGCGCTGATGAATGTGCACCGCGGGGAGCTTTTCTTTGAGCATCTGAGTAAACTCGGAGACGTCCGTTTCCTCGCCGCAGCGGCAGACGATGAGCCTGCGCGTATTTTCCGGAACGAGAGAGACCATCTCTTCCAGCCGTTCGCGCGCGCCGCGCGCATTGTTTTTGAAAAAGATCTTGCCCTTGAGCGTGAACACGGGGCGCAGATTGAGCGTGGTTTTGGCTTTCGGGCTCATCATTCTGCCGCCGAACACGAGGCGGTCGAGCGATTCCACCGTAAAGACAATGCCGATTTTCTGCTTTAATCTGTCCAGATGCCCCACGATCTCCTCCGCGCTGAGCCCGCACTTGACCATGTTGACCGCTTCATCCACGAGCAGGTGCATCCCTGCGCCGATGGTCATGGAATCGACCACGCGGATGTTGCCGCCCACCTGGTCCGCCGCAAAGCACGCGGAAGAATACGTCCCCGAAAGCGCGGACGAAAGGACGATGCAAATGACATCGTAACCGCGCCCGACAAGGGCGGAGAAAGTACGGATAAAGTTGTTGAGCGCGGGCTGCGCCGTCTTGCACGGGCTGACCTGCTGCATCATCTGCATATAATTGCCGTTTCTGCCCGAAGGATACTCTTCGTAAAAATTGGGGCCGAGCTGGTAATTGAGGGGTACGACGCTCAGAACGCCGCGGCTGGATATTTCTTCCTGGGAATAGCCGACGGACGAATCGGTGACAATGGCAATCATTCTCTCCTCCTGGATCGCGACCTGAATAGGCGCAAAAATTTTCTCTCTTTGTCAAAAAATCAAGGGTACGTTGCCCTTTTTTCAGAACTTACGGAACCGCTCGTAACGCTGCTGAACAAGCTGTTCGGGCGGGATCTCTCTCTTCTGTGCGAAGAATGCGGACACGCTTTCTTTCAGAGTCGAGAAAAACTCGTCGGAAAAATTTCTCTCTTCGAGCACGCGTTCGACGGCGTGCAGCTCGTAAAGATCGGCCGCCGTGAGTTTGAGGCAGGCGGAAGCCTCCGCCACTTTCTGCGCGTCCTTCCACAAAATGGAGGCGCAGCCCTCGGGGGAAATGACCGAATAGGTGGACGTTTCCGTGATCCACACTTCGTCCGCCGCGGAAAGCCCCAGCGCGCCGCCGCTGCCGCCCTCCCCGATGATGATGGAAAGCGTGGGCGTTTTTAAACGGATCATATCCAGAATGGATGAGGCGATGGCCTCGCTCTGCCCGCGCTCTTCCGCGCCGATGCCGCAATAGGCGCCCGACGTATCCACGAGGCAGAGGACGGGGCGGTGGAATTTTTCCGCCTCCTTCATCAGTCTGACCGCCTTTCTGTATCCTTCGGGATGTGCGCAGCCGAAATTGTGCGCGATCTTGTCCGCAGTGTCCGCTCCCTTTTCGATGCCGATGACGGTGACAGGCTTTCCGCCGATGGTGCCGATCCCGCCGATGACGGCAGAATCGTCCGAAAAGCGGCGGTCGCCGTGCAGTTCGATAAAGCTTTCCGTGAGCTTTTCAATATATTTCACCGCGGTGGGTCTGCCCTTTTCGCGGCTCTTCAAAACGATTTCGTATGCGTTCATTGCGCCATCTCCGTTGCATGGAATTTCAGGAGCGCGGCAAGTTTTTCCTTCATTTCACGGCGCTCCACAATGAGATCGGCAAAGCCTTTTTTCTCCAGAAATTCTGCCCGCTGGAACCCTTCGGGAAGTTTCTGGCGCATTGTCTGTTCGATGACGCGCGGCCCCGCAAAGCCGATGAGCGCCCCCTTTTCCGCCATGATGATGTCCGCCTCAAACGCAAAGGACGCGGACACGCCGCCCGTGGTGGGATCGGTCAGTACGGAAATATACAGCAATCCCGCTTCGCTGTGCTTTGCGACCGCGGCGGACGTCTTTGCCATCTGCATGAGGGAGATGATCCCCTCCTGCATACGCGCGCCGCCGCTGAGGACAAACCCCACGACGGGCAGGCAATGTTCTGTGGCGTACTCGAACGTCTTTGTGATCTTTTCCCCGACGGTATGGCCCATACTGCCCATCATAAAGCGGTAATCCATGGAGAAAAGGGCACAGCGAACGCCGCCGATCTCCCCTTCCCCGCAGACGACGCCGTCCTGTTCGCCCGTCTTGGCGCGCAGGGAGGCGAGCTTTTCGTCATACCCCGGAAAGCCGAGCACGTTTTCGCCTATGACGTCGGCAAACAGTTCGGTGAAATTTTCCGCGCACATGGCGATGCGGTCGCGCGCGCTGAGTTTTTTATAATGGCCGCACTTGGGACAGACGCCGAAATTTTCCTTCATCTCGTCCGAAAGAATGATCTTGCCGCACTTTTCGCATTTTTCCGCAAGCTGATCGGGGATCTGCGCGTCCTGCGCGGGCTTGTTTTCGGGCGCGGGGGCATTTTCGTCCGTTCCTTCCAAGGCGTTTTTGGGTTTTCTGAAAAAGAACTTTTTTAAATCCTCAAAATTCACTTTTCTATGCTCCTCACTGTGCAGGAGGTTCCCCTGCCTTACTTATAATTCTTTAAAAACTTTTCGAGGAAGTTTGTGCAGTAGCTGCCGTCCTTGAATTCCGGCTGTGCCAGAATGTCTGCGGAAAGCTCCGCGTTGGTGTGAACGCCGTCGATGACCAGCTCGCACAGCGCCGCCTTCATTTTGCGGATGGCTTCCGTGCGCTCTCTCGCGTACACGATGAGTTTGCCGATCATGCTGTCGTAATACGGCGGGATGACGTAATCCTGGTAGATGGCGGTATCGAAGCGTACCCACGGCCCGCCCGGAATGTGCATGAACTTGATCTGACCGCAGCAGGGGCGGAAATTGTTGCGAACGTCCTCCGCGTTGATGCGGCACTCGATGGCGCAGCCGCGGAAACGGATGTCCTCCTGCTTATACAAAAATTCGATGCCCGCCGCGATGCGGATCTGCCACTTGACGATGTCGATGCCCGTGACGTATTCCGTGACGGGGTGTTCCACCTGCAGACGGGTGTTCATTTCCATGAAATAGAAATTGTTTTGCTTATCCAGCAAAAACTCGATGGTACCGAGGCTGGTATAATTGACCGTCTTTGCGGCGAGGACTGCCGCCTGCATCATCTTTTCGCGCACTTCGGGGCGGAGGGTGACGCAGGGACTCTCTTCAATGAGCTTCTGATTTTTCCTCTGCATGGAGCAGTCGCGCTCGCCCAGGCACACGACGTTGCCCTGGTTGTCCGCCACGATCTGCATTTCCACGTGCTTGACGTCGGTGAGATACTTTTCCAGATAGCATTTTCCGTTGCCGAAGGCGCTTTCCGCCTCCGCGGAAGCGGTGCGGACGGCGTTTTCAAAGTCCTCTTCCTTCCAGACGATGCGGATGCCCCTTCCGCCGCCGCCTGCGGCGGCCTTGACGATGACGGGGTAACCGATCTGCGAAGCAAACTTCTTTGCTTCAGCGATGTCCGTGATCTCATCCAGCCCGGGAACGACGGGTACGCCCGCCTTTTTCATGGTGCGGCGCGCCTCGTCCTTGTCGCCCATCTTGGCAATGACCGAATAGTGCGGCCCGATGAATTTGACGTTGCACTTTTCGCAGAGCTCCGCAAAGCGCGGATTTTCGCTCAGAAGCCCGTAACCGGGGTGGATCGCCTGGCAGCCCGTGGCAATGGCGACGTCGATGAGCGCCGTCATGTTGAGATAGCTGTCCTTTAAGAGGGCGGGGCCGATGCAATAGCTTTCGTCCGCAAGATTGACGTGCAGAGCCTGCGCGTCCGCCTCCGAATACACCGCCACGGTGCGGATCCCCATTTCGTTGCAGGCGCGGATGATCCTGACGGCGATCTCGCCGCGGTTTGCAATTAAAATTTTACTGAACATAAAGACCTCATTCTCCGCGGAGCGTTTTCCGCGGCAAACCTATGAGACGTACCCGCCGGGGCGGCCGCTCAGAAAATTTTGAACAGGACCTGACCGAATTCGACCAGAGAGCCGTTCTCCGCGCAGATCTCCACGATTTCCCCGTCCTCTTCCGCAACGACGTCGTTCATCAGCTTCATCGCCTCGATGATGCAGAGGGTATCCCCCTTCTTGACCTTCTGCCCGACTTTGACAAAAGGTTCGGCATCCGGCGAGGACGCCGTATAGAAAATCCCCACCATGGGCGATTTGACGTCGCGGTATTTGTTGAAATCCTTGATTTCGGAAGCTGCCTGCGGTTCTTCCTGTTTGGACTCGGGCAGGCTGACATATTGAATGGGTGCGGGAGCGGCGGCAGAAGCGTTTTCCAGCTTGATCGCAAAATTCCCCTCACTGTTCGATTCGGAAATTTCCATCTTCGCAAGACCGCTTTCCTTAAAGACCGCTATGATCTCCCGTAACTTTTTCTTATCCATGTTCCGTTCTCCTTACTGTTGTGAAAAAATGCGTTCAATGCGGTAAACGGACCGAACGCATGGGCAGGCTTACAGCTTTTTAAAGGCAAGACAGCCGTTGTGACCGCCAAACCCGAGCGAGGTGGAAAGGGCGTAGGTGAGCTTTGTACTGACCGCCTCGTTGGGAGTGACGTCGAGGTCGCACGCCTCGTCCTTCACGCGGTAATTGATGGTGGGAGGAATGACTCCCTCGTCCAGCGCGAGAATGGCGGCGATCGCCTCCACTCCGCCCGCCGCGCCGAGCATATGCCCCGTCATCGACTTGGTCGAAGACACGTGCAGCTTGTATGCGTCCGCGCCGAACGCGCGCTTGAGCGCCGCCGTTTCCGTCTTGTCGTTGAGCGGCGTGCCTGTGCCGTGCGCGTTGACGTACACGTCCCTGTCCGCCGCAACGCCGCCCTGCTGTGCGGCAAGCTCGATCGCCCGCGAAGAGGCGATCGCTTCGGGATTGGGCGCCGTCATATGATAGGCGTCGTTGGTGCAGCCGTAGCCCACAACTTCCGCATAGATCTTAGCGCCGCGCTTTACGGCGTGTTCGTACTCTTCCAGCATGACCACGGCGCCGCCTTCGCCCATGATAAAGCCTGCGCGCTCCGCGTCGAACGGGATAGACGCGCGGTTTTTATCCGTGCTTTGGGAAAGCGCCTGACAGCTGATAAATCCCGCAAAGCAGAGCGGGGTGATGGCGGCCTCGCTGCCGCCCGCGAGCATGACGTCCGCATAGCCGTGACGGATGGCGCGGAACGCCTCGCCGATGCTGTTTGTAGAGGTGGCGCAGGCGGTGACGATGCCGATGTTCGGACCCTGCGCGTTGTATTTGATGGCCACCGTGCCAGACGCGATGTTGGAGATCATCATCGGCACGAAAAAGGGAGAGATCCTCGCCGGTCCCTTTTCGATGAGTTTGGTGTGCTCGGTGATCAGCGTCTGAATGCCGCCGATCCCCGAACCGATGTAGACGCCGAACCGATCGGGCGCGACGCTTTCCGCGGTCATGCCGCTGTCCTCGTACGCCTGTGTGGCGGCCGCCACCGCATACTGCGTGTACAGATCGGTCTTGCGCACTTCGCCCTTGGGCATATACAGCGTGGGATCGAACCCGTGTACTTCCGCCGCAAGCGTGCATTTGTATTCGGAAATATCGAACTTAGTGACCGTATCGATCCCGCAGACGCCTGCCTTCATATTGTTCCAGGTTGTTTTTACGTCGTTGCCGAGCGGCGTGATGGCGCCCAGCCCCGTGACGACAACTCTTTTTTCCATGATTGATAGCTCCTTCGCGCTGTCGCGTAAAAGAAATTCTCCGGCATTTGTTCGGGCGGCACCGGTTCCGCAGCTTTCCCCTTTTTCCCCGATCTGTTTTAAAAATAATTAAAAATAATTAAAAAATTAAAAAATAATTAAAATTGAATTAAAATAAATAAAATAAAATTATTTTTATTTTAATTTTTATTTATTTCGGAATATTTTCCGATTTTTAAAAGAACGAGGCGGGAAGCAAAGCGCTCCCCGCCGTGCCTTTAAATGTACATACCGCCGTCCACTTTCAGCACGACGCCCGTGATGTAGCGCGCGTCGTCGGAGACGAGGAATTTGACGGCATTGGCAATGTCCTTGGTTTCGCCCAGACAGCCGAGCGGAATGAGTTTGTACATTGCCTGTTTCTGCTCCTCGGTGAGTGCGTCCGTCATTGCCGTTTTGATAAAGCCGGGCGCCACCGCATTGGCGGTGATGTTGCGGGAACCGAATTCCTTGGCGACCGTCTTGGTCAGCCCGATGATCCCCGCTTTGGAGGCGGCATAGTTTGCCTGCCCCGCGTTGCCCATCATGCCCACGACCGAGCTGATGGAAACGATCCTGCCGTAACGCTTTCTCATCATGTACGGCGTGACGTGCTTGACCATGTTGAAGCACCCTTTGAGGTTGATGGAGAGAACCCTGTCCCAGTCCGCCTCTTCCATGCGCATGATGAGTTTGTCCGCCGTGATGCCCGCGTTGTTGACGAGGATGTCGATTTTCCCGAAATCCTTGACGATCTGATCGACCGTCGCCTTGGTTGCGGAAAAATCGGAAACGTCGCACTTATAATAGCGTGCGGTAACGCCCGCCGCCGCAAGCGCGTCCAGCGTTTCCTGTGCCGCCGCCTGTTCGCTGTAATCGACAACGGCGATGTCTGTATGTTCTGCCGCGAGGGTGAGCGCGATCTGCGCGCCGATCCCCCTGCCCGCGCCCGTGATGAGCGCCACTCTGTTGTCTGCCATATCCGTCCTTTTTGCAACAAAAAAATTATTTTTGTTTAATATTTACTCGAAAAAGCGCGTTTTCCGCGTTCAGCCGCGCGCGACAAGTCCCGTAAGGACTTTTCCGGGGCCGACCTCGACAAACTCGTCCACGCCGCGCTCCTTCATGGCCGCGATCGTTGCGGTAAAGCGCACGGGCGAGCACATCTGCAGTGCGAGCGTGCGCGCAAAATCCCCTTCGTACGGCTTTGCCGTGAGATTGGCGTACACGTCCAGACGGGGCGCATTCATCTTTAAAGAGCGCAAAAACTCTTCAAACGCCGCCGCCTCGGGCGAAAGTTCGGGACAATGGAACATTCCCGAAACGCGCAGTTTCATGGCGCGGCCGCCCGCCGCCTTGACTTTGGCAGTAAATTCCGCCTCCGCTTCCGCCTTGCAGGCGACGACCGTCTGCTTGCTGCCGTTGTAGTTGGCAGGATGGGTGTTCTCCCCGTCGCACAGCGCTTCCACCGCGTCGGGCGCAAGCCCGATGACCGCGATCATACAGCCTGCTACCCGCTGCGTATACGCTTCCATCAGCTCTGCACGCTTGCAGATGGTGCGGAACGCGTCTTCCTCGGAAAGCACTCCTGCAAAGCACAGCGCGGGAACTTCGCCCACGGAAAAGCCGCACACGCACTCGGGCGTGCCGATCTCCTCTTCCTTTGCGTACGCATAGGCGAGGTCTGCCAGAAACATGGTGGGTTGGGTGAGCAGCGTCCTGTTCAGCTCTTCCTGCGTTCCGCTGAGCATTTTCTCCACGGTGCCGGGGCGGATGCTCTCCGCCAGGTCGAACAGCTTTTTCACTTTGGGAAGGTCTTTTACGTCCGCGGCCATGCCCGGCACCTGCGCGCCCTGCCCCGCAAACAGAAAGGCTACACGTCCCATTTGACGCCCTCCATCATCTTTTCCGCCTTGGTCATGATCTCTTCAATGATCTCTGCGGCGGGCTGTTCCTTGTTCACCATGCCCGCGATCTGCCCCGCAAGGAAGCATCCTTCCGTCGCGTTGCCGTCCTTGGCGGCCTTGCGCAGGGAGCCTACGCCGTATTCTTCCAGCTTCTCGTCGGGATAGTTGGAATCCGCTTCCAGCTTGGCGTACTGGTTGGTGTATGCCGTTTTGATGGCGCGGACGGGATGCCCCAGCCTGCGGCCGGTGACCATGGTGGAAATATCCTTTGCAGCGAGGACTTTCTTCTTGTATTCCGCACTGACGGTGCATTCCGTTGCCACGAGGAAACGGGTGCCCATCTGTACGCCGCACGCGCCCAGCGCGAACGCCGCAACCATGCCCCTGCCGTCCGCAATGCCGCCCGCCGCCACGACGGGGATGCTGACCGCATCCACGACCTGCGGAACGAGCGCCATGGTGGTGAGGTCGCCGACGTGACCGCCGCTTTCGCCGCCTTCCGCGACGACTGCGTCCACGCCCGCGCGCTCGACCATTTTGGCAAGCGCCGTGGAAGCCACGACGGGAATGATCTTGATGCCCGCCTCCTTCCACATTTTAACAAAGCGGGAGGGATTGCCCGCACCCGTCGTGACGACGGGAACTTTTTCTTCCGCTACCATCTTTGCCACTTCCTCGACGTGCGGACTCATCAGCATGATGTTCACGCCGAAGGGTTTGTCCGTCATCGTGCGGCACTTTCTGATCTCTTCGCGCACCCAGTCCGCATTGGCGTTCATGGCGGAAATGATGCCCAGTCCGCCCGCATTGGACACGGCGCTTGCAAGAGAGGCGTCGGCGATCCACGCCATGCCCCCCTGCATGATGGGGTAACGGATCCCCAGAAGTTTTGTAAGTTTTGTCTGCATTTTACTTGTTTGCCACAGCCTCGTCGATCTTTTCGATCAGTTCACCGACGGTGGAAAGCTGCATATTTTCGCCGAGGGAAATGTCGTATGCCTCTTCGATCTGCATGACGATGTCCACTTTGTCCAGGGAATCGAATTCCAGTTCTTCAAAAGTGGTTTCGGGCGTGATGTCCAGTTCTTCTCCCTTGCATTCGCTGAGGATTTCCTTCAATTTTTCCAACGTTGTCATAATTCAATACTCCTTATAGATAAAATTTTTGATAATTGTGATCAGTCTTTTTTCCATTCCACGATGACGGCGCCGCTCGTGAGTCCGCCGCCGAACGCGACGAAGAGAAGCTTGTCGCCCTTGCGGAAGGTTCCCTTTTTGGCGTATTCGTCCAGAAGCACCATCACGGACGTGGCGGACATATTGCCGCAATCCGCAATGTTGAGCAGCACTTTGCTCTTGTCGATCTTATACTTTTTCAGGCTCGCATCGATGATGCGCACGTTTGCCTGGTGCGGCAGGTACCAGTCGATCTGCGCGGGGGTAAGATTTGCCCTTTCGCACACCTCCTCGATGTTCCTGCCCATGGCGTTGACGGCAAATTTGTACACTTCGCCGCCGTCCATATAGATGGCAAGCTTTTCCTGTTCGTACTCGTTGTAAGGACTGTTCAGCCCCTCGAAGTTGGGCATACGGATGACTTTGGAATCGGGATTGGTGGACAAAACGCCCGCCAGCCTGCCTTCGCCCGCGCGGACGACCATGGCGCCCGTGCCGTCCCCGAACAGGACGCAGGTGGAGCGGTCCGTCCAGTCGACCAGCTTGCTCATCGCCTCCGCGGAGACGATAAGAACGGTTTTTGTCTTGCCCGAAGAGATGAAGGCGTCCGCCACTTCCATGGCATACAGCACCCCCACGCAGGCGGCGTTCAAATCGAACGACGGGGCATGACTGCCGATCGCCTCGCCCACGATGCAGGCAAGGGAGGGCGTGTAGGTATCCCCGCGCATGGTTGCGCAGAGAATGAGGTCGACATCCGCACCCGAAACGCCCGCATCCGCAAGCGCGGTCTGCGCGGAACGGATGGCGAGATCGTCCAGCTTTTCGTGCGTGAGCACGTGGCGGCGGCGGATGCCCGTGCGGGTATAGATCCACTCGTCCGAAGTATCCAGAAATTGTGCAAGGTCGTCGTTGGTGACTACCTTTTCAGGAAGGGCGCTGCCCGTTCCCGCTATATAAAAAGACATACGATTTGTCTGCCTCCCTGTATTGGAAAGGGCATACCTTTCCCTACATTCCATTATAGTAAATTTACGCTTTTAAGTCAAGCCTTCTTCCCTAAAAAGGTACAAAACCGCGGCAGAACGGGGCTTTTTGTTCAGTAAAATAACAAAAATACGCGCCTGCCGCAAAAAGCGGAGGCGCGTGTGTGAGAAATCAACAATTTATGATTTTTTCGGAACGATGGCAAAGGAAAATTCCGCGCTGGTGCAAAGCTTTCCGTTTGCTTCCAGCTTGCCCTTGGCAAAGCAGAAATTTCCCCTTCTCGCCGTGAGAGAGACGGTCATCACCGCCGTATCCCCGGGCAGGAGCGGGTTTTTGAACTTGACGTTGTTCAGCCCCGTGTACATGGGCAGACTGTCGTGCACGTCCGGGATGAGCGCCACCGCCGTCTGCGCGATCATCTCGCACTGGATGACGCCGGGAACGATGGGATTGCCGGGAAAATGCCCCTGCAGGAAAAACTCGTCCCCTTTCACGGTGTATTTGCCCACCGCTTCCCCCTGCTCGTTGACGTCCACTTCCTCGAGAAGGAGCATGGGCTCGCGATGGGGAAGAATTTTTTTGATTTCTTCTTTATTCATGAGTTTCTCCTCAGGAAACGATGCCTGTGTTCTCCCTGTCCTCTGCGAAGAGAGGCCCGTTGATGACGGGCAGCACGACGGGAGCCGCCATGGCGGCCGTGGTCAGCGTGGTGACCGCTGCGCGCAGATAGGGATACAGCAGAGCGGTACCCTCCACGACGACGGCGCGGCGCTCTTCCTCCGTGCTCGCTTCCGATTCAAATACGCCCGTATAGGTGACGTTCAGATCGAACGGCTTGGGAGAATCGTCCGTCTTTTCGATTTTGACCGTGAGAGTGATAAAGCACAATTTATCGTTTTCCACAGCGCGGCGCACCTTGCGCGAAAAGGTAGGCTTTAATTCCAGCTTGCCGTTCTGCGGGCGCACGGCGTTGAGTCTGATGCTCATTTCGTCTGCGCGAAGTCCTTTGAGAGTAAAATTCACTTTCTGCATATCTGTACCCCGTAAAAAAAGTTTGTGCGAAGGCGTTCCGCCGCACCATAGGCAATGCGGGAGGCCGTATTCACTACCATCCATTTCTAATATTATACTTTTAAACGGCGGATTTGTCAATATTTCTTTACAAAAAGGCGGAAAAAAGTTGTTTTTCCCGCCCCTTCCGCCGCCTGAAACCTATTTTTCAACGGGCGCCCGCAAAGCTCTGCGGGCGCCCGTTTTGTTCCTTTGCCGAAACGGCAAAAAGTTTGCCGCTTAAATCCTTTTGAGAAGTTCCGCCTTTTTCTCTTCAAACTCCTCTTCGGAGATGATGCCCGCCTTCATCAGGCGATGCAGTTCCTCGATCTCCCCGATGGGATTGCGCCTGCTGCTCCGCACGGGAACGGCGACCGCCGCGGCCGCCTGTTCCTGCCAGACGGCGCACTTTTGCGCGAGCCCTTTAAAGAGAATGCCGCGATAGAACAGCAGGATGAGCACCGCCGCGATCAGCAGCAGGATGCAGATGAACTGCGAGGGAGAGAGGGCGAACCCCGTGGAGCCCCTGTCGTCCCCGCGCAGAAATTCCATGCTGAAGCGGAACACCCCGTACGCGAAAAAGTAAATGAGAAGGTTGTAAGGCTTCAGCTTTTTGCGGAAGATGACCAGCACGAAAAAGAGCACAAATTCAAAGACGGACTCGAACAGCTGGGTGGGCAGAACGGGCAGGCTTGCGCCGTTTTCGCCGGGGTATTGCTGTGCGGCGAGGCTCCCTTCCGGAAAGATTACGCCGAAAATGCTGTCCGTCACCCTTCCGTAGCAGCAGCCGCCGAAAAAGCAGCCCAGCCTGCCGAACGCGTGGCCGATGACCAGCCCCGGAACGAGCAGGGAAAAATAGTAGAGCGCCCTGCCCTTCGCCTTGGGGACGAGTTTGTGGATGAGAAAGACGGTGAACGGCACGCCGCCCAGCACGCCGCCCAGCCAGGTGATCCCGCCGATCCTGATCTCCCCCGCCTCGATGGTGTGAAAGAGAGAGTTGAAAAACATGGCGGAAAAGCCCAAAAACGCGATGCCGAGGATGGAAACAAACAGCAGTCTGTTGGAGGTGACGCGGTCCAGCTTTTCCCCTTTTTCCACATACAGGAAATAGGTGACGAAAAAGGCGACGATCCCCAAAAACACCATCAGAGAATACATGGGGACGTGGATCCCCGCGATATGGATTGCAGGTAACATTCTGTCTCCTGCCCCGCAGGCGGCGCCTGCGGGGCTTAAAACTCATTCGTTATTTTGTCCAGGTGACCCACTCGGAGCTGACCGAAGTGACGCCGTTGCCCAGAGCGCGGATCTGGATGGATACGATGTTTGCGTAGTTCGCGTCCGTGTACTGCGCGCCCTGCGTCTTTACCGTCTTCTGTTCGGTACCGTCTCCGTAGGTGATGATCAGTTCGTAGCCGTTGTTGTTGTTTGCCACGGCCGACCAGGTGATCCTCCCCTCTTTGGAGATGGCAATGCTGCTCTGGTTGGGAGCATCCAGCAGGGTGATCTTTGCCGTGTCGTTTCCGCCCGCGCGCGGCGAGTCGATATAGTAGACGCCGTTTCCGTCGAAGCGGCCGCCCAGAGCGACCACGGCAACGGTGTGCGCGCCCTTGTTCCTTGCATTGTAGCTGTATGAAGCTTCCGTCGTGGCTTCGCAGACGATCACGTCGTTGACGATGTAGCGATACCCCGTATCCAGTTCGCGGCCCTCCGTATCGACCGTGATGACGATGTTACCGTCCGGCTGATAGGATTCCTTATCGTAGTAGAAACTGATCTTGGGAGCGGAGAGCTGGTTGACCACCTGTTTAAGCTCGAAGGGCGTGGAATCGATAAACCTATATCCGCCGTCGCCGATCGCCGTGACGGTGACCGTGTACGTCTTGATGCTGTCAAACGCGGGCTTGAATTCGTAAGCGGCCTTCTCATCCTCCTGCTGAATGGTTGCGGCGAGCGTTCCGTCCACATACACGGTATAGCTCTGCGCACCCGAAATGCGGTCCCAGGTGTACACAGTGTCCGACCTGACGACGTCCGGCGTTTCCAGTTTTTCGATGGAAACGGGGGTGGACAGATCGGAGTTGATGGTGTTGGTGCCGTCGCCGATGCACTTGACGCAGAAGGTGTAGTACCCCGCTTTCAGCGTGGAGAGATCCATGCGCGTGCCGTCGATCCTGCCGTCGTAGAGATAGCCCTGCCCGTCGTAGACCTGATAGGAAACGGCTCCCGAATAGTTTGCGGGAGGATTCCACAAAAGCTCCGTGGAGGTAAACGTGGGATCGTTGAAGGTTACGGGCGCAAGCTTTGTGAAGAGCGCCGTATTGGAGCGGTTGGAAGAAATAAAGTATTCGGTATGATCGGCATTCCACGTATCCGCGACCGCCTCGATGACGACGGTGACGGTGTCGACTGTGATGTAGTTGTTGATGTTATCCAGCTGCGTGTCGTCGATCGGCTCGTTGCTGCCGTTGAAGTAAATGTTGTAGCTGGAAGCATTGCGGACGGAATCCCAGAGAAGCTGGCCCTCGTTGACCGTCGTATCCACGCGGATGCCCGTGGGAGCGCTGAGTTTGGTGATGCTGAGCGCCGCCGTATACGAGGAAGGAAGCACTTCCTTGCCGTTGCCGCGCGAGCAGACGGACAGTTCGTAAGAACCCGCCGTGGTGATCGAAGAGAGATTGTACTGCGCATAATCCACGTCGCGCAGGGTGCCGATGTTGACGGTGTATCCGTTTGCCGATAAATTGGCGTCCCACGTGACCACGCCGCCGCTGATGTTGACGTTGGTAGGCGCGGGAAGAACGGTGACGTCAAAGGTGAGCATATCCTTTGTGAGAGAGGAAAGGGTGACCACCGTTTCGCCGCCGATCGTCTTTACGCTGCCCTCGCTGGCAATTCCGTAAGTGATGGTGCGCTGGGCCATGCTATCCTGTTCCACAACCTGCGTGACGTGCATGGACGGCGTGGAGGAAGTGATCTGCGTTTGCGTTCCGTCCTTGTACAGGCGGTAGCGCGAAGCGCCCGAAACGCTCGTATAGTAGACGTCGAAACCTTCTGTAAGGTCGGAAGCGTCACTGACGATAAAGTTCTTCGCATCCCTGTTGGGAGCGGCAAGGCGGATGACGGTGATGGGCGCGGAGAATGCGGAATTTTCCGTTCCCGTACCCGTGCCCGCGACAGACTGCACGCTGACGGAATACTCGCCCACCTCGTCAAATCCGTACAGGAAAGAGGGCTGTGCGGAATCCGTATAGGTATCGCTCTGCTCGCCCGAAGGAGTGGTGACGCGGATGTTGTAGCCGCTCACGTCGCCGTTGACGGCGTTCCAGTACAGATTGCGCATGGGCGTTCCGTCGGGGACCTGGGCGCTGTCCCACAGCAGCTGGGGAGCGCGCAGCACGAAGAAAGACTGCTGATCCGTCCACGAAGAGAAATAGGTGGCTTCGTCGGACGCGACGGGGCGGATGCTCACGGTCTGCGAACTGCCCGCCGTGAGAGTGTATTTTGTCTCCGTCACGCGCTTTTCTGCCGAACCGTTGATGCGGATGAGGTACGCGGTGGCGTTGTCGACGGCGTCCCACAGGAGCACGCCCTCGCTGACGCGGATGTTTTTCACCTGGCCGAGGAAGAGAAATTCCTTTTCCTCGCTCTTGCCCGAAGGGAAGCTGCTCACGCCGTCCCCTTCCGCCGCGACTTCTACGGTGAAATCCAGATCCTGCGCGTCGTACAGAAGTTTTGTGGAAGTGCTCGTCTCGTACAGGCCGCCGTTGATGTAGACGGTGTATTCCCTTGCGGCGGACGAACCTTTCCAGGTGATGTACTGCCCGTCATACGCCACGTCCGTAGGCGAAGCGAGATAGGTCTTGGAGAGCGTTTCGCTCCAGAATGAGAAGTACGTATCGTCCGTGCCGTTGGATTTGATGCGGATCTGGTTGCGCTCGCCGTAGACAAAATCCGAAAATTCCGTGGCGGGCGTCACGGTCTGTTCGCCGTTGACTTCCACGACGTATTCGAGAGCGCCCACGACGGGAGTCCAGGACATTTTGCCCGTTTCGTCAAAGGTGATGTCCTCCGTCCCGATGGTTTCCAGACGGTAGAAAGATTTGGAAACGGATTCGCTGGTACCGTATTCGTTTTCCGCGACAATGGAAAACTCGTACGTATCCGCGGGGAAGGAGACGGCAGGATAGCTCCTCGACGTCCCGTTGGGGACGGAAAGCTGCGTGCCGTTCACCGTGATGGTGTAAGAAGTTGCGCCGTCGGGCGCCGTCCAGGAAAACAGCGAGCCGTCGTACTTGATGGTGCTCGCGTCCACCGCCTGGGGCGGTTCCTTTTTCTCGCCGCAGGCGGCAAACAGAACCCCTGCCACGGCAAGCACTGCCGAAACCGCCAGCAGGCAGATCATCTTTTTCAATCTTGCTGACATATTTATCCTCCTCTGCTTTATTTTATATTGTTTGTTGTAAATGTCCGATCACTGAAACCACTTTGCGTACAGAGTGATGTTGCCTGTCTCCGCGTACTCATCCGTCATGACGCCGTCGAAGGAGGTGACTTCGTTCCCCTCCGCATCGTACCAGCCGAGGAAGGTATATCCCTCGCGCGTCGGCACGTCCAGACTGATGGCCGTACCGTAGGTGATCTTCACTTCTTTCGTGCTCTGGCCGTCCCCGAACGTTCCGCCGTTTGCATCCAGCGTGATCGTGTAGACGTTGGGCGAGAATTCAGCCCTGTATCTGAGGTCTTCCCTGACGATCTCGTTTTCGTCAAAGTCACCCCCGTCGATGCCATCCCAGCCCGTGAAAGTATAGCCCGGCCTCTCGGGAGGAACGTCCAGCTGCGCAAGATGCCCGGGGGCGGTGCCGTATTCCACTTCCGTACTGAAAATTACGCTGTTATCCCAGTTGTAGAAGGTCAGCGTACATTTTGCCACTTCCCAACGGGCGACCATCTGCAGGGAGTCGCTTTCCGCCTGCTCCGCCAACGAAGCATCGAATACATTGAGAGAGTTTCCTTCCCCGTCCGTACACTGCAGACCGTTGGTCAGGAACCAGCCTGCAAAATCGTAACCCGTACGCACGGGAACGGGCAATTCGTACCTTTCCCCGAAAGTAACGTAGGCGGTGTTGCCGTTGCCGAGACTGCCTGCGCCCGGATTGAGGCGGATCGTGTATTGCCTGGGTTCAAATTTCGCGTAAAGGTACTGATCGCCGTAAACGCCTGCGGGCAGCCTTTCGATGGGGGTGTCGGAGAGATCTTTTTCCCTGCACCAGCCCGCAAACTCGTAGCCCACGGGAATGACGGAAGGATCGGTGATCTCCTGCAGGATATAAGGAGAAGTCGAGGAATAGGTGTATTCGTCGCGCAGATAGACGATGCCCGAATCGTCCAGATAATAGTAGATCATATATTTATCGGCAGCTGACCACTTTGCATACAGATGCTGCGCATACAGTTCGCTGCCGTCCGTAAACGGCTGCATGAAGCCCGCATCCAGATACCACCCTTCAAAGGTGTATCTGCCCACAGGTTCCAGCCTGCCGAGCGTGACGGACGTGCCGCTGAGGTATGTCTGCTGCGAAGTGACGTCCGATTCGGGGCCCTGCGTATAATGCAGCGTGAGCGTGACGTATTCGCTCCAGATCGCGTACACCGTGACTCCGGACGTCACCCTGTCCTGACCGGAAACCGGATCGAAGATCTCTTTCTGATAAGACCAGCCGACAAACTCGCGCGAGCCGTCTCCTGTCAGCACGTCGGGATATTCGCTTTCAAACCTTGTGAACAAGTTTATGAACATTTCGTTGTAACTGACGTCCGACAAAATGTACGCCATATTGTCCACTTTAAAGCTGACTTCGAGAGAAATGGGCTCATAGACGACAAGGAGTTCCGGCAGGAGATCCTGCGGATCGAAGCTATAGGAATACAGATGGAAATTTTCGCCCGTCTGCAGCGTGACCGTGTATCCGTCCCGATTCCTCAGTTCGGCAAAATTGTATCCCTCGATGGTCGGGAATTCGGGGACTTCGCCGATCGGCATACCGACCATGACGCTCATGGAATCGATCTCGGCATTCAGCTCCTGAGCTTCGCCGTTCTGCATGGTGACCGCCCTGAATTGGATCTGTCTCGATTCTCCGAAGTACAGCTCCGTGCAGTTTACATAGATCGTGGAGGGCAGATCCTCCGCCTTAATGTCTTTTATCAGTTTGCCGTCCGAACCCGCAATGCGGTCGGAAAATTCCCCGTTTTCATAACTTGTATAGAACCCTTCGATCTCATAATAATCGCCCGAGTTGTTTGTGGAAATCTGGGTGACTTTCGTCCCCTCTTCATACGAGGAGGTCGTTGAGGTCCCGATCTTGTCGCCCGCCGTGCTGTTGATCCAGATGAGATCCGCATCATATCTGGGTTTTGCAGGCTCCGTACAGGTGGACTGACAGTTGATGAAATTGCAGGTCATTTCGCTGCAGTCACCGCCGCAGGAAAGGCCGCAGTCCGTAAAACAGGTCCTGTTCAGGCCGCCGCAATCCGTCGTGCAGTTTCCGTTTTGCTGCGTACAGCCGTCCCCAAACAGGCAGGACGTGCAACCGTTGCAGTCCGGTTCACCGCAGGTGCAAAGTTCGTTGACGCAGCTGTCCAGATCGCTCAGACAGCCCGCGCACACGCCGCAACCCGTCTGATCGCAGGCACACGCCATCACGTCCGTCAGGAAACAGCCGCCCGTGAGCAGCGCTCCTCCCAACGTGGAAATCGCCACGACTCCCAGGCCACGGCGCGTTCTGAACAAAAAATTAAGTATGTCGTCAAGCTTCATTTCTGACCACCCACCAAAAAAATACAGACAAGCGCGGAAGTTTTTCTCTCTTTTCCGCATCGCCGCGCTCCCTTTTGAAAGTGCCCTGTCTGCGTTCGTCTTAACTTTTCCTTATTATAACACTTTGTATTATTCTTGTCAATGTTACAATGCGCATTTCCGTATGACAAAATTGTAAAAAATACAAAATTTTTTCATTTTGGACACAGAGATATAAAAACAAACTTAATAGACGTTTTCTATCGATATGCACATAAATGTGCAACAAAAAACCAAATTTTTGCCCTTTTTCGGAGAATTTTATGTCCGAAGCTTTCGATAAATTGCAGTAATTTTTCATCAACGTTCCCGCAAAAACACGTCCCTTTTACTGAAAACAAAATATTTGTTATCTACATATTTCAGAGTAAAAAAGCCTGCCGCCCGTGCAGACGCAGGCAGCCCTCCTGCGAGGGGCAGGAGGGCTGCAAAGAATTAGCCGATTTTCTTTTTGACAGGCATGGCCGCCTGTTCCGAAACAGACGGCATCCCTGCGGCCTGCCGTGCAGACGAGGAATTCCCGCTCGTCCAGCGGGCAACCAGCTGAATGGAACCCGAGGAAACAAAGCCGAGCATTTTTTCTCCGAATTCACCGAGAGATCTGCCCTCCCCGTCCGTGACCTGCGTTCCGTCGATGAGGAAACCATCCGCCGAACGTATAGCCCTCGCGCACGGGTACGGGAAGAGTGAAGTTTTCCCCGAAGGTGAGCGTGACCTTGTTTTCCGTCAGACTGCCGCCGCCCGCATTGAGCATGACCGTATATTGATTGGGCAGGAATTTTGCGTACAGGTCTATGTCGCCGTAAATCCCTGCGGGCAGACTTGAAACGGAAGCATCGGAAAGATCGGATTGTCTGCACCAGCCGTCAAAGGAATACCCTGCAGGGATCGCCGTGGGGTCGGTCAAAGTGACCAACTGCGTTTCCTGCGTTTCCGAATAGGGATAAGTCATCAGCAGATAAGGCAATTAAAGAAAAGGATTTTCAGAACGGGTACAAGCCGTTTTGCCCGACAACAAAAAAACGGCGCCTGCTTTGGCAGGCGCCGCAAAATCGGTTATGTATCAGTCTTGAAAAAGCGTCAGTCCGCGTCCACGGGGATAAAGGCAAACTTTGTGACGTCGAACAGCCCTTTGTCCGAAAGTTTGATGGAGGGAATGACGAGGAGCGCAAGGAAAGAAAGGCTCATAAACGCCTCGAAGTCGCGGGAAATGCCCATGCCGTACGCGCTTTCCAGGAGCGCTTCCGACTGCGCGATGTACTCGTCGGCGGGGAGAGAGCTCATCAGCCCCGCAATGTCGAGAGAAAGCGACTGCGCCTTGCCCCCCTTCACCACCGCCATGCCGCCGCCGATGCGGCGCAATTCCGCCACGACGGCCGCCATGTCCGCATTGTTGTCGCCCAGCACGATAATGTTGTGCGAATCGTGCGCGATGGTCAGCCCGATGGCGCCGCCGTGCAATCCGTACCCTTCCAGAAGGCCCAACCCGATGTTGCCCGTGCCGTGGTGCCTCTCCACCACAGCCATTTTCAGAAGGTCCGTTCCTTGCAGACAGACGTCGCCGTTTTCGCTCTTCACCTCGCGCACGACGCGCTCGGTGACGACGTTGTCCTTGATGAGGCGCAGGACGTTTGCGCGCGTCCCCTTGAGTTTGAGGCGGAAGTCCTCCGCCTTCACTTCGCCCACGTGTACAGTATTTTTCACGGCGTCGGGCAGGAAATTGTGCGTTTCAAACAGCGCTTTCCCCTCTTTGGCGACAAGCTTCCCGCCCTTGAAGGTGCAGGCGCAGCGGAAGTCTTTCAGATCGTCGAATACGGCGATGTCCGCATCGTACCCGGGCGCGATGGCGCCCTTTTTGTACAGGCGGTAGCACTCGGCGGAATTGAGCGTTGCGGCGATGACCGCCCACACGGGATCCATGCCCGCCGCCACGGCTACGCGCAGCGCGTTGTCCAGATGTCCCTTTGCTTTGAGGTCTGCGGCGTGGCGGTCGTCCGTGCAGAACAGAAAGCGGCGCAAATTATAGGCGTTGACCGCCTTGCAGTTGGCCGCAACGTTGCGCGTGGCGGAACCTTCGCGCAGATGCACATACACGCCCTTGGAGACCTTTTCCAGCGCCTCCTCGGGAGAGGTGCATTCGTGATCGGTGGAAATGCCCGCGCTCAGATAGGCATTGAGCCCCTTTCCGTGCGTATCGGGCGCATGGCCGTCGATCACCTTATCGGCCGCGTGCGCCGCTTCCAGCTTGCGCAGGGCCTCTTTGTCCTTGTAAATGACGCCGGGATAGTTCATAAACTCGCCCAGCCCGTAGATGAAATCCTCTCGGATGTATTTTTCGGTATCCGCGCCCGTGAGGACGGCGCCGCTCGTTTCAAAGGCGGTGGCAGGCACGCAGGAAGGGAGCATGACCTTTGCTTCCAAAGGCGTGCGCGCGCAGGCCTGCGCAATGTACTGCGCGCCAGCAATGCCGCAGACGTTTGTGATCTCGTGCGGGTCGGCGACGACCGTCGTCGTGCCGCGCGGCAGGACCAGCTTGGCAAATTCCTCGGGCGAGAGCTGGGAGCTTTCGATGTGAACGTGCGCGTCGATGAGTCCCGGAACGGCGATCTTGCCCGAAATGTCGTATTCCGTTTCCCCTTCATATTCGCCGAAGCCGACGATCTTGCCGCCCTCTATGGCGATATCCGCCCTGACGATCTCGCCCGTGAACACGTTGACGAAGCTTCCGTTTTTTAAAACTGTTTCCGCCTTTTTGTTGCCGATGGCGGCGTCGATGAATTTTTCAAGCATGGTTTTTCCTCCGCGGAGAATTTTCTGTTTTGATTATATCATACTTTTCCGAAAAAGAAAAGCCCGCGCCAGGCTTTTGTGCCGAGGCGCGGGGATTTTTTTTGTTTTTACGCGATCAGTGCGTGAACAGGAAGGTGAACAGGAACACGAGGCTGAGGATCGCCGTAACAGGACTGATCTCTTTGACTTTACCTGTGCAGAGCTTGATGATCGTATAGGAGAGGAAGCCCGCCGCAATACCGTAAGAGATGGA
This sequence comes from Candidatus Borkfalkia faecipullorum, assembly GCA_019114245.1. Taxonomy (GTDB): domain Bacteria; phylum Bacillota; class Clostridia; order Christensenellales; family Borkfalkiaceae; genus Borkfalkia; species Borkfalkia faecipullorum. The sequence goes on along the minus strand of DXFX01000071.1, from coordinate 19,481 downwards.
ATAGGTAAAGCTCATCACGGAGATAGTGAGGAATGCGGGAACAGCCGCTGCGGGATCTTTCCAGTCGATGTTCGTAACGTTACGCATCATGAGTACGCCGACATACATGAGAGCGCCTGCCGTTGCGCAGAAAGGAACGAGCGCCGCGATGGGGCTGAGGAACATAGCGATCGCAAACAGAACAGCGACGACCAAAGAGGTCAGACCCGTCCTGCCGCCTTCCGCTACGCCTGCAGAAGATTCGACGAAGGTCGTGACGGTGGAAGTACCGAGGATCGCGCCCGTGCAGGTTGCGATGGAGTCGCAAAGGAGCGCTCTCTGGATGTTTTTCACTTCGCCCGTTTCATCGAGCAGGCCGCTTTCTTTGCCGGCCGCCTGGCAAGTTCCCATCAGGGTACCGATGGTATCGAACATATCGACCATTGCAAACGCGATGAGCGCCGCGATAAAGTCAAAGATCTCCGCGCCACCTATACCTTTAAACCCTTCAATGAATACCTGTCCAAAGGATTCCGTACCAAACTTTTTGAATGCTGAAATGGGATCTTCAAATTTGATTTCATTGAAAACCGCTTCACAGGATGCAGAACCTGCAGCATATCCGATTCCGATAAAGATGTAGTACAGGATGGCACTGCCGATGATACCAAAAACCATCGCCCCGCGAACGTTCAGTTTGGAGAAAATAGCGATCATAAGTAAGGAAATGAAAGCAACTGCCGCTGCAATCATTGCTGCCCCACTTGTAGTAAACTTCAGCAAGTTAAAAGATACAAGAGTAACTTTTGTAGAAGTATCCAAAGCGACGATGCCCGCATTCTGCATACCGACAAACGCAATGAACAGGCCGATACCTGCAGGGATTGCAATACGAATCGATTCCGGAACGGAACGGACAATCGTTTTACGCGCTCCGACGATGGTTAAAAGCAGGAAAAGTATACCAGAGCAAAGCACAATGAGTAATGCGTTTGCATAAGAGTACCTACCGTCCATCCCAAGACAGATAGTGTAAACAAAAAACGCATTTAATCCCATACCCGGAGCCTGCGCGAAAGGCAGTTTTGCCAGGAATGCCATGAGAAGAGTACCGACGATCGCCGCAAGAGCGGTGACAATGTACATTGCTCCATACGACACGCCAATAAGTTCGCCCGTTCCATACGGATTTCCGAACATATTGGCATTGACCATGAGGATGTAAACCATCGTCATGAATGTGGTCAGCCCCGCGAGCATTTCCGTCTTGAAGCTGGACTTCATCTTCGTAATGCCGAAGTAGTTGTCCACTTTTCCGAGGAAGCCCGTGTACTTGGTCTCTGCAACCGCTTCGCCGCCGACGTCCGCAGACTCTACTTTCGGCTCTTCGGTATTCTGATTTTCAACCATCTGAAACCTCCAAAAAGTATAAAATATTCTATCGGCCGCATTTTCAGCGGCTAATATCCGTTTTTTCCCTGAAAAGGGAAAAAGACAAGGCGCCTTGTCTTTTTATATTTTTCTCTATTTTATCACAAGTTTTTAACAAAAGCAAATACTTACGCTCATCTTTTTCGTTTTCGGCAAAAAAATGTCATATTCCGCCATGACACAAGCGCAAAAAGCCGCCTCCGCAGAGCGGAGGCGGCAAAAAATCAGATCTTACACTTTTCGGGAGAGGCAGGACGGCTGAATTCGATCCTCGTGCGGAAAGAATTGAACACCGCCAGCAGCATGACGCCCACGTCGGCAAACACCGCGAGCCCCAGGGGAATGAGATTGAACAGCCCCAGCGCCATGATGATCACCTTGACGGCAATGGAAAACACGATGTTTTCAAACACGATGACGCGCGTGCGGCGCGCCGTCTTTTTGGCAAAAGGCAGCAGGGAGAGATCGTCGCGCATCAGCACGACTTCCGAAGCCTCGATCGCCGCGTCGCTGCCGACGCCGCCCATCGAAACGCCCGCATCCGCCTGTACGAGGACGGGCGCATCGTTGATGCCGTCCCCCACGTACATGAGTTTGCCCTGTTCCTGCAGATGCTGCGCCGTCGTCAGCTTGTCAGCGGGGAGAAGTTCGGCATACACGCCGTCCACGCCCACCTGTTTTGCCACCGCTTCCGCGCGGCGGCGGCTGTCGCCCGTCAGCATATAGCAGGCGGAGATCCCCTCCTTTTTCAGCTGTGCAAGCGCATCGCGCGCGTTTTCCTTGATCTTGTCCTCAATGACCACGCAGCCGAGGTACTTTCCGCCCTTCGCAACGTAGACGAGCGTGCCTGCGTCCTCGACGTTTTGCACGGAAATCCCGTATACGTCCATCAGTTTTTTGTTCCCCGCCAGGACGCGCTCGCCGCCGATCGTGCATTCGATCCCGTAGCCGGCGCGCTCCTGAACGTCCGTCGCTTCATCCTTTACGGGCAGGTCGCGGAAGGCTTCCGCCAGCGGGTGAGAGGAATTTTTTTCCGCCGCGGCGGCAACCGCAAGCAGCAGGTCTTTGTCCTCGCCGTACACGTTTCCGATGACGAAGTTTCCGTAAGTTAAAGTGCCCGTCTTGTCAAAGGCGGCAATGCGCGCGGCGGCAAGCGCATCCAACCCCGTGGAGCCCTTGACCAGAACGCCGTGTTTTGCCGCAAACCCGATACCGCTGAAATAGGAGAGCGGCACGGAAATGACCAGCGCGCACGGGCAGGAGATCACGAGAAAGACGAGCGCGCGGTTGACCCAGCTGCCCAGATTGGCGACGTAATTTCCCGTAAACACGGGCGCGAGAAAGGCCACGAGAAGCGCCGCAATGCAGACGACGGGGGTGTAGATCCTGGAAAATTTGGTGATGAACTGCTCGCTCTTCGCCTTTTTGGAGGTGGAGTTTTCCACGAGGTCGAGGATCTTTGCCACCGTGCTCTCCGAATAGTCCTTTTCCGCGACCACTTCGATGACGCCGCCGACGTTGATGCAGCCGCCCAGCACCTTGTCCCCTTCCCCGACGTCGCGAAGCATCGCTTCGCCGCTCAGAGACCGGGTGTCCAGGGAAGTCCTGCCGCGCACGATCACGCCGTCCGCGGCGATCTTTTCACCCGCCTTGATCAGCAGGCGGTCTCCCTTTTTGATCTCTTCGGGCGGGACGATCTTTTCTCCCTGCTCGGTGAGGAGGGTCGCCGTTTCGCTCTTGAGCTGCATGAGCGACGCGATCGACCTGCGCGATGCGCCCACCGCGATCGACTGGAGCAACTCGCCCAGACTGTACAGCGCCATGACTTCCGCCGCCTCGGCATACTGCCCCAGCGCGATGGCGCCGATACTGGCGACCGTCATGAGAAAGTTTTCGTCAAAAATTTCCCCGCGGGAAAGGTTTTTCACCGTGTTCCACAAAATCTTCCAGCCGACAATAAAATAGGAAAGTCCGAACAGGATATACTGCGCAATTTCCGCCGCGAGGCCGGAGGCAAGCTGTTCCAGCACGATCCCCGCCGCCAGAAAGACGAAGGAAAGCGCCACGCAGACGATCTCCGTTTTATGCGCAGCCGCCAAACCTGCGCGCGAAGGCTGTTCCACGACGCGCACGTCCTCAAACCCGTTGATCTGTTCGATCGCCTTTTGATAGGACTTCTCCCCGTCGCAATCCAGGCGCACTCTCTGCCGCACAAAATCCACGTGCGCAGAGGAAACGCCCTCCGTTTTTTTCAGACGATCTTCCAGATCCAGCGCGCATTTGCCGCAATCCAGCCCCGTGATCTTGATCTCTTTGTTCATACCGTCACTCCTTCGGCTCACAGTGCAGGTGCGCCTTGCTCATCAGAATAATGCTGGCTATGTGTTCGTCCGCGATGGAATACAGAATATTTTTCCCCTCCCTGCGCGAACGGATGATCTTTGCATCTTTCAACAGGCGAAGCTGGTGGGAGACGTTGCTCTGCAACCCGTCCACCGCGTGCGCAATGTGATAGACGCACATCTCCCCTTCCATCAAGGCAAGCAGGATCTTCATGCGGGAAGGTTCGCCGATCGCCTTGAACGCCGCGCACATCTGCGCCACGTCCTCTTCCTTCGGCATCGCCTTTTTCGCGCGCACGGCAAGCATTTCATGCTCGCACGCTTCCAACGCATTCTCTCTTTCCGCCATAACGCCCTCCGTTAAAATTGGTTTACATATTAATTTCTATTCATATATTAATACTTTCAGAATCAAATGTCAAGAAAAATGACAAAATAAAACCGCTACAACTTTGTAGCGGTTTTAAAATCGTATTTTATAAAAGCGCGGGCCCTGATTCAGGACGGAAGAGCCGCGGAAAAGGACGAGGAGAACACCCTGCCGCTGAGATAGGAAAGCCTGCCCTGCAACGTAAAGGCGAGGGAGCTTGCCACGAGGATCTGCCGTTTTACGTGGTATTTCCGGTTGAGGACTTCGTCCCCGTACTTTTCATCCCCCGCCACGGGATTGCCCAGAAAAGCGAGGTGCGCGCGGATCTGATGCGTCTTTCCGCTGTGCAGGCGGATCTCCACGAGGGAATATTCTCCGTGGTCTTCGAGCACGCGGTATTCCGTGAGGATCTTTTCCGAGCCGCGGACGGGTTCGTCAAAGATCTTGACGCGGGCGGCGCGCTCGTCCTTGACGAGATATGCCGCACAGACGGCGCTCTTGCGGCGGAAGGGATGAAAACAGATCGCACGGTACACCTTTTCCGCGCGGCGTTCGCGGAAGGCGGCAAGCAGCTGTTTTTCCGCTTCGTCGTTGAGCGCAAAGCACATGACCCCGCAGGTGTTTCTGTCCAGACGGTGTATAAATCTGGCGCCGCAGGCGCGGAAAAGATGTTCGGCGAGCGCCTCCGAATTGACCCCCGCAAACTTATCCACGACGAGAATATTTTCGTCGCGGTAGATCTCCCGATAAAAGACGCGCTCCTCGTCCTTGGCGGTGGTGTAATAGACGACCTCGTCCCCCGCTTCGAGGGGGACGTTTTTGCTCACCCTTACGCCGTTGACGCGCACATCCCCCGCGCGGAGCAGGCGGCTGAGGGCAAAAGAGCCCTGCGGATAGTGTTCATCGGTGAAATCTCTTAAATTTCCCCTTTTTTGTACCGTGAATTTTTGCATGACGTTTTCCTTTCAGCAAGATCCCCGCCGCGACGGGCAGAACCAGCGCCGCAATGCACGCGACGAGTGCGCCGCCCGCAAGCAGAGCGTATAAAAGATAGGCAGCGCCGAACGCGGTTGCCGTCTGCAGAGCGGCGATCTGCAGGGCGCGGCGCAGGCCCAGTTCCTTGGCGGTGGCGGCTATGGCGGATACGCAGGGGGAACAGGTCATCATAAAGAGCAGAAACGCCGCCGCGGAAGAGGCGCTCATCGCCTGCGTGAGGTTTTCCCCGTAAAAGAGAGCCAGCGTCCCCGCGACGCTCTCCTTGGCGACCAGCCCCGAAAAGGCGGCAAGCGCCACCTGCCATTGCCGTATCCCCATGGGATAAAACAGCACGCAAAGTCCCCTGCAAAGCATGGCGAGAATGCTGTTTTCGCTGTCGGCGCCCACGTATTCAAAGGTGAACGAGAAAGAGAGCGCAAACCACAAAACGACCAGAAAGGCGGCAACCACCGTGACAATTTTTATTATAAACTGTTTGAGGGAAAATAGCAACGATTTTGCGGCCACGCGCAGGCGGGGGCGCTGTAAATGCGCTATTTCAAGGATAAAGGTCTCCTCCCCGCCGCGCAGGGCGAGCGCCGCCCCGAACGCGATGAGTACCCCCGCAAAGTACACCGCGACGACGGCAAAAAAGGGATGCGCAAAAAAGGCGGAACACAGGGTGAGATAGACGGGCATTTTTGCACTGCAGGAAACGTAGGCGAGGATGCACACGACGCGCGTCTGCAGGCTCTTGTTTTCCAGTCCGCGGGTGGTGAGAATGGCCGTTGCCGTACACCCGAACCCCATCAGCACGGAAAAGACCGCCCTGCCCGTCAGACCCACGCGGGAAAACAGCCCGTCCGTCATAAAGGCGAGGGAGGAAAGATACCCGCTCTCCTCCATCAGAAAGAGGGCGAGATACAGAATAAAGATCTGCGGCAGAAAGGACAAAAGCATCCCCACGCCGGAAAAAAGTGCGCGCACAAATTCCCCTGCCGCGACCGCGCCCGCAGAGCGGATGCTCTCCGCCAGAAGATCGCCCAGCGCGGAGATCGCGTTTTCCAGCAGATCTTTGCACAGCGCGCCCGGCATAAAGGGTGCAAAGGCGAAAAAGAAGGTACAAAAGAGCAAAAACAAAAAGAAAGGCAGGGCAAAGTATTTATTGTAAAAGAGCTTTTCCAGCCTGCTCTCCTCGGCCGTTCCCGCAGAATAGATGCCCGAAAGCACGTCCTGCCGCGGGGGAGCGGCGCGGCGGGGCGCCCCCTCTTCCAGCGCGCGGCGAAGGCGCGCAACGTCCCCCTTGCTGTGCGAATCCACCAGCAGCACGGGAATGCCCAGCCGTTCGGAAAGGCGTTTTTCGTCCAGAAAACCGCCCCTGCGCCGCAAAAGATCCGCCATGGTGACGACCAAAAGGACGGGCGTTCCCTGCGCCAGGATGTCCCCCAACAGCGCAAGAGAGCGGGGAAGGGTGAGCGCGTCCGCGACGCACACGGCGGCGTCGAAACTGCCGCGCAGGGCGGCGCTCGCCTCCTTTTCTTCCAGCGAATACGCCTGCAGCGAATACACCCCGGGGAGGTCGGTAAAGGTGACTTCCCTTTTGCCCAGTTTTGCGCGGCGGGACAGGGCGCCCACCGTGACCCCCTGCCAGTTGCCCGTGCGCGCGTGCGCGCCCGTGACCGCATTGAACAGAGTGGATTTTCCGCAATTCGGATTTCCCGCAAAGAGAATGTTCACGACAGCACCTCCACAAGGATCCTGCGCGCCGTTTCCGCGCGCAGGGCAAAGCGGACCCCCTCCGCCTCAAACATCCGCACCCCGCCGAAAGGCGCGACGCGAACCACGCGCACCCTGCGCCCCTCCGAGAGGTTGAGCGCCTTTAAGCGAAGCCGTACGAGGGGCGGCAGATCTTCCTGCAAGATGACGGCGGTTTTGCCTGCTTGTACCTGAGATAAGTCCATGCGATATTGTATGCCGCACCCCCTCCCGCTTATGAATGCCCCCTTTCCCTCAAAGGATTTAAAAAAGCGGGCAGAAACGCAAATGCGTTTCTGCCCGCTGCGGCGTTTTGAGAAAAAACTGCGGCCCCGCACGCTGTGCGGGGCCGTGAAAGGCTGAAATTATCTGCCTGCGCGTTTGTTTTTGAGTTCTTCTTCACGCGCCTTGTCTTCTGCGACCTTGTCCTTGGGCTTGACGACCAGCAGGACGACGATGCCGATGAGGCAGAGCACGCCGACGCCGAGGAAGACCACGGAAAGGATGTTGTTCTGCAGCCAGTAGGTGGTGCCGGGAATGACGACCGCTTCCGCCGTGATACCGATGATCTGGTAAGCGGAGGGATAGGAACCGTCCTCGTTCTGGGTGATGCCGCTCTGATCGTCCACCGTCACCTGCACTTTGTAATATCCCATCTCCTGCGGCACAAAGCTGAGGGAGTTGTCGGGATTCCAGTTGTACAGGTTGTCGCCTTCGTCATCGGCGAGAGAGGAATCGTACTTGGAGATCTCTTTCCAGGTGCCGAGGGTGTTGGTGCCGTCCGCCTGTTCCGCTTCCTTGATTTGGGAAATGGAGGAGACGGTGACGCCGCTGTTGGCTTCAAACAGGAAGAGTTTGTATTCCGTCTTGTAGCCGCTGAGCGCGATGATCTCGAAATCTTCGACGGTGTACGTTGCGTCTCTGTAACCCGTTTCCGCCTCTTCCGGCTCCTCGATGGATGCGCCGTAATAGCGGACGCTGAAGGTAAACGTGACCAGGTTTTTCACATCCCAGACGTTGGAAGAAGAGACTTCTTCGGGACGGTACGTTCCGTCCGCCTGTTCGATGAGGCCGATCATCACGTTGCCCGCGCTGTTGGTGGGAACGACGCGGAACGCGTAATCCCCTTCCGTGCTGACGGGGATGCGCAGATCGTCGTATTCACCCGAAACGGTCTGGGTATCGCTGGTGTTGGTGCGGTAATACACGGTGAACTTCATATCCGTGTAGCCGCAGGAATCGTCGGAAATGTATGCTTTGAGGGAAGGAATGTAGTAGTAAGCGCCGCTGCCGACCTGGATGCTCTTGCCGTCTTTCAGAGCGGCCTGCGTGACGGCATTCTGGTATGCCGTGATGTTGTCGGCATATTTGTTGTCCGCGTCCACGGCGTTGTCCGTGGTGGAAACAAACTGCACTTCAGGGGTGGTTTCCACGCTGTTGGGGTTGACCATGTTCAGCGTGCCGCCCGCGTACCATTCGATGAAGTAGTAGCCGCTGTTGGAGTTGCCGTCCGTCAGACGGAAGGCAATGCTCAGCACGCCGCCGTCGATATTGTTGTCGGGGAAATCCGTCTCGTTGAAGCGCTTGTCCGTATCCAAATCGTTGTATCCGACGAGTTTGCCGTCTTCGTCAAACTTTGCCGTCACTTCCTCTTCGCCGTCCATGACGGGCATCCCCTCCACGAGATAGTAGCGCGTGGTGGTGATGGAGGTGGAGCAGACATCGATGGCGACATAGTCGAAATCGATCTGTTCGCCGAGAACGAGCTGTTTGATCTCGCTGTTGATGACCAGAGCGGGAGCCACGTTGTCCGAAATCTTCTCATCCGCGTCGAGCAGGAAGCTCTGTCCGTTGAGCTCCTTGACCGAGAACAGCACGTCCTTTCCTTCCGCCTTGAAGGTGAGCGGCGTGATGGGCGTGGTTGCGGAAGAAGAAGCATACTGCGCATAATATTTGCCGACGTTGGCAAACGTTCCCGTCACCGTATCGGTGCCGTCGGAAACGCTGACGTCGAAGTTGCCGTTGCCGTCGTCGCCCGTAAAGGAAATGGTGAGATCGGCGGCGGAAAGAGCGACTGCGCCCTCCGCATCGTTGACGGAAACATTGACTTTTCCGCCGTCGGCAGGCGTGAACACGACCTCATTGACCGTCTTGCCTTCCTTGCTCATGCTCATCTGCGTGCTTTCCATCGCCACCGTGAAGGAGGTGAAAACGGAATCTGCCAGAGAGAGTTTGAGAGTGAAGTACTGCGCCGCGCCGGCATCGGTGACCGTCTTGTTTTCGGCGTCTGCAAAGGAGTACCATTTCAGCGCAAGGTTTTTGCGCAGGGTGACGGTGCCGCCTTCGCCCAGCTTGTAGGTGAGGTAATTGTCCTCGCTGTCCTCTTTGGTTGCGCCGCTTGTGGTAAACACGCCCGAATAGGTAACGTTTGCCGCAGCACCCGCGCCCATAAACCCGACGGACAGGCAAGCTGCCGCCACGCAGAGCGCAAACGCAACGATCAATGCAAGTATGCTGACTTTCTGTTTGTTCATTCCCTTTGCTCCAATCCTCATATTGAATGGGCGCGGCGCACATTGCGCGCTTTGCCCTCAAAAATGCTTGTACCTGTTTATTGTACCTTATAAAGGGGTTTTTGTCAAACGCATTTTTTTGCTTTCAACAAAATTTTACTCTTTTCTTGTGCAGGAAAGGAAATTTTTTCCTGTCCGTCACAATTTGAGCGCTTTCTCCACGTCGAAATACTTCCACGGCGAAGCGTCCACGGGCGGTTCCGCCATGAAGCGCATCCGCTCCTTGGTGACGGGATGGGTGAACGAGAGAGAGTATGCCCACAGGGCGAGCCCGCCCTTTTTGGCGTTTTCCCCGCCGTAGCGCATATCCCCGTAGACGGGCGTGCCGATGCCCGCCATCTGCACGCGGATCTGGTGCGTCCTGCCCGTGTGGAGCTTGACGCGCACCAGCGAACAGCTCCCCTTCTCTTCGAGAACTTCGTATTCGAGGGAAGCCATTTTGGCGCCGTCCGTCGTCTGCGGACAGATGTATACCATGTTGTTGACGGGATTCTTTTTCAGATAGTTGACGAGCGTGGCGCGCTTTTCCGCGGGCGAACCCACCAGAACGGTGAGGTATTGCTTTTCAAAATCGCCGCCGCGCATCTGCTCGGCCAGGCGGGACGCCGCCTTGCTGGTCTTGGCAAACACCATCACGCCGCCCGTGGGACGGTCGAGGCGGTGGATCAGCCCGATGTACACGTTTCCCGGCTTTTCGTATGTCACTTTGACATAGCGGCGCACCGCTTCGAGCAGGCTGTCATCCCCGCTCTCATCCCCGCAGGAAGGCACTCCCTGCGGTTTTAACACCACGATGATGTGATTGTCCTCATAAAGTATGGTAAGGTCATTCATTGACGAACATTCCTCCCGCGCCGCAGGGCAGAGGGATGCCCTCTTGCGTGGCGATCCCTACCTCATAGGCGTCGATTTTTCCCTTCCGCCCCGAAAGGCAGAGTTTTAAAATGTTGTGCAAAACCATGGGCTGCAATCCCGTGGTATAACTGTTGATGAGAAAGAAGAGCGGATCTTCCGAAAGCACCTGCGTGCACAGCTGCACAAAGGAGTACAGGCTGTCCTCGATCTTCCACAGTTCGCCGCCGGGGCCCCTGCCGTACGAAGGCGGATCCATGATGACGGCGTCGTAGCGGTTGCCGCGGCGGATCTCCCGCCGGACAAACTTTTTGCAATCGTCCACGATGTAGCGGATCCCGCTGTGGATACCCGAGAGGCGGGCGTTTTCTCCCGCGCGCTCCACCATGCCCTTGGCGGCGTCCACATGGACGACCTCCGCGCCCGCCTTGGCGCAGGCGACGGTGGCGCCGCCCGTGTAGGCAAACAGGTTGAGCACCTTGATTTTCCTGCCCGAACCCGCGATCAGAGCGGACATTCTGTCCCAGTTGACCGCCTGTTCGGGGAACAGCCCCGTGTGCTTGAAGCCCATCGGCTTGATCTTGAACGTGAGGTCGCGGTAGCTGACCGTCCATTCTTCGGGCATGGGCTTGCGGAATTCCCATGCGCCGCCGCCCTTGTCGCTGCGGCGGTACACGGCGTTGATCTCGGGATAGGAAAACAGATCGCGCTGCGCCTGCCAGATGACCTGCGGGTCGGGACGGAGCAGAACGACGTCCTTCCAGCGTTCCAGCTTATACCCGTCGCCCGTGGCGAGAATGGTATAATCCTTCCAGTTTTCTGCGATACGCATAATTTATCTCTTGACGACGGTGAGCGTCACTTTGTCCTTGCCCAGCTCCCAATCCTTGGTGTAGCCTTCGGCGCTGCCCTCCTGCACGCTGTCCGCGAGGACGACGGCGGCGATGGCATCCTTGTGCGATGCGAGCACCTGCTTTGTCTGCCCTTCCGCCGTGTAGTACACGTCGATGCGGTCGGTCACTTCAAAGCCCGCTTCCTTGCGCATGGTCTGCAGTTTGGAGATGAGTTCGCGCCCGATCCCCTCGTCGATGAGTTCGGGGGTCAGCTTGGTATTCAGAGCCACGGTGATGCCCTTGTCGCTTGCGGAGACGTAGCCCGCCGCGCTCTCGGTGGAGATGAGGAGGTCGTCCTCGGTCAGTTCCACTTCCGCGCCCGAGATCTCCGTTCTGAACGTTCCGCCGTTTCTGACGGCGGCCACGACGGCGGCGCCGTCGCACGTTTCGAGGAAGGAACGGATCCCGCCCAGAAGTTTGCCGTACTTGGGCCCCAGCGTCTTCATCTGCGGCTTGAGTTTATAGGTGATCAGCGCGGACGCGTCCTTGCTGAGCGTCATTTTCTTGATGTTCAGCTCGTCCAGGATGACGCCCTGCAGTTCCTCGTTGAGGTCGAGGTCGCGCTCGGTGGCGACGATCATGTTGGCGAGCGGCTGGCGGTTTTTGAGCGATCCCGCATTGCGCGCCGCCCTGCCCAGCACCACGACTTCCAGCACCGAATCCATACCCTTTTCGAGGTCGGGATCGATGGCCGTTTCGTCGCAGACGGGGAAGGAGCACATATGCACCGATTTGGGTGCGTCTTTATAGAAATTGGGAACGAGGTTGCGGTACATCTGTTCTGCAATAAAAGGCGTGTACGGCGCGGTGAGCTTGGCAAGCGTGACCAGGACGGTGTACAGCGTGGTGTAAGCCGCCGCCTTGTCCTCCGTCATCTCTTTGCCCCAGTAGCGTTCCCTGCCGCGGCGGACGTACCAGTTGGACAGGACGTCCACAAAATCCTGCAGGGCGCGGGCGCTGTCCGTGATGTCGTATTCGCTCAGATCTTCGTCCACCGTCTTGACGAGGGTGTTCAGCTTGGACAGGATCCACTTGTCCATCAGCGTAAGTTTGCACTTTTTCAGATCGTATTTGGAAGGATCGTACTTGTCGATCTCCGCATACAGCACGAAGAACGCGTAGGAATTCCACAGCGGGCCCATGTAGCGGCGCTGTGCCTCGGACACCGCTTCGGGATAGAAGCGGGACGGGATCCACGGCGCGCTGGAGGTGTAGAAATACCAGCGGACGGCGTCGCTGCCCTGCTTGTCGAGCACGCTCCAGGGATCGACGACGTTGCCCTTGTGCTTGGACATCTTGACGCCGTTTTTGTCGTTGACGTGTCCCAGCACGATGCAGTTTTTGAAGGGAGCCTTTCCGAACAGAATGGTGGAAATGACGAGCAGCGTATAGAACCAGCCGCGCGTCTGGTCGACCGCCTCGGAAATGAAATCGGCGGGGAAAGTTTCGTCGAACAGGTCTTTGTTTTCAAACGGATAATGGTACTGCGCGAAGGGCATGGAACCCGAATCGAACCAGCAGTCGATGACTTCGGGGGTGCGCTTCATGGTGCCGCCGCACTCGCACTTGAAGGTGCAGTTGTCGATGTACGGGCGGTGCAGTTCGATGTCCCCTTCGATGCCGCACAGCTCTTTCAGTTCCTGCTTGCTGCCGATGACGTGTACCTTGCCGCAGTCCGGGCAGACCCAGACGGGCAGAGGCGTACCCCAGTAACGGTCGCGGGAAAGGCCCCAGTCGATGACGTTTTCCAGGAAGTTGCCCATGCGGCCCGTGCGGATGGTATCGGGCATCCAGTGAACGGAATTGTTCGCCTTGATCAGCTCGTCCTTGACCGCCGTCACCTTGATGAACCAGCTTTCGCGCGCATAGTACAGCAGCGGCGTATCGCAGCGCCAGCAATGGGGATAGCTGTGCTCGTACACCATTTCCTTGAACAACAGCCCCTTTTCTTTGAGCATCTGAATGATGCCTTTGTCCGCTTTTTTGACGAACGTACCCGCAAATTCCTTGACGGCAGGCACAAAACAGCCGCGCTCGTCCACCAGGTTGACCACGGGCAGCGAATACTTTTTGCCCACGCGGTAGTCGTCCTCGCCGAAGGCGGGCGCAATGTGGACGATTCCCGTGCCGTCCGTCAGCGTGACGTAGCCGTCGCACACGACGTAGTACGCCTTTTCGCGGAAAGTGCCCTGCGCATAGGTGAAGAGCGGTTCGTATTCCGCGTATTCGTACTCCTTGCCCTTTTTGACGGACAGGAGCTTGTAATTTTCAAACAGAGTGGGCAGGAGCGCCTGCGCCAGAACGTAATGCGTGCCGTCCTCCGCCTCGATCTCCGCATAGTCCTCGTCCGCGTTCATGCAGAGCGCGACGTTGGAAGGGAGCGTCCACGGCGTAGTCGTCCAGGCGAGGAAGTAGGAATTTTCCAGTCCCTTTCTCTTGAAGCGCACGAACACGGACGTTTCCTTGACGTCCTTGTAGCCTTGCGCCACCTCGTGCGAGGAGAGCGCCGTGCCGCAGCGCGGGCAGTAAGGGACGATCTTATGCCCCTTGTACAGGAGCCCCTTCTTCCAGATCTCTTTCAGCGCCCACCAGACAGACTCGATGTACTTGTCGTCGTAGGTGACGTACGGGTTTTCCATGTCCGCCCAGTAACCCACGCGTTCGGACATTTTTTCCCATTCGCCCTTGTATTTCCAGACGCTTTCCTTGCACTTTTTGATAAACGGCTCGATGCCGTATTTTTCGATGTCCTGCTTGCCGTCCATGCCGAGCATCTTTTCCACTTCCAGCTCGACGGGCAGACCGTGCGTGTCCCAGCCCGCTTTGCGCAGGACGTGCTTGCCCTTCATCGTCTGATAGCGGGGAATGATGTCCTTCATCACGCGGGTGAGAATGTGGCCGATGTGCGGCTTGCCGTTTGCCGTGGGCGGGCCGTCGTAGAAAGAAAACTCCTCTCCGCCCTCTCTCTCCTTCACGCTGTCCTCAAACACGTGCTCCTTTTCCCAGAACGCGATCACTTCCTTTTCGCGCTCGACAAAGTTCATCGCCGTGTCTACCTTGGAATAAAGCTTTTTCTCTGACATTGTTCTTCTCCTTGCGGTTCTGACAATTTTTACGATTTAAAAAATCCCCTCTCGTTTTCGGAAAACTAAGAGGGGACCACCAAAACATACAAACATACGCCCTTTTTGATAACGCGGAAGAAAGACCGCGCGCAAGACTACTCCCTTTTGCCGTTTCGCCCCGCGTGCTGAGAGGGGATACTCTGCCGCGCCCTGCCTTGCTCCCCTTTCACCTTGCGGGAGCTCTCTGAAAAAGCGGATCGCGGAGGCTTGTCCTCTGTCGTCGCATTTAATATATACTATTTTAACAAGTCCGCGCTGATTTGTAAAGCGATTTCATTAAAAATTGCATTTTTTCCCGAAAAGCAAAAATGCGGCCGCAGCGCTTGCGCCGCGGCCGTAAAATTATTTGGATTGCAGGGCTCCGTAGATCCACGAGCCGAGAGGGAAATGCGCGTTGATGGTTTCCTGGAAGGGATTTGCCCCGAAAATGTAGCGGAACAAATGCGTCTGCCCGCACAGATCGTACGCGGAAGAGACGGGCGCAAAGTCGGTAAAAGTTCCCGCAACGGCGCCGATGACGAGAAGCACGACCAGCGTGATGACCATGCCGTACATTGCCCCGAGAACGCCGTCGATGACGCGGAAAGAGAGAAATTTGCGCAGACTTTTCAAAATGGCCTTGACGATGGCCATGACGATCGCCACGACGATGGCAAGCCCCGCCCACACGATGACGGATACCGCGATCTGCGCAATGTCCGCAACCGGTTTGCCGAACAGGGTATCCCCGCCCGCCGCCCCCGAAAGGGCGCCTTCTATGGCGGCGGTAAGCCCCGCGTCCCCCAACTGCTGTGCCAGCTTGGGTTCAAAGTTCATCCCCAAAAAGACGATGATGACAATGTCCATCAGCCACCAGGCCCTGTTCAGGAATCCCTTTCTGTACCCGACAACGGCCATCACCAGCAGAAACAGGATAAAGATGACGTCAATAGCAATTTTCATAACTCTGAATTATTCGAGTCCGCCGTTATTCGTTTTTTTCCCCTTGAAGAACAGGAGGAAGAGAACGCGGACGAAGTTTGCGCCTGCACCGACCAGGAAAAGAGTGGTGAGCGCATTGAACTGCCCTACCCACCAGAAGATCAGGGTGAGGATGCCCGCCACGATGAAGGAAGTCCAGGCACAGAAAAGGTGCCAGCCCTTGCCGCGCACTTTGCCGAACATACTGAACAGGAGCGGGAATCCGAGTACCAGAAGCACAAAGTACACGGGGATCCCGAATTCCACAACGCGGTAGCAGACTGTGCGGCAGACGGATGCGAGGATCTCGTTCTGCGCAAACTCCACCGTCCTGATGTAGTCGAGGAATGCCTGCATCCGCTCGTTGCCGCCGTTGTTGAACAGCTTTTCATACAGGTATTTGAGGGAATCCAGCCCGCTGAATTCGTATGTACCCTTCATCCACGGCGTAAAGAAGAAAGCAATAGAAAGCCCCAGCATGATGAGAGCGATGACGGAAATGACGATCCTGTTGGCGCTGCGCGTGCGTTTTTTGGAAACGGGCGCACTCCTCTGTGCCGCGGGCGCCGCAGGAGCCGCGTACGGCTGCTGTACGGCATACGGCATGGGCGGATAGGTCTGCGCATAGTAGACGGGCTGGGCCGCCTGCGGTGCAGGCTGAGCCGCGGGCTGTTCCGCGCTCTTCTGGGCGGCAGGTTCCGCCGCAGGAGCCGCGTAATAGCGCGACTGCATCCCGTTCATGCGGTCGATCTCCCCGTGCAGAGCCTTGAGTTCCCCTTTCAGCTGCGCCACCTCGGTAAGAAGCTCGAACCGCTCCTTCTGAGAAGCTTCCGCCGCGGGCTGTGCGGCAGGCTGGGCCGCAGGCTGCACCGCAGGCTGTACGGCAGACTGCGCCGCGGGTTGGGCCGCGGGCTGCGCGGAGGCAACCTCCTCCTTGTAAGCGTTCAGATTGCTTTTCATCTTGCTGAGAACGCTGTCTAAGTCCTCTTCAAAAAGATAACCGCAGTAAGGGCAGCGGACTTTGTCCTCGCCGGTCGCCTTTCCGCAATTTTTACAGATCTTCACGATGTTGTTTCTCCCTGTTGATCTTTCTGCAATTATTTTGTTTCCGCATAAACGGAACTGTGCTTATTACTATTATAGCTGTAAAAAGCGGGTTTGTCAATCCCACGCGCAAAAAAGTGATTTTCTGCGGCCAGAAAATTTTACCGGCCGCGCACATAGGCGCGGCCGTGCCGTCTTATTTTTTGTTGAAATTGTCTTTCAGGGAAACGATCTCGGAGAGGACGAGTTTGTCCCCGTCCGTGCATTTTTTGTAATATCCCGTGCGCATCAGCTGGAAGGGCGTTCCGTCCGCCGCCTGCGCAAGATAAGGCTCCGCCTTCGCGGAAAGGATGGTTTCGCTGTCGGGGTTCATGCGCTCGGAGAAATCCTGGCCCGCGTAATCCGCGTCGCGCAGCAGGCTCTCGTACCGGCGCACTTCCGCGTCCACGCAGGTATCCGCGTTCACCCAGTGGATGACGCCTTTCACCTTGATGCCGCTGGTGTCGTTGCCGCTGTGGCTTTCGGGAACATACGAACAGAGCACCTCCGTCACGTTGCCCTTTTCGTCCGTCACGACGTCGTCGCAGCGCACGATATACGCGTTTTTCAGGCGTACGTACCCTCCTTTTTTCAACCGGAAGTACTTGGGCGGAGGGTCGAGGGAGAAGTCCGTGCTCTCGATAAAGAGGTGCTTGCCGAACTTCACTTTGCGCGTTCCCGCGGTCTCGTCCGTCTGGTTGACATCGAAGTCCAGCTCTTCCTCCCCTTCGTAATTGGTGATGGTGAGTCTGAGCGGGGAAAGCACTGCCATCGCGCGCTCCGCGTGGGCGTTGAGATATTCGCGCACGCACGCCTCAAAATAGGAATATTCGCACTCGGAATTTGCCTTGGCGACGCCGATCCTCGAACAGAAATCGCGCACCGCCGCCGCGGGAATGCCGCGGTTGCGCAGGCCCGAAAGGGTGGGCATACGCGGGTCGTCCCAGCCGTGGACGAGTTTTTCCTCCACCAGCTTTTTGAGGTAGCGCTTGCTCATCACCGTGTTGGTGATGTTCAGGCGGGCAAACTCGATCTGGCGGGGCTTGGGAGAAAATCCGAGGGTGATCCCCACCCAGTCGTACAGCGGGCGGTGATCTTCAAATTCCAGCGTGCAGAGGGAGTGCGTCACGCCCTGCAGATAGTCGCAGATGGGGTGCGCGTAGTCGTACATGGGATAAATGCACCACTTGTCCCCCGTGCGGTGATGGGTGGCGTGCAGGATGCGGTAGATGACGGGGTCGCGCATATTGACGTTGGGCGAAGCCATGTCGATCTTGGCGCGCAGGCACTTTTCGCCGTCCTTGTACTTGCCCTCTTTCATCTCCGTGAACAGGCGGAGGTTTTCCTCCACGCTGCGGTTGCGGTACGGGCTCTCCACGCCGGGTTCCGTCAGCGTGCCGCGCGTGTTTTTGATCTCTTCCGCGGAAAGGTCGCACACAAACGCCTTCCCCTCGCGGATGAGGCGCAGGGCAAACTCGTAAATGGTATCGAAAAAGTCGGACGCATAGCACTCGCGCGCCCATTCGTAACCCAGCCAGCGGATGTCTGCGCGGATGGCGTCCACAAACTCCGTCTTTTCCTTGGAAGGGTTGGTGTCGTCAAAAAACAGATTGCACTTTCCGCCGTAGCGCAGCGCCGTACCGAAGTTGACGAACATACTCTTGGCATGGCCGACGTGCAGGTAGCCGTTGGGTTCGGGCGGGAAACGCGTCTGAACGGCGCTCACCTTTCCCTCTTCGATGTCCTCGTTGATGATCTGTTCGATGAAGTTTGCCGCCTCTGCGACAGGTTTGAGTTTTTCTTCCATAAATTTCTCCAAAAAAGAAGTTTTACCAGAATTTTAATGCAACGTATGCCCGTTTTCGCGACGAAAGAATCAGGAAAGCCCTACCGTTTCTCCGCGCTCGTCCACGTCGATGTGCTCGGCGGCGGGATGCTTTCCAAGGCCGGGCATCAGCATGATGCTGCCCGCCACGGCGACGACGAATTCCGCTCCGCCCTTGACGATGATGTCGCGGACGTGCACCGTAAATCCCGTCGGGCGCGCCAGAAGTTTTGCGTCGTCCGAGAGGGAATACTGCGTCTTTGCGATGATGACGGGAAGTTTTCCGTACCCGCGCTTTTCGGCGTCGGCGATCTTTTCTTCCGCAAGTTCGGAGAAGGTGACGCCCGCCCCGCCGTACACGTTTTTCACGACGTCGGAAATTTTCTTTTTGATCGGGTCGTTCAGGTCGTAGGAAAAATGCAGTTCGCTCTTTTCCTGCGCCGCCGCGCAGACCGCTTTGGCAAGCTCTTCGCCGCCCTCGCCGCCTTTGAGGAACACGTCGGTAAACACCGCCTGCGCCCCCGCCTGCGCCACGCCGCGCATCACCGCCTCGATCTCGGCGGGCGTGTCGGTGGCAAAGCGGTTCATCGCCACGACGACGGGCTTGCGGTAGACGTTTTTCATATTTTCAATGTGCTTGTACAGGTTGGGCATTCCCTTTTCCAGCGCGGCAAGATCTTCCTGCGCAAGGTTCGCCTTGTCCGCACCGCCGTGCAGTTTGAGCGCCTTCACCGTCGCCACGATGACGATGCAGTCGGGCTGGATCCCCGCCACGCGGCACTTGGTATCCAGGAATTTTTCCGCGCCCAGATCGGCGCCGAATCCCGCCTCCGTCACCACCCAGTCGGCCAGCGAAAGAGCGGTATAGGTGGCGATGATGCTGTTGCACCCGTGCGCGATGTTCGCGAACGGCCCGCCGTGCACGATGGCGGGCGTGCCCTCCAGCGTCTGCACGAGGTTGGGCTTGACGGCGTCCTTCAGAAGGACGGTCATGGCGCCCTCCGCTTTCAGATCGCGCGCATAGACGTATTCGCCCTTGCGGTTTTCGCCCACGATGATGTTGCCGATGCGGCGTTTCAGATCTTTCAAAGAGGTGGCAAGGCAGAGGATGGCCATGATCTCGGACGCGGCCGTGATCTCAAAGTGCTCTTCGCGCTCCACGCCCTCCCCTTTCTGCCCGATGGTGATGTTGCGCAGGGAGCGGTCGTTCATGTCCAGACAGCGGCGGAAATAGATCTTTTCGGGGTCGATGTCCAGCTCGTTGCCGCGGAAAATGTGGTTGTCCAGCATGGCGCAGAGCAGGTTGTTGGCCGCCGTG
>DXFX01000070.1 GCA_019114245.1 Candidatus Borkfalkia faecipullorum | reverse complement strand
CCGCGACTTTAAAAAAGAACCTGGCGCTCTTAAACGCCAGGCCCAAGAAAGTTTTGCATTTTCGAACACCGCAAGATTTGTTCCTTGAAAATCTCGCAAAGTGTTGCACTTAGTTTGACAATTCATCTTTTTATTACAAAGTCGCGTTTTCATGGGGCGGATTAGGTTGGGAGCGGGTCAGCGCAAACGCCCCGCCCGTCGTCGCTTTGTTTTCGTGTTTTTTGATTGGGTTGCGCGGCTTCAGGCGTGTGCTTGTCTCGGCGCCCGAGGCGCGTAGCGCCGAGGGTGACGGGCGGCGACAGCCGTCCGTCAGCGTAGCCGCCGACTTGTATCAAAGACAAGCGCACGCCGCGCTCTCACAGGGGTATATCCGGCGTATATAAACCGCACATTTCGGAACTGCAAAAAACGGTTCCACTTGTATATATACCAAGCGCATGCCGCGCTCTCACAACCCCAACTTTTTGACTGTAACCGAGGAGGTAAAATCATGAAAACTTTAGAGCAAATACGCAAGGACTTAAAGCAGATACAGGATGCATTCCGCTACGGCTTAAAACGTGAGCAGTTCGGATGCGTCTCTTACCCGAAAAACTTTCAGACAATGGCGGAGTCGTACCTGACCGTCTCGGAGCAAAATACGAATATATTACATAAAAACAATGAAAGAACTTAAATTATTGCTAGTTTTAG
This sequence comes from Candidatus Borkfalkia faecipullorum, assembly GCA_019114245.1. Taxonomy (GTDB): domain Bacteria; phylum Bacillota; class Clostridia; order Christensenellales; family Borkfalkiaceae; genus Borkfalkia; species Borkfalkia faecipullorum. The sequence continues at coordinate 61,071 of DXFX01000070.1, read as the reverse complement.
TCGGGTTGTTATTTTATATGGATTATTGACTTATAATTGCTTTTATGCTATACTTTAAACAGATGTGATGACAATGGTGTCAAAGCATTTGAAAAAATTTCGGCATAATACTGAGCTATGCCGCTAAGGGGGGGGACATGAGTAACGTATTAAGTATTGCGATGAGAGCCTGTAAGGATGCAGACGGAGCGGCATTTTCCGATGCAGCTTTGAAGACTGCGGAGGGCATTCGTGCCATTGCCGAATGTTGTGAAGTCATCCATAATTCTATGGAATACGCTCCAAAGAAGGAGTTAAACGCCGTCTCTCTTCTGTTTACTTGGTTGGATTCGCTCTCCGCAGAAACCGTGCAAGCCGAGCTTTCCGGTATAGGTAAAATTCTCGACTGGCTAAAGCCGTACGTTTTGCATTGGGAGGACAATCTTCAGCAGTTATTGGCGGTTTCAATCATTGACTTGAGTACTTTCGACCGCTTGATGAAGAAAAAGATCAAGTGGTCTTTCTTGTATCGGACGGACGTTTTGAATGTTCTAAAAGGGAAATACGATTATTCGTGGTATCGTTTCCCTAAATGTCTTTATTATGAGCATCCGCGGTCGGGCGTGAAGATACTTCCAGAAAAGATGTGGTGTGAACTGCTTGACTTTTATTCGGAGAAAAATGTAGAGTATCCTTCCTTTGCGGTCGGGATGTTCCTTGCCGGTTATCGTAAAGTGATGATTCTTTTGCAGGAGCGAGGGCTGCTGACGGACACCGTGAAGGAAAGTTTCGCGACATATGTGACCGAAACAAATCGCGACTGGTATTGCGAACTTACCGGGAAGAGGGCTACGTCGAACACCTTGCTTGCTCAGCTCTGGGCGGAGGAGTCTGGCGGTCGTGCTTCTTTCAATCCGCTTGCTCGTTCCCAGGGCAAGACGTTTGAATTTTTTAAACAGAATGCCGGGAGCATCACCGATATATCGCTTTTAGAACAAGTTTTGCATGCATTTCCGATAGGGCTTACGTTCGACCACAGATTTTTTGAGAATGAAACGCTCTTTCGCAGTGCTATTACGTCACCGGCTTTAGAAGCCACCCATTTTTTGCGTGATGAGGAGGATGAAGTACGGAAATATTTCAAGCTCTATTATAAAACTGATGAGATGCGTGAATTTGCGCTCACGCATTGGAAGGGCTTTTTACATCAAAAGTTATATCGCGTTTTGCCCAAAGCATTGAAAGATAATATCGATTTTTGGGTTTCTGTCTATGCGGTGCGCGGGGATAAAAGCGGCGAGTGTAACGATTTAGATTGTTTTCCGCCCAATATCTGCAAAAATCAGGAATTTTTAAGAAATTGCACCAAGCTACGGCGAATGAAGTCCGGTGACTTTAATAAATATTATCAGTACGTAACGCAGGAAGATATCGATTACTCCTTGCAATATGCACTCGTTGACGTAAAAAAACTTCCTTCGTGGTTTACGGCAGAAATTACGAACATCCTGCGTGTTGCGGAAAATAACTCACCCGCTGAAACTTATGAACGTCTTTTCTACCTTTCACACACATTGGATATGATTCCGCGCGAAAAATTTGCAGACAAGCAATTTGTTCTTCTTGCAGAAAACTATAAAATTGACAGGGCTGAATTCTATAAACGGCTGGATTTGTCACTGCGAAAGGACGAAGATATTTGGAAATTTTGGCTTCAAGGCGTGCCGCTGCAGAAAATAGAAAAATCAGTTCCCGCAATCGTCAAAGGGCATAAAGATTTTCCCGCAATTATCGGGAAGTAGGAGGAAAGTATGGCAAAAATCACGAAAGAACAGATCGATGCGTTGTACGAAAAGATGGCGGAGCAATATGCTCTCACGCCGAGCGAAGGGTATTCTTACGATCCGTGGGCAGAGATCAAGCTCGAGGAGGGCGGGCTTTTTCAGTTCACGGTTCCGGAAGAGGTTATGCTGGGATTTAACAAAGTTAAAATTGTAACGCCCGAATGTGCAAGAACTTTGGGGAAATTTCAGAACAAGCAGCTCCTGGATAAGTATTGTAAGACAGTGCGCTTTACTGTTCCGATAGAGAACGAGTCAAACGCCAAGAAAATTTTAGAGGGGAAAACTGCCAAATAGCCGCGCGTTTATACATACGTCGAACGTATCGTTCCGACGAGTGAACTTCCGGCTTCCGTTCCGCTCAACGAGGACAGGATTGACGTCGGTTTTTCCTATGAAACGAAAGTGCCGTATACAGGACTCTACCTCCCTGATATATTCGCGATTCGCAAAAACGGAAAGCTGTCGCTCCCTCTTCGTATTCGCCTCGGGGGTGACGTAAAAGGGGACGTTTCCTTTCAGGTAACGGAAGCTCACTACAATATGCAAGATTTATTGATTACTGTGGGTGAGAAGTCGTACTGTTTACGTGTACAGATATTTGACAAAAATCTCAGCCTGCCCGTTCCGACTGAATACCGCCTTATCGAGGGTGACGAGAGTATGCTTGACGTGATTATTCAGCCAAAACTTTGGTAAAAGTTCTTAACTTTTGAATATAAAATCGTTTTACGGGAATTTTCCGAAAAGCCTTGACAAAAGAGCCGTTCGGAGGTAAAATAGAAATAAGAGAGTTAGCTTTTCATCTAAGATGGAGTTTGCGCAAGCAGATTTCGCAGACTACTATGGCGCGGAGCGCCTTAGATAGTCTGCGTTCCTTAGTAACTCTCTTTTTTTCTATTATGGGGGAAAATTATATGGCTCAAATGATTCCCAAACAAATTTCTTCCGACACAAAAAGCGCCGCAGAACGCAGTTTTTTCAATTTTATCCGCGATGCCGAAGGGACGGAAGATTGGATTGTTTTGCATTCCGTCAACATAGGACGGCATATAAGCCAGACACAGGGCGAGGCGGATTTTATCGTTTTTGCGCCTCAGACGGGAATTTTTGTCGTCGAGATAAAGGGTGGAGGGATCTCCTTTTGCGATGGCCGCTGGAATTCGCGGGATAGAAACGGGAATCTCCATGAGAATATCAAAAATCCCGTAGCCGAAGCCTCGGGGGCGATGGAATCCCTCAGAAAGTTTGTAATCGACAAACTCTCCTACAAAAATAAATCCGCAAAGAATTGTCTTTGGGGATTTTGCGTCGTTTTTCCCGACGGCTATTTTCATAATACTTATACCATCCCGGATCTTGCGGACGAACAGGTGGCGGATAAGACAGACATGGCGCATCTTGACGTTTTTTTTCGGCGGCTTTCGGAGTATTGGAAGAAGAGATGCCGTGTCGCTGGTGTGAGCCCCTGTCTTCCCAACGTTGCGGCATGTAAAGATATAATCAAAATTCTTCGGCCGGAGATAGATTTCTCCGTTTCGCTCGTAGGGCAGGCGGAAACGGTTGAAAGGCAGCTGATCGCGCTCACGGAAAATCAAAACGACGTTTTTGAAGGGCTTGCCGAAAATGATAGATGTTTGATTCGGGGCGCGGCGGGGACGGGAAAGACAATTCTCGCCACAAACTTTTTCAAAAAGGTGTCGGGTGCCGGGGCAAATTGCGCGTATTTTTGTTATAATAAGCAGTTGGCTGCATATGTTAGGGAGGCGATTCGTCCGACAGTGGAGTGCTGTTTCCACAGCTATATGGAATCTGTGGCGGGTGCGGCGTTTCCGGATTTATGGCGGGATAGGGAAGCGGATGCGGGACGTTATTATTCCGATATTCTTCCGGAGCGATTTATAGAGGCCTACGTCGACAGCGGGGCCGAACCGTTCGATTATCTTATCGTCGACGAAGCGCAAGATTTGATGAACGAAAAGTATCTCGAAGTATTCGATCTCATTTTAAGCGGCGGATTGAAAAACGGGAAGTGGACGTTTTTTATCGACGCAGAAAATCAGAATATTTATACGGGAAAATCGTACGAGGAAATACATCGGCTGCTCTCGCGTTACGGGGTGTACTATACAAAATATCTGCTGAAAGATAATTGCCGAAATTCGACGGCGATCATAGAACAGGTCGATAAGTGGTTTAAGACAAGAACGCGTACCCGGAAGCAGTCCGAGAGGGGAAAAGAGGTTGAGATAAAACAGTATCGGCACGCCGATCAGGAACAGGCGTCCGTAGAGGAAATGCTTTCCGTTCTGACAAAAAAATTCCCTCTTTCCGATATTGTCATTTTGTCGCCGAAAAGACTTGATCATTCCGTTGTATTCGGAATCGATAATTATAAAATTTCCGACAGCCGCGAAGAAGGGGCGATTTTTTTCAGTACGATTCAGGCGTTTAAGGGGTTGGAAAGCAAAATTGTGGTGTTGTGCGATATTTCCGATGTGTCTACGGAAAAAGCTAGGCAATACCTGTATATCGGAATGACGCGGGCAAAAAGCGCGTTGTATATCAATATCTCGAAACGCGCGTATCAGCAGATTCAGGAGGAAAAAGAAGCATGAAGATGCCGGAAAAATGCTTTTCTACGGCAAAGGAATATCAGTGCAATCCCGCGGAGTTTGTAAGGGAACACGTTGTGACGATCAATGGAAAAAAGCGGACGCTGCGGGCTTATGCGTACGGGAGTGGCGGGGAGGAACTGCGAGCTCTGCATACCGCGGTCGCTCAAATAATCAGCAGCGGATATATGCCTTCAAATGCTTCTGTGGCTTACAAAAAGGGCGACAATATCGTGAAATGTGTAAGCCGCCATTTATCTGGCTGCGTTTTTTTCAAAAGCGATATTGTCAGCTTTTTTGAATCGATTACCCTCGAGAAATTCATGGACAGGCTGAAGGACTCTTTGCTCGATAAAAATTCCGACTTGAAAAAATTGCTTCCGGCTTGTTTTTATGAAAATATGCTCCCGCTCGGCTTTTGCTGTTCGCCGATTTTATCCGATTTTTATCTTTCGGATATAGATAAGAAATATGAAAACGGACAAGGGTATGTATATACCCGGTATGCCGACGATTTTATCGTTAGTTCCCGTGTGGAGAGCGGGGAAGAGATTTTGGAAGAACTGCGCGAAAAACTTTGGGACGATATGGAGAGCGTGGGGTTGGATCTGAACGAAAAAAAGACGTATATCAGACGGCTCGATCATGACGGCGATCATTTTCACGCACTCGGACTGAATATCGTCCGCAGAGAAAAGGGGAAAAATATAATTACGGTCGGAGATGCGTATTTGCGGGAAACGTGTAAGCAACTCACTGCAATTGTCGGTGGGGAAACGAATAATGAAGAGGATATTTGTGCGGTACGGGGCAAAATCGAATTTATCCGCATGGCAAGCCAAGACAGTTACCGTAAATTCGAGCGCCTTGTAAAAGTGAAGACGGGAAGCTCGTTGCAGGCGATTTCAGAGAGACTATCGGATTGACGGGGCGTCGGTCGGATGGGCGTTTAATTGCTCGGAGATAAATAAAAAAACGACACTTGTTTTAGTTGAGTGTAAAGCGGCTGAAACACCTATTGCAGTCTGCTCCTTTGGGGTGGAGGCGATAGGTATTTTTTTGTATAAATAAAACCCACGGATAGTCCGCGGGTTCAAGAGTAGCTTATACATTTATATAAACAATTTGTCAAGATTGAAAAAGTCAGCGATTAAAATTGGGATTTTTGACAAAATATTCCATAATAATATCAGTATTTTTGTCAAAACACTGGAATAATTTATTGTATTTTTGTCAGAAGCGTGGTATATTTATGGGGCGAGACAGGTGGGAAAGACGTATATCGTGCGTTCCGTGCTATGCGGAATTCAACCTGATTCGAGATAAAAGCGCTTTGATCCACACCGCACGACTGAAGCCGATCTTATTTTAAAACTTTCGCTTCTCTCCGAAAAATCACTCGTTCCGTACAAAACAACCTTGTTTTTCGATGAAATTCAGGAATATCCCGAAATTGTGACAGCAATCAAATTTTTGGTTGAGGACGGGCGGTTCCGCTATATTTTAAGCGGGTCTCTCCTCGGCGTAGAGATCAAGAACATCAAGTCGGCGCCCGTCGGTTTTTTGCAATCGCTGACTAGGATTTTACGAAATACGAAATAGAACAAAAGCGGCTGTTCCTGACGCGCATCTACGACATGATCCCGGCCGAACTCAACGAAAAGAACAAGCGTTTCAACGTTTCCGATGTGGAGAAGGGCGCGCGTTACGACCGTATCAAGGACGATTTTCTTTGGCTGACCGCCGCCGGCGTTGCGATCCCTTGCTATAATGTCACGGAGCCCGTGCTGCCGCTTTCGCTGAACGAAAAAGCATCGCTTTTCAAACTTTTCCTGTCTGACGTGGGTCTTTTGACTACCATGTACGGCAAGGCGACGAAGCTGAGGATCGTGAACGGGGAAGCGGTCAACAAGGGCAGCATCTTCGAGAACGTGGTCGCGCAGGAGCTGATTGCACACGGATACGAAACGTATTATTATATCAGTAAAAAGTTCGGCGAGCTTGATCTCGTAATAGAGCATGGCGGGAACGTTCTTCCTGTTGAGGTCAAAAGCGGAAAAGATTATACCCGACATTCCGCACTTGCTAACGTGATGGGCGTTGCGGATTATCAAATTCCGGAAGCGATCGTTTTTTCGTCGGCAAATATCTCTGTAGACGGGAAGATCGTGTATTATCCCATTTATATGACAATGTTTTTGAATGAAGTAGTAGCAGGGGATTCTATTCTGCCGTTAGCAAAATTTTCGTTTTAAAAACTAATTAGAGTGCAAAAAGTCCGGCATGGATTCTTTCGTAACTTTGCACCCTTACTCTTCGAAAAATTGCCTAATTCAATGCAAAAACAGCCATAAAACCGGCTTTTTGGGCTATAAAACGCAAGAATGCAAGTAATGGTGCAAAATTCTCCTCTCTTAAAAAGTACCCACCTAAACTAGCTGGACGGGCAGGAGGTGCTCGTCGGCGTGCGGCTGAAATATCTGCGAGGGCTGTTGTTCTGGGAAGGCACCCTGTATATCGACCTCACGGGCGGCGAACGGCTCCCGCAGGAGCTGAGCTCCTTTTCACGGCTGGATCCCGCGGGCGGCGCCTCCATTGCAAACGTCCTCGCCCGTCTGAACGAACTGCGGGCAGGCTTTGCGGACGACGTGTACAAGACGGAGTTCGTGCAGATCGTCTCTCTTGCGGAGGAAAGCGGCTTTTACGGCGCGCAGGGACAGGAAAACGAAGCACAGTAAACAGGGAAAATCCGACCGCGGAAAAAATTTTTTCTGAAAATATTTTTTCCGCGGCGGGGCGGAACGCCTTCCCCCGTCGGAAAGGGGCGCGCGTTTTTAAAAAACGGCAACGTATATGCAAAATCGTGTACATACGCGGCTGCAAGATGAGGGGGCGGAAAGGCTGCAAAAGCCTTTCCGCCCCCTCTTTTTTGTGACAGAATTTTCCGTATAATTATGCAACTTATTTGCAAATAGTTGACATTTACAGACGGTTGGATTATAATTATGCAAAACACGGCGGATCTTTCTGCCTTTAAGGCAGACAGAAAGAAAAACGGGCTTGCCCGTTTTTCTGCTTTTTCTGTTTCTATGGAAACGGATCCCTTTCCGAGGAATAAATCGGAATATTATACATTTTCTGCTGCGGCAGGGGACGGGAGATCGGCGGTGAATCTTTATGGAGGAGAACTATGAAAAACATCAGGCATCTGGCGATGACGGTATTCCTGAGTCTGCTGATGGTCTTGTCGCTGGGCTTTGTGCTCTTTGCGACGGCCGCCTGCGACAAACAGGATGCCGGCGAGACCCTCGACGGAACTTTTTATGCCGATGTGAACGGAGAAGAGTACACCTTCGATTTTGACGGCGCCTCTTTTACGTTCAACGTGGCGGGAAAGACCCTCACGGGTACATATCGCTATGACGGAACGACGCTGACTCTCACCGCAGAGGGAGAGGAAACCGTTACCGCAGTGTTCGCAGACGGCATGCTCAAAGTGACCTACCAGGGCACCACGTACGACATGCTGGCCAAGACGGAATACACGGTCACGTATCAGCTGAACGGCGGCACGGGCGAAACGTCCGCGAAAGTCGTCAACGGCAGAACGCTTACCCGCCCCGCAGATCCTACGAAAGAGGGGTCCGTCTTCGTCGGCTGGTATGAGGACAGTGCGTTCACGACCGTCTATACCTTCACAGAGCCCGTTACGGCGGATCTCACGCTGTATGCGCGCTTTGTCACCGATCCCGGCACGCAGGGCTTCGTCGTGTCCTATGAAACGGGTTCCGATTACACGGGCGAACCTATCGCGGACACCGAGACGGTCGGCGGACGCATCTATGCCAGCCAGCTGCCCGCGCTGCCCGCACAGAACGGCAAGGCGTTCCTCGGCTGGTGGATGAGCGACAGCCAGGATGCCGCCAAACTCACCGCTATGGTGAAAGACGGCCAGGCTCTGGACGAAAATACCACCCTGTACGCGGTCTGGGACAACGGCGCACCCGCCGTTTCCGTCACGTCCGAAGGCGTCAGCTGGCTTTCGATGGGCGTCAACGTCTCCTATACGGTCACCATCAAGGCGCCGGGCGGGGCGGCAACGTCTGTCAACGGACAGATCACGAGCGCCCTCTCGCAGGCGTTCGACTTCGCTTCCGCACAGGAAGGGGAGTACACCGTCACGGTCACGGCAAGCGGCAAGACGACCACGGCTTATTATACCAATAAGGCTCTGGCGCGCGTTTCGCTGTTCAGCGTGGACGGCTTCAACCTCGCCTTCAACGCGGTCGAAGGCGCAGAATATTACCTCGTCAGCTACGAATGCGGCACGGTCGGCCATACGCACGATTCCGTCCGCACGGATACCAATACATACGACTTCTCCGATTGCGACATGAAGCAGGGGGGCATCTCCTTCGTCGTGCAGGCGGTCGCGGAAGGCTACGTGACTTCCACCTCTGCGCCCTACGTGTTCGAGCGCCATCTCGATCAGGCGGCCAACCTTTCCGTCAACAAGGAGACGGACGTCCTCACCTGGGATGCGGTGGACAACGCACAGTATTATATGGTCACGGTGAAAGTCGGCGATCAGACCTTCAGCGTGAGAACGGAAGAAGCGACTCTCGCCCTGCAGTCCTACTACGGCGATCTGCAGATCGGCGTCGTGGCATACGCGTTCGGCTACAATCCCTCCGCAGAGGGCAGCGTGCAGTACGCGAAGACCAGGCTTGCCACCCCCGCCAACATCAGCACGTCCGGGGATACCATTCGCTGGGATGCAGTGGAAGGCGCGGCCAAATATATCGTCACCATCGGCGACGAGCAGTTTGAAGTGACGGAAAACTCCTTCCGTCCCGACGAGGAAGACCTCGCCGCTGTGGATTCCGAGTTTACGGTCACCGTTCAGGCGATCGCCGCAGATGCTGCCAACAACTCCTTTGCAGGTACGGCGACCTTGTCCCGCAAGCTGACCAACCTTGCGTACAGCAACGGCGTGCTGAGCTGGAACCCCGTTCTCGGCGTTTCGCAGTACGGCGTGCGCGTCAACGGCGGGGAAGAGGCGCTCGTGGAAGAGGCAAGCGCTCCCGTCACGCTCACGCAGGCGGGCGACAACGTTCTCTCCGTCCGCTACTATACGGGCAGCGAAGCGAGCGATTGGATCGACGTCACCGTCAACGCATCCGTCACGGTCACGCTGAACACCAACACCGGCGCATCCGCTACGGAATCTTACAGATATTTCGTCGCAGGCGACAAGATCCAGCTTTCTGCGGAGGAAAGCCGCCTCGGCTACACTTTCAACGGCTGGTTCACCGCCGCCAACGGCGGACAGAAAGTGGAGAGCGGCACTGTTTCCGCCACGGCAAACGTGACGTATTATGCACAGTGGACCGCCAACACCTACACGGTCACCCTCGCCGTGACCGAGAGCGAAGGCTACTTTGAAAACGGTGCGGAACACGTCTACAGCATGGAAGTGGACGTCACGTTCGGCAGCGCGTTCTCCTTCCCCGTCCCGTTCAGTGCGGACGGCACCCGCGCCTTCTACGGCTGGTACAGCGAATTCGGCGGCACGGGCATCCAGTACACCGATCCTGAAGGCGCAAGCCTTGCGGGCCGCGTGTGGAACCTCGCTTCCGATCAGACCTTCTACGTCAGATGGGTGGAGGCGTTCACCTATACGATGATCGCCAACCCGCTCAACCCTTCGGAAAAGGCTTATTCCATTTCGCAGGGCCAGGGCATCGGCTACCTGACCAGGGTCACCGTTCCCGCCCTCTACAACGGTCTGCCCGTCACCACCATCGAGGGCAGCTGCTTTGCCGATTGCGCAAAACTTGTCACCATCAACATCCCTGACAGCATCGTTTCCGTCTTTACGGGCAACGAAGGCTCCAACAGCACGGGTTCCGCGTTCTACCGCTGCTCCGCTCTGACCGAGATCAACGTGTACGATGCTTCCGCTTCCTTCACGGGAAATTACGAAAAGTTCTATTCCTCCTGTGACGGAATGCTCATCTACGACAACCCTTACGGCGCTGTCGAACTGAGCTACGTTCCGATCGGCATCACGGGCGAAGTGACCATTCCCGATACGGTGCAGACCATTCCTCTCAACGTATTCAGGAACACGAACGTCACTGTCATCAACGTTCCTGCCAGCGTGACGAGCATCGGCGAACACGCTTTCAACAGCTCCAAGATCGTGGAAGTCAACTTCCTGCCCGCAGCGGAAGGGGAGACGGCGCAGCCGCTCACCATCGGCAGCGAGGCGTTCCTGTATTCCAAGATCGTGGAGATCACCCTCCCTGCCCGTCTGACGAGCTTCAATACGGACATCTTCACTTCCTGTAACTATCTGGAAAAAGTCCACGTCGAAAAGGCGGAAAACAGCGTATATACGTCTGAGGACGGAGTGGTGTTCACGGACAAGGGCGCAACGCTGTACTATTGCCCTGCGGGCAGAACGGGCGTCTATACCGTCGGTTCTTCCGTCACGGCCATCGGCGACCGCGCATTCTACCGCTGCACGGATCTGGAAGGCATCGTCATCCCCGGCAACGTGTCCACGATCGGCACGGAAGCCTTCTACGGCTGCTCGGGCCTGAAGAGCATCACTTTCCAGGGCAAAGCCAAGGACCCCGCCCTCACCATTGAGGAGTATGCGTTCTATTCCTGCTCCGGCATCAAGGAGCTCACCCTGCCCGAAAACCTGAAAGTTCTCGGCGCGTACGCATTCGGCAACATCTCCGGCCTGACGACCGTCACCGTGGAAACGGCCATTGCGGAAATCGAATACAGCAACGGCGCCTTCGCTTCCGAAGCGGGCACCACCTATGTCAAGAAGCTGATCCTCGGGCCCAACGTCGCCCTGTTCGACGTCAACGGCGTGTTCGGTTCCACCAGCCTCACGAGTGTGGACGTGGATCCCAACAACCCCAACTATGAATCGGAAGACGGCGTTCTGTTCAACAAGGGCAAGACGCGTATCGTCTATTATCCCAGCGGCAGGCCGGGCAGCTATGTCCTCCCCGAAACCGTTGAGGAGATCGGCGCAAACGTCTTCTACAACAACGATAACCTGACGTCCATCACGTTCGGCGCGAAGATCTCCACCATCGGCGACAGCGCGTTTGAAGGATGCGATCTGCTGGCAGCCATCATCTTTACGGACAGCACCGGCACGCTTACCATCGGCAAGAAGGCGTTCTTCGACTGCACGGGTCTCACCACGGTCACCCTTCCCACAGGCAAGGATTCCATCGTCATCGGCGACGAAGCGTTTGCAAGCTGCATTAGACTGGCAAGCATCAACTTCCCGGAGGGCGTCACCTCCATCGGCCATGCGGCGTTCAACTACTGCAAAGGTCTGACGGAAATCAGTCTGCCCGCATCGCTGGAGAGCCTGGCTTTCTACTCCACGAGTTACGAGTACACGCCTGTGTTCGGCGGTACGGCAAGCAGCGAGGAGCCTGAATCGGTCGCAGCAGCGGGCACGGACAACATCGACGTGTTCAACTACTGTGTCCTGCTCGCCAACATCACGGTTGCGGAGGGCAACACTCATTACGGCGCGATCGACGGCGTCCTGTACGGCAAAAATGCGGAAACGGGCGCTCTCGAAACTCTGTACTTCTCGCCTATTTCCAATGTGGGCGTGTCCAATAAGGTCACCATTCCCGCAACGGTCAAAGAGGTCAAAGACAGGGCGTTCTACAGCAATCAGTACATCAAGGCGGTCGACTTTGAAGAGCGCGAAGCTTCTTCTTCCATCACCTTCGGCAGCGAGATCTTCTCCAGCGCCGGCGCGCTCGAATCGGTCAGCCTGCCTGCAGGTGTCACCGAGATCCCCGATTACATGTTCAGAGGGGCGTCCCTGAAGAGCATCTTCATCCCCAACACGGTCACCCGCATCGGGGAGGGCGCTTTCTTCGCCTGCTCCACTTTGGAAGAAGTCCTCTTTGAAGAGGGCGGCACGGCTCCTCTGGTCATCGCAGACGGTACGAGCGAAAGCTTCGGTTCCGGCGGCAGCTCCTCGTACACCAATTATTATGGCGCCTTTGCCGGCTGCACCAGCCTCAAGGAGATCGAATTCCCCGAGCGCACCACCGAAATCGGCAACTATGCTTTCTACAAATCCACCTCTACGGTTTACGACGGCCTCGCCGTCGGCTCCGGTCTCGTCAGCGTGGTCATCCCTTCCACGGTCACCCGCATCGGCCAGCGCGCCTTCTCTGTTTCCACTCTGCAGAACGTCACGTTCACGGCAGGCACTTCCGGCGCCATGGCCATCGAAAAATATGCTTTCTATAGAGCATCGATCATCAACCTCGTCATGTCCGACACGGTAGCGACCATCGGCGACTACGCTTTCCAGGATAACGAAGACCTGGTCACGGTCAGCCTGCCTGTCAGCCTGACGTCCATCGGCGCAAGCGCATTCAACCTCTGCGATTCGCTCACCTCGGTCACTTTTGCCGAGAACGGCAAGCTGCAGATCATCGGCACCGGCGCATTCAGCAACGACACTCTGCTCACGTCGGCCAATCTGGAAAACTGCACCTCCATTACGGAGATCGGCGGCAGCGCATTCAGTTCGACGGGACTTACCAAAGTTGTCCTGCCTGCAAGCGTCACCACCGTCGGAGCGAGCGCATTCTCCGGCTGTGCATCCCTGACGTCCGTAGAATTCCTCACCGCCGCGGCGGAAGAGGGCGCGGAACCCAAGAGCAATCTGCAGTCCATCGGCAACCTCGCGTTTGCAAGGACGGCGCTCACGCTGATCGAGTTCCCTGAAAGCAATTCCAACATCACGTTGGGCGACTATCTGTTCTCTGCCTGCAACACGCTGACAGACGTCCACCTCTCCACGAGCATCGTGGATATCGGCAGTGCGTTCACGCAGTGTATGTCCATCAACACCATTTCCGTGGCGGCGGGCAACAAGAACTATAAGGGTCACGAAACGGATCCTCTGCTCCTCAACGTCGAAGGTACCACCATCGTCCTCGCCTACGGCCCCGTCACCGAAGAGGGCAGCTCGGGCGAATATACCCTCCCCGAAGGGCTCCAGGTCATCGGCGAAAGCGCCTTTGCCGGACAGAACGGTATCAGAAAACTCATCATCCCTGCCAGCGTTACGGTCATCGAAGCGAGTGCGTTCGAGTTCTGCCGCTCGCTGGAAACGGTCGAATTTGCAGAAGGCAGCCTGCTCACCGAAATCGGCAAGAACGCCTTCAGCGATTGCTATTCCCTCAAGAGCATCAACCTTCCCGAAGGTCTTGCCGCTATGGGTATGTACGCATTCCAGAACAACATTTCCCTGAAAGAAATCGTTCTTCCTTCCACCCTTTCCAACATCGGCAACTACGCGTTCAAAAACTGCGTGGCGCTGGAAAAGGTCAACGTTCCCGTGCTCGTTTCTGCCACGGGTTATACCGCATCAAGTCTGTTCCAGGATTGCACCTCGCTCAAAGACGTCACCTTCAGCGAAGATACGTATTGGATTCCCAGTACTATTTTTGACGGCTGCACCGCGCTGACGACGGTCGCCTTCCCCGCAACGGTCACCGAGATCTCCAACGCAAACAAGATGTTCCAGGACAGCGGCCTGCAGAGCATCGATCTCGGCGGTCTCACGGAGATCCCCAACTACATGTTCTGCGACAGCAAAGAACTGACGACGGTCGACCTCAGCAAGATCACGACGATCGGCACGTACGCGTTCCAGAACTGCGCAAAACTTGTAAACGTCGATCTGTCCAAGGTTCTTTCCATCGGCAACTATGCGTTCAGCGGCTGCTCCGCTCTGGAAGAGGCAGATCTCTCCAACGCCACCACGTTGGGTACGTATGTGTTCCGCAATAACGTTGCCCTGAAGCATGTCATTCTCAACGATGCGCTGACAACCATCAACACTTCTGTATTCAGCGGCTGCACATTGCTTGCCACCATCGACGTGGCCGACCTCACGATGGGGGAGACCACGAACAATGATCCGGGCGTCGTCACGCTTCCCAGCGCGCTCACTACGCTCGGCAAGGATGCTTTCAAGGAGACTGCTGTCCGCGAGGTCACCATTCCCCGCTCCATCAAGAAGCTGTCCAGCTCCATCAGCGATACTTCCGCTTCTTCCAGCGCGAATGTGTTCAGCGGATGTATGCAGTTGGAAAAAGTTATCCTGCATGACGAACTGACGGTCATCGGCGGCAATACGTTCAGCAAGTGCGGCAGCCTTACCACCGTCCGGTACGTCAACTCCCAGGGCGAAATCGTCGGAAAAGAGGGCGAAGTCACGCTCCCCGAAAGCCTTACCGTTCTCGGCAACCAGGCGTTCGGCAGCGGCAGGGGCACCAGCACTACCGCGGATGAAGGCGAAGTCGGCGCAGCGTTCACAAAGGTCACGGTGCCTGAATCCGTCAAGTACTTCGGCTCCTACGCTTTCCAGGATTGCGCACTGCTCGAAGAGGCCATCGTCCTGACTTCCGCGTCGAGACACGGCACGTCTTCCACCAGCTATGCGGTGTATACGTTCGACGGCTGCACTTCGCTCAAGAGGATCGTGTTCAACGACGGCGTCACGGCGTTCGGGTACGGTGTGTTCAGAAACTGCACCTCCCTCTCTACGATCGACGTTTACACTCCCGACGACGGAAAGATCACGGAAAATGAAGCAGGCGTCGCAGTTCTGCCTTCCGCGCTCGCTTATCTCGATTACAATGTATTTATGAACACGGCGTTCCGCCAGGTCACCATCCCCAGAGGGATCACGAAACTCACTTCCAAAATCACAAGTGTTTCTACAAGCTGCTCCGCGTTCAGCGGATGCACGCAGCTGGAAACGGTCATCCTGCATGACGCGCTCCAGATGATCGGCAAAGAGACGTTCCTCAACTGCAGCTCGCTCAGGACGATCATGTATCTGACGGAGGACGGCACTCTGGTAGGCGAAGGCGAAGAGGGAGTCGGCGTTGCAAATCTCCCTGGCAGCCTCACCATGATCGGCGACAACGCGTTCAACAACACCGCGATCGAAAAGGTCATCATTCCCGAATCCGTTGCAAAGATCGGCGACGGTTCGTTCAGCAACTGCGCATCTCTCAAGGAAGTGCAGTACCTGACGTCGTCCGTCCGTTACAACACGGCTACGTCCAACTATGCAACGAATGTATTTGAAAACGACACGGCTCTGAGCAAGGTCGTTCTCAACAGCGAGATCACCTATCTGCCCGACAGCTACTTCCTCGGCTGCTCGTCGCTCACTACCATCCTGCTGTACAATCCTGCGGACAAGACGACGACCGGCAACGAGGGCGAAGCGCTTCTGCCTCAGTCTCTTACCGAGCTTGCACAGAATGTGTTCAAGGGATGCAGCTCCATCACGAAGATGATCCTGCCTGCAACTCTGGAGACCATCGGCACGGGCGTGTTCAACGGCATGAAGGGGCTTACCTCTCTCGAACTGCCCGAAGGTCTGACGAGTGTCGGTGCGGATGCCTTCTACAATACGGGTCTGACGGAAATCGAGGTTCCCGCTTCTGTCACCAGCATCGGCGACAACGCGTTCAACGGCCTCACCGTTACCGTTGCGGAGGGCAGCCAGTCCTTTGCTGCGATGAACGGTATTCTCATGACTGTGACGGGTACTATCCTGAGCGTTCCCAAGGATATTACGGGTATCGGCGGCGAATTCACCGTCCCCGAAGAGGTAACGAGCATCAACGGCTACGCCCTCAACGGCATCACGGGGATCGCGCATCTGACCATCAGCACGGATCAGCTTTCCGATTACTCCTTGGCTTACTTCCATGGTGACGTTACGGTCACGCTGGGCGAGTCCAAAACTTTGGCCTCGTACGCATTCGGTAACTATAGAGGTACTGCGGTCATCCTGCCCGAAGGGCTGGAGGCCATCGGCGACCATGCTTTCTACGGCGCATCCAATATGGAGACCATCGACATCCCCGATACGGTCAATTCGATCGACAGACAGATCTTCAGGGATTGCACTTCGCTCAAGAGCGTGGTCATTCCCGAAGGTGTTGAAGAGCTCGGCGGCTACACGTTCAATAACAATACGTCGCTGACCAGCGTCACCCTGCCTTCCACGCTCAAGGTCATGGGCAACTACGAATTTGCAAACTGCACGTCGCTCACGTCCATCGTCCTGCCTGAAGGCCTCCAGGAGTTCGGTACGTATCTGTTCCAGAACTGCACGGCGCTCGAAGAAGTGACCATCCTTTCGTTTACGGAGACGACCAACTTCAGCAGCTCGTCCAAGCCGTTCAACGGCTGCACGGCGCTCAAGAAGGTCATCCTCGGAGACGGCGTCACCGCGATCCCCGGCTATCTGTTCCATGAAATGGCAGATCTTACGGAAATTCAGCTTCCCGCTTCTGTCACTTCCATCGGCAACTATGCGTTCAGGTCCAGCGGACTCAAGTCCATCGTCATTCCTGCGACGGCAACTTCCATCGGCACGTACGTGTTCGCGGACTGCACGGCTCTGGAAACGGTGTACATCCCCGAAACGCTCACGTCCATCGGCAACGATGCGTTCCTCAACTGCACGTCGCTCAAGACCATCTACACCTACCGCCTCAACGAGGAAGGCGAGATGGAATACGTCAATTCCTTCGGCGAAGGCGTTGCGGATCTGTCCTGCGTCACCAGCCTCGGCAACAACGTGTTTGAAAACTGCACGGCTCTGACGGGCGTTCAGCTCGCGGATACGTACGAGAAATTCGGCGACAGCGTGTTCACGGGCAGCGGCCTGAAGAGCGTCACCGTTCCCGGCGGGTTGGGAATCCTCTACGAAGAAGCGTTCATGAACTGCACCTCTTTGGAAACGGTCGTCATCGGCGAGGGCATCACGGAACTGGAGACCAGCGTATTCAAGGGCTGCACGGCGCTCAAGAGCGTCACCCTGCCTGAGTCGCTCGTCGAAATCGGCAGCAGCAGCTTCAACGGCTGCACGTCGGTCGAGGAGATCGTCATCCCCGCAAGCGTCACGTCCATCATGGCCTCCGCGTTTGCAGGCTGGACGGCAGAGCAGACGATCACCGCTTACGTTTACGCGCTCGACTCCGCTTGCGCCTGGAACACCAGCTGGGTAACCGGTTGCCTGGCAACGATGAACTTCGTCGTTCTCTATTCCTATGAGAACGACGCGGAAGTCGCCGCATAATTATGCGGTCATCTGTAATAGTATAACAGAAAATTATACCTGCTATAAGCAGGAATAGGGGAAACAGGCCTGAAAAAAAAAGGCCTGTTTTTCTTATTTAGTCATTATTGCTTTACATTCTGAAAAAATTAGAGTATAATGTGGTATACTCGGATGAAAGAAAAATAGGAGGAAAGAGTATGAATGAAATTTTACATTTATACAAAAAGCGTCTCGTCAAAGAAGCGGTTATCAGATCTCTGATCTGCGGGCTGGTTGCGGCGCTGGCTGCCCTTGCGGTCTGCTCCGTGGTTTTCTGGTTTACCGATTTCAAACTTGTTTGGATCGGGGCGATCGCTTTCGTCGCCGTTCTCGGCGGCGCTACGCCCATCTTTTACTTTGCGCACTTCCGTCCCACGGATATGCAGACGGCAAAGCGCATCGATAAAGCGATGGGGCTGGATGAAAGAATGGTCACCCTGCTCGAATTTAAAGACAGCCAGGAAACGCTCGCCTGCGCACAGCGTGCGAATACCGTTTCCGTGCTGCGCAATTTCGGCACTTCGGGTGCCAAGAGGATCGCGCTGAAAGTATTCAGTGCGGCGCTGGTCGTATCGCTGAGTGCGGTCGCGGTGCTGGGCCTGGGGACGACCACCGTCTCTGCGCTCGCCGCTGCGGACGTTCTGCCCAGCGGAGCGGATCTGCTCCGCGGAGAGGAGGCTCTGCCCACCGCGTACACCATCCGGTACACGGTCCAGGGCGAAGGGATCATCTTCGGCGTGAACAGTGAAACGGACGAATCGGGCGCCGTCGTCTATACGCAGACGGTTCTCGCGGGCGAGGATGCAAAAGCCGTATGGGCGATCCCCGGCGAAAAGGAAGGAGAAGAGTACTTCTTTGCCGGCTGGTCCGACGGTTCGGGCGATCCTTACCGCGCTGACAAAGCAATTTCCGAGGATCTGTTCCTCGTAGCTACGTTCCTGCCCATCGACGGCTCGGAGTTCGAGCCGGAAACGGATATGACCGACCAGTTCCCCGGCCTTCTGCCCAATGACGATGACGGCAACGGTATCCCTACACCCGGCGATCCCAGCGACAACGACGGCAAGGAAGAGGACGAAGGCGACGGTGACGGCAGCGGCGACAGCAACGAGGGCGGCGGCAGCTCCAATCCCGCCTACCAGGTCAACGACGGCAAGACCGATTACGGCGGGTCGAACTATGAAAACGCAAACGCTGAAGCGCAGGGCGAATCCGAGGGCCTGCCCGGCGACCTTGCGGGGATCATCGGAGATTATTCGGATATCATCGGCAGATAATTGAAAGGAGACAGGAATACATTCCATATGGTTACGGAAAAGAGCATCGAACAGTTTTGCAAGCAATGCAATCGTATTTTCAAAGAGATTTCGCGCGACGTCGTCGGACAGCAGGAAGTTGTGCAGGACGCAGTCGTCGCGATGATCGCGGGCGGCAACATCCTTCTCGAAGGCGTGCCGGGCGTCGGTAAAACGCGTCTGGTGCGTTCGCTGGGCAGGGTATTCAACCTTCCCTTCTCGCGTATCCAGTTCACCCCCGACCTGATGCCGGCGGACGTGACGGGTACCAACATCATCGTCAAAAACGAAAAGGGGGATTCGGAATTCCGTTTCCAGCCCGGCCCCGTGTTCAGCAACATCGTGCTTGCCGACGAAATCAACCGTGCCACCCCTAAAACGCAGTCCGCATTGCTGGAAGCGATGCAAGAACATACGGTCACGGTCATGGGCGTTTCGCGTAAGCTGGAAGAACCCTTCTTCGTGCTTGCCACGCAGAACCCCATCGAGCAGGACGGTACGTATCCGCTTCCCGAAGCGCAGATGGACCGCTTCATGTTCAAAGTCAACGTGCCTAACCCGAGCATCGACGAACTGGTACAGATCGTCGACATGACGCAGAAAACGATGGCGGAAGTTGCCGAATGCGCCTGCACCAAGGAAGAACTCATGCAGATGCGCGAGACGGCAAACCAGATCCCCGTCGCCAAGGAAGTGCTCAGGTACACGATGATCCTCATTTCCGCAACCCACCCGGACGGCGAATGCGCTTCCGAAACGGCAAAGAAATACGTCAGGATGGGAGCCAGCCCCCGTGCGGGGCAGGCCCTCATCTCGGCGGCAAAGGTCATGGCGCTCATCAAGGGCAGGCTCAACGTCGCGTATGCGGACATCAACGAGCTCGCGCTGCCCGTTCTTCGCCACAGGATCAAGCTGAATTTCGAGGCGATCGCCGAGCGCATTTCCCCGGACGAGATCATCCGCAGGATCGTGCAGGAAGTCAGCAGCAAATACCAGGGTAAAAATTAAAGCGGATACGGCTTTCTCATGAAAAACAAATACTTGAACGACCGGTTTTTCAGCCGGCTGGAAGCGTTGGCCTTCAATCTCAGGTCAGACCTTGCGGGCTACTTCGGCGGAAAACACCTTGTCAATACCTACGGGCAGACGGTGGAGTTTGCCGATTACAGGGAATACCAGTTGGGCGACGACATCCGCCGCATCGACTGGAACCTGTACAGCCGATTTGAAAAACATTTTTTAAAACTGTTCACAGACGAACGCCAGATGCAGGTCCAGATTTTTCTGGACTGTTCGGCGTCTATGGGCAAAGAGAATCCGAAGAAGGGCGCCTACGCCGTGGCAGCAGCCGCGGCGATGGGCTTTCTTGCCGTTCATAACATGGACAAGGTGACGTTCAACCTGATGAAGGGCGAACGCTCGGAAAACCCCTTCGGCACCATCGTCGGTAAAAACTCGTTTTACCGCGCGATCGGCTCGCTCAACGATTTATATTTTGACGGGAGCACGGACATCGAAAAGTGCGTGACGAGCTGTCCGGATACAGGCACCAAAAACGGCCTGACTCTCATCATTTCAGACTTTTTTACCGATTCCGACTGGAAAAAAGCGGTCAGTTATCTCTCTTACAAGCGGCGCCAGGTCATGCTTTTGCAGGTGCTTGCGCCTGAGGAGATCGACCCCGCCTATACCGGCAGGGTGAACCTGATCGATTCCGAAGCGGATTCTGTCGAAGATCCGAGGAATATGAAGATCCGTATCAATTCCTCGCTGCAAAAAGCATATCAAGAGGCACTCGCAGGGCTGAAAGAGGACCTGCGCAGTTTTTGTATGAAATGGAATGCAGATTTTATCTCCGTTTCCACCGCCCAACCCATCGAACGGGTGCTGTTTGCAGAGTTTTTTAAGACGGGGATACTTTCATGACATTTTTGATACCTTTGGGGTTGTTGGCGTTTCTCTCTGTCGCGGCACTCATCATCATCTACATCATCAAGGCCAACTACCAGCAACAACATATTTCCAGTACGTATGTCTGGGCGCTCAGCCTGAAACTGAAAAAGAAGCGCCTGCCCGTCAGCAAACTCCGCAACATTTTGCTGATCGTGTGCCAGGTGCTCTTTCTTGCCGCCTGCTCGTTTGCGGTGGCGCAGCCCTCGCTCATCACCCGCGCCGCCGTTACCGAACGCGAAGTCATCGCCGTCATCGATTCCTCGGCGAGTATGCGTGCGGGCCTGGACGGCGAAACGCGCTTTTCCAGGGCGGTGGAGCAGGTCTCTCAGCTTTCCGAGGAGGTGTTCGGCCAGGGCGGCTACGTCAGCATTTTCGTGGCAGGCCCCGAACCCACCGTTCTCGCCGAGCGCGTCACCAATTCTTCCGCGCAGCTCGTCCGCGACAAGCTGAGCGGGCTCCTCACTTCGGACGAATGTTCCTACGGCACGTCGGACGTCAATGCGGCGATGCGCCTTTGCGAAAACGTCATCCGTGAAAACGCAAACGCGGAGCTGTATCTGTATACCGATACGCAGTATTCTTACATACCTTCCAAAGTCAAAGTCGTCGACGTCGCGGAGGACGGCGAGTGGAACGCGGGCATCCTCAACGCGTACACCGTGGTAGAGGACAACTATTATTCCCTCTTCGTGGAAGTGGCCAGCTACGGCAGGGACGGCAACGTCTCGCTGCGCGCGCAGGTGCACGACGTCAACGCGGAAGAGCAGGAAGGGGATACCTCCAGGACGGTGGAGCTGAGCGCACAAGTCCCGTGCAGACAGGACAAGACGGTCACCGTCATCTTCCGTTCGGGCAACCTGAAGCCGGAAGATTACGAGCTCAACGACGAAAACATCTTCTTTGTCGCCATCGAGCAGGGCGACCGCTTCTATTCTTACAGCGACATCAACATTGTTCTGGACGGCGGGGATTCCTTCACCCAGGACGATTCTTTCTCCATCTACGACGGAAAGAAAGAGGTTCTGAAAGTCCAGTACAGTTCGCCTACGCCCAACAACTTCGTCAACGGTATTCTGGGCGCCATGGCCAACTATTACCGCACGGAAAAGAACGTGTGGGACGTGCAGATCACCGAAGTGCACAGCGATCCCGCCACGGAAGGGTTCGACCTGTATATTTTCGAGCACGCCATGCCGGACGTCATGCCTACGGACGGGATCGTCATCCTCTGGGATCTCGACAAGGCGCCCGAGGGTTCGGGCCTGACGCTGGGCGACGTCGTCGACGTCAGCGCCAGCGGCACGCAGCTGTACCTCACGCAGGAAAGAGACGATCCGCTTCTTGAAAACGTTTCGGCGGACAAGATCTACGTGACGCGTTACACTACGTTCCTCAACTACGATCCCGCCATGTACGAAGTGCTGCTCAGCTGCGACAGGCAGCCCATGCTCCTCGCGCAAAACTCGGGGAACAGAAAGGTGCTCGTCCTGCCGTTCAGCGTTCACTATTCCAACTTTGCCATGCGGTTCAAGGACATCAGCGCGCTCTTTTACAACCTGTTCGAGCAGTGGATCCCCTGCACGGTGGTCGGCAACGCCTTCTCCGTGTACGAGGACGTCACGCTCAACGCGCGCGGGCAGCAGCTCACCGTGTCCAACACCTATACGGGCGAATCCGAAGTGGTTTTAAACGAATTCCCCGCCACGCTCAGGCTGGACGTTCCCGGCACGTACTCTCTCGTGCAGACCACGGACTTCGGCGAGCAGATCGAGCAGAGGATCTATGCCAAGATCCCCTCGGCGGAGAGCAATATCTTTGCGCAGGCGGATTCCTTCCGCAATCCTTTCCTGGTGGAGTCCCTGGGCAACGAGTACAAAAGTCTGATCTTTTACATCGCCATCGCGCTGTGCGCGCTCGCCTTTGTCGAGTGGATCCTGCATTCGCGCGAGTATCTGTAACGGGGGAAGAAGGAGAAAAAGAGTATGTCGAATTTTCCCATTCAATTTACCACCCCTTGGCTGTTGCTTCTCATCATCCCGCTGGTAGGGGTGGGACTGCTGCTGTATTTCCTCAGCAATAAAAAGTACCGCCGCACGAGAAACCGCATCATCTCGCTCGTCCTGCATTGCCTGGTCAGCGTGCTGTGCGTGTTCGTCCTTTCGGGCGTATATATCCGCTACGACATCTCCAACGAGGCCAACGAAGTGCTCTTTGTCGTGGACGTCTCCGATTCGGGCGTAAATTCCGAGCAGACGCGCGACGATTTTATGAAGGCGGCTCTGGAGACGGGCGCCTGGTACGAAGGCTACAAAGTGGGCGTCGTCACCTTCGGGTTCGACCAGAGGTACGCCGTTCCGCTGACGGACGACGTGGACAGCGTGTACGATGAGTACATGGCGGCGCGCCTGCCTTCCGAGACGGGCGGCACGGACATCGCTTCCGCGCTGACGTATGCGTCCAAGCTGTTTACCGAAAACGCGTCCGCCAAGATCGTGCTCGTCACCGACGGCAAGGAAACGGACAACGCGGCCGAAGAGGTCATCCAGTCCGTCACGGCGCGCGGCATCCTGGTGGATACCGCGTACATCCCTTCCTCTTTCGGGCTCGAAGAGGGCGGCGACGTGCAGGTGCTCGGCGTCGAGTACCCCGAGTACCACCTCAACCCCAACGATCAGTTCACGCTGGGCGTCACGCTGTACAGCAACGCCGACAAGGGCATTTCCGTGTCCGTCAGCGACAACGGCGAACCCCGCACCTCCGTCCAGTACGGCATGGAGACGGGTACGCACACGGTGGAAATTCCCTTCTCCTTTACGAAAGAAGGCTTCCACAAGGTGGACGTTCAGATCGAGTCTCAGGGAGATCTCATCGAACAGAACAATACTTACTGTTCCTATTATTATCTGGAAAAGTTTGACCGCATCCTCATTCTCGAAAGCAAGAAAGGGGAATCGGAAGCGCTGGCCGCTCTGCTGAGCACGACAGATCCCGAAACGGAAGAAGCAATGTATCAGGTGACCGTTCTCAACCTATACGATGCGGACGACGTTCTGCCGCAGACCACCGCAGAACTGTGCGCGTACGATCAGGTCATTCTCAACAACGTTGCAAACAAGGACCTGCCTTCCGGGTTCATCGACATCCTGTATTCGTATGTCAACGATTTCGGCGGCGGAATGCTCACTCTGGGCGGCACGGACGAAAAAGGCAACAACAACGCGTACAACCGCAGCGATATGTACGGCACCACGTACCAGTCCATGCTTCCCGTGGAGATCATCAACTATACCCCTCCCGTGGCGGTCATGATCATCATCGACGCCTCCGGTTCGATGGGTACGGAATTCGGCAACGGCGAATCCATGCTCTCCTGGGCGAGGGCGGGCGCAGCTGCCTGCCTGGACAGCCTCAGCGAGCGCGACTACATCGGCGTCATGGCGCTCAATTCCATGTACGACCTCGTTCTCCCGCTCACGCGGCGCACGCAGGATTCCACCATCCGCGCGGCGATCAGCTCGATCGACGAGACGGGCGGCGGCACCATTTTCTCGGAAGCCATCAACCGTGCGGGCACCATGCTCAAGGCGCAGACGGACGTCGCGCGCCGCCACATCATCATCGTCACGGACGGCGGCGTCTCGGGCGGCGACAGCGAGTATCTGGAAAGGATCGAGAGCCTGAATAAGGACGGAGTCACTCTCTCCGTCGTCGGCATCGGCGTAGAGCCGGGCAGCTCCACGGCGGAAGAGATGCAGCAAGCCTGCGACGCCGGCAAGGGCAGGCTGCATACCGTCACCAACAGCGACGACCTCATCCTCGAAATGCGCGAGGACCTCAATGCTCCCGACATCAAGGACGTCAACGAGTACGAAAACGGGTTCACACCTACGGCATACGCGCTCAATTCCACGCTGTTCAGCGGCATCACGCTGGGCGAAAACGGCGCGTTCCCCGCGATTTTGGGCGGATTTTTCGGCAGCAAGGTCAGGGATACGGACTATCTCGTCCTGGCGGGCGACTTCACCGTTCCGCTGTACGCGCAGTGGAAATTCGGCGAAGGCACGGTGGGCAGCTTTATGTGCGACCTCACCGGCGGAAAATGGTCCTCTTCGTTCATGACCGATCCGGACGGTATGCAATTTATTCTTAACATGGTCAGCGCGCTGATGCCCGTCACGGACATCGAGCCAATCCCCGTCACGGTGGAGATGGACCGCGAAAACTTCCTCGGCGAACTCAGCATCCCTTCCCGTCCGGAAGAGGGCGTCACCGTCAACGGAAAGATCGAATCGGTCGGCGAAAAGAGTACGTTCAGCCTCGACCTCAATACGGGGGAGGGGGCGGACGAGGACTGCTACGTCACCTCCATGCTCACCGCGGCAAACGATTACAGCCGCTGCAGCTTTGTCATCAAGCGTGCGGGCGTGTACAGCCTCATCCTTGAAGTCTGCGACGAGAACGGAGAAATCCTCTATACCTACCAGTCCTATTTCAGTTTTTCCTATTCGAGGGAGTTCGATCCCTCTTACGATACGGCGCGGCCCGACCTCGAAGCCTATCTTGCAAGCCTCGCGGAGAAGGGCGGCGGCCAGAGCATCACGGACATGGAGAACCCCAACTCGATCTACGAAAACTTCATTCCCACGCTGGAAAGGACGTACGATCCCACGCTGATCCTCCTCATTGCCGCGATCTTGCTCTTCCTGCTCGACGTCATGGTGCGCAAGTTCAAGTTCAAGTGGATCCACGAGCTCGTGCGCGAACATAAGATGAAAAAGGCAAACCGGCAGATGGCTGCGTCTCTGGCAGGGAAAGGCGCGGAACAAAATGTCACACCCCCTGCATCGACAAGGTAAAATCATGAAAAAGACCTTAACGACCGTGTTTCTGGCGCTGTTGCTCGTGTTCGTCACCGCCTATTCGGCGGCGTGTTCCAAGCAGCCGCTGGAAACTCCCCAGAACATCGTCATAGACGATTCTTACAGAATGACGTGGGAAGACGTGGAAAATTCCCGCGGGTATACCGTTGCCATCACCTATCCTTCGGGCGAAACGGACGAGGAAGTGGCGCGCCGCGCCAACTACTCTCTGGAATCGCTGGAGATGGGCGACTACGAGATCAGGGTCAAGGCCGTCGGCGACAAGGGGTTTGCCGATTCTCCCTGGTCGGACACCATCTATTTCCACAGAGATTACGAAAACGGCTGTTTCTATCAGAAAACGGCGGACGGCATGGCGTACACGCTCACCAGCTACGGCACCGCAACGGGCGACGTGGACGTGGGCGATACCTACCGCGGCAAGCCCGTGGTGGCCATCGGGGACGCCGCGTTCCGCAGCAGCCGCGTGACGGGCGTCACCATCGGCAACAACGTCACGACCATCGGCGACAACGCCTTTTACGGCTGTGCGCAGATGAAGTACGTCAAGATCCCGGAATCGGTCATTTCCATCGGCAAAGCGGCGTTCCAGACCTGCTATCAGCTCAACAACGTCGTCATCCCCGAAGGCGTCACCGTCCTTGCGGACTCTCTGTTCGCCTATTGCCGCGCCCTGTCCGATCTCACCATCCCGCAGAACGTCACTTCCATTGAGTACAACGCGCTCAACAGCTGCAGCGCGCTGACGGAATTTGACATTCCCGATACAGTGACGTCGGTGGGCGAAATGGCGTTTTTCGGCTGCACGGGGCTGGAGCGTGTCTCTGTCGGCGCTTCTGTCGAGTCCATCGGCGTCTCCGCTTTCCGCAACTGCACCAACCTCGCGCAGGTGGAGTTTTCCGATTCCGGAGCGCTCAGAACCATCGGCGAGGAAGCGTTCTTCGGATGCGCCGCTCTGCAGAGCGTCGATCTGCCCGAAGGGCTGGAAAGCATCGGCAACAAATGTTTCAACGACTGCACCTCCCTTTCCAAAGCAACTCTTCCGGACAGTCTGGAAAGCCTCGGTCAGTTCGCCTTTACGGATACGGTCATCTACAACGCCGTAAAAGAGGCGGAAGGGACGTACGTATACGTGGACGGCTGGCTGGCGGACACCATCGAAAGCAAATTCGGCCTCATCAAGATCGTGGGCGACGAAAGCGTCCCGCAGGATCTGAGGGATGAAAACTTCGTACCCCTGCGCAACGGCATCAGGGGGATCGCGGTCGCCACGTTCTATAACAACCAGACCATAGAGCGCGTCTATCTGCCCGACTCCGTGGAGATCGTCGGCATGTCCGCGTTCAGCAACTGCCTGAATCTTTGGTATTTTGAAGCTTCGGACACCTCTTCGCTGCGCATTCTCGATTCAGGTGCCCTGATCGGCTGTACAAGTCTTCGCACCGTCTATCTGGGCAGCGTCCTCGAAGAGATCGGCGATTACGCCTTTTATATGTGCGAAGTGCTGGAAAACAACTCCATTTCCTCCATCATTCCTTCCACGGTCACCAAGATCGGGATGGCCGCCTTCTTAGACACCTCGCTGTTCTCCAATCCGGACGAATACGGCGTCATCTATGCGGGCGACTGGGTCATCGGATACGAAGGGGCAGAGGCCGCTATGTACTATATGGCGGCTATGGCAATGGGTGAGGATGACAAAGCGCAGCAATTCCTGGCCGATATGAGCAAAGTCACGTACGTGAAGCTCGACAGCGAAGTCAAGGGCATCGCGGATTACGCCTTCTACGGCCACATCAAACTGGAACAGGCGGACGGCGTGAGCAGTGCGCGCTACCTGGGCAAGGGCGCCTTCTACGGGTGCGAAAACTTGAGTATCGTCACTCTCAACACCAGCCTGACAGAGGTCAAACCCTTCACGTTCTACGGCTGCGCGTCCATTTTCCGCGTCAGCCTGCCTCCGCTGGTCACTTCCATCGGCAGGTCGGCCTTCTACGGCTGCACCCAGCTGAGCGAAGTCAACTATACGGGCACCAGGCTGGAGAGCGTGGGCGATTTCGCCTTCTATAATTGCATCAACCTGCCTTCCGTCAATCTCGGCAACGCGCTGAAAGACATCGGCAGATATGCTTTCTACAACAACACCAAACTGGAAACGATCGATCTGCCCGATTCGGTGGAAAACATCGGCGACTGCGCTTTCTATCAGTGCAGCGGCGCATCCTCCCTCACGCTGGGGCCGAACGTTGCGCAGATCGGGGACCGCGCCTTTGCCGAATGCACGAGGCTCACTTCCGTTTCCATTCCCGCCTCCGTCAGGAGCGTAGGCGACTATGCGTTCGCCGGCTGCACGGCCGTTGAATCGCTGCAGATCGCCGAGGGCGTGGAGGAGATCGGCAATTATGCCTTCTCGCGCATGGGCGCGCTCCAGAGCGTCGCGCTGCCCAAGAGCCTGACAAGGCTCGGCACGGCCGCTTTCCGCGGCTGCATCAGCCTGGGCGCCGTCACCGTCCGCAGCAACACCGCCATCGGTGCGCACGCCTTCTACGGCGACGTGACCGCAACCATCTATACGGACGCCGCTTACGACGCTTCCAACAGGGAACAGTACTGGAATTCCTCCTACAAGCCCGTCCTGTTCGGGTGCGTGTTCTCGGAGGAAGGGTACCTCGTGTCCTTCACGGTCACGGGAACCTCCCTGCTGTATGTCAACGAGAGCAACACCGTCTCCGCGCCTGTCCGCAGCGGATATACGTTTGCGGGCTGGGCCGTCACCGAGGGCGGCGCGGCGCA
This sequence comes from Candidatus Borkfalkia faecipullorum, assembly GCA_019114245.1. Lineage (GTDB taxonomy): Bacteria > Bacillota > Clostridia > Christensenellales > Borkfalkiaceae > Borkfalkia > Borkfalkia faecipullorum. The sequence goes on along the minus strand of DXFX01000070.1, from coordinate 32,508 downwards.
GTATGCCGTGGACGAGCTGGGCGAAGCGCCCGTCGGCACCACGCTGTACGCCGTCTGGCAGCAGGCGTGAAAACCGCCCGAATGCCTAGAAATGTGACAGGCTTGTCAAAGCGGGAAAAAAATACAGAAAAAAATTGTGTTGCCGACGGATTGGAAAAGTGTTCGCCGCATGATTTGTTTGACAGCGGGCGGATAAACAATGTATAATATCCGTGGCATTTTTCGGAACAGAGTGCAAAGATGTTTTATACCTTTTGAAGGAGTGTTCTTGCATGAAAAAAATTTTGTTGATCCTGTCGCTCGCGTTTGTCGTGGCGGCAAGTGCGCTGGCGGTCTCGTGCGGCGCAAAGACATATTCCGTGTCCTTCGATACGGACGGCGGAGACAGTATGTCCGCCGTAAAAGTGGAGGAGGGGCAGGAGTATCAGCTCCCCGTGCCCAAACGGACGGGATACAGCTTTGAAGGCTGGTATCTCTCCGAGGACTTCTCCGGGGATGCTGTCACGTCTCTCACCGTAACGGAAAACGTTACGCTGTACGCCAAGTGGGAAAAGCTGGGCGTCATCACCCTCGATCTCAACGGCGGCACGCTGGAGGCCGGCACGACTCTCTATCTGAAGAGCGGCCAGGTCATTTACGATTTCATGCAGGATTATATCCCTGCAAAGAGGGGTTTCGAGTTCGGCGCATGGTTTGACGGCGATGCGGAGCTGGCGCGCAACGCGCGTATGCCCGCAGACGGCATCACGCTGCGTGCGGAGTACAAAGTGGGCTACACCGTCGAGCTGTGGACGCAGAACCTCGCGCTGGACGACTATGAAATGACGAGCACGGTGCAGGGCAGCGATTACGTCGGCACCACCGTCACCCCCGAACAGACGGTGACGGGCTTCCGCCAGGTCACCCACGAGGGCGAAGTGACGCAGATGGCGCTCACCGAAACGGCGGCGGACAACCTGTTCAAGCTGTATTTCGACAGGGAGGAGTACACCGTCCGCTTTGTCGCAAACTATCCCGACGGTTCTTCCGCGCAGGATTATACCGTGCAGGCGCGCTACGGCGTGGCAGTGGAGCTCCCTTACGACTACTCGTTTGAAGGGTATTTCCTCTCCGGTTGGTCGACAAGCGCCGGCGGTTCTGTCGATTATAAACTCAATTACATAGATACCCTCGTTTATAATAAGGAAGGGGACAGCCTGCCGCAGGCGGACGAATTTGTGCCCACGCGCAACATGGCTCTGTACGGCGTGTGGAACAAGGGCTATACGGATATGTTCGGCGGCGGCGACTACATCTTCCTCTTCGAGGAAAACGCCCGGAACGTCTACCTCTGCAGGGGCGACGTGTATTTCAAGGGCGAGTACATTCCGGAAAGCCGCCAGTTCAACTTCATCGACGACACGCTCGGCCAGCTGATGGTCAGCGGCCGACTCAACGAGGACGGCACGTTCGCTTACTACAACGAATCGAGGGGCTATTCCGCAACGCTGTACGTCGTGGGCCAGGGCCTCGTGGAAAACACGCGCATCGTGTTTGACGAATACAACGGCCTCACCTACACCGTGCAGGGCGAGGACGGTTACAACACCAACTCTTCGGGCACATACTCCATCGACGAAAACGGATATTATCACGTCACCTATACCCAGGGCGACCTCGAGGGTCAGACTATGGTCCTCACCGTCGGCACCATCAAGGTAGACGACGCATCCCGCCCCGCCTTCATGCTCCGCAACGAGGAGCAGGTCGCGCTCGGCACGCTCGTCCGCTTCGCCATTGCGGACGGCCAGGTGGTCTATTATAAGCCGGAATACGGCGGGATCACCCTCAACGGCTTTGAAACGGCCGTGATGAACAACGGCGAAAGCACCGTTTCCTATCGCTACGTCATGAGCGAGGACGGAAAACGCATCACCCTGCTCAATGCTTACGGCATGGAAGCGGGCGTTGCGGAGATCGTGGACTTCAACGGCACCAAGGGCTATATGCTCTACGACGAGTCCTACGATAAGACGTTCACGGGCGAAAACGGCGGCACGCTGGTTCTGGACGGACTTTGCAACGCCACCTACACCAACGGCACGACGGTGGAAACGGGTTACTATTCCTTTGTCAGAGCGTCCATGTTCGGCGGCGCCATCGTGTCTTTCTCCTCCACGGACGGACAGAAGCACCTGTTCATCGTCAAGACGGTGACGACGGGTTCGGGCGATGAGGCCACTTCCGTCAGCAGCTATGTGGAAAAACCGCTCGGCTACAGCGAATATCTGTACCAGGCGGACGGCAGCATCTACTATGCGCCGCTCATCGTCCTCGACGATAAGAAAGAGGGCTGGGCTTCCCTGTACGGCTACGACACAGAGACCAAGACATACGAGTTCGTTTCCGAAGGAACGTACACCTACGACGAAACGAGCGAACTGTATCTGTTCACGGTCGTGGGCGAACCCGTTCAGACGGATTCCGCCGCTTCCTTTGTCGATCTTACCAAGGTCAAGAGCATCGTCTTTGCCGTCACGGTCACCGCAACCAGCGACAACAGCATCTATTATGTCAACTACTGGCATTCGGCCGTCATCGAAACGGAAGAGGGCACGGATGCCGAGGAAAATTACTCCAAAGTTTACACCTGCACCAACGTGCAGGGCGGCAAACTCACCCTTGCGGGCGGATTCGCCATCCTCGAACAGGGCGGCAACCGCTACACGGGTACCTACAGCGCTTCGAGCACCAATGCAAACCTGCTTGCCATCGGCGTGACGCAGAACGGCAGCGTTACAGGGTATCTGTACGTCGAGATCGATCCCGACGCGATGACTTATTACTCGCTCGACACCGCTCCTTACACGGCGCAGGCCCTGCTTGCGGACGGCACCTTCTCCAAAGAAGAGACGATGGCGTTTGACGGAAAGGGCGGCGCGGTGTACACCGTCGGCGATACGAAGTATACGGGCACCTTTGCCGCAAACGGCGAAGAGACCGCTTTCGGCATGACCATCTACACCTTCACGGCGGACGGGATGCAGTTCAACTTCCTGCTTCTCTCCACCAGCGATGCCGTCTACTTTGCAAAGTATAACGAAAGCATCGGCCGGGGCGTTTACGAATCGGAAGGCGCGGGCATTCTCGAGCTGGACGGCTTCGGCGTCGGCGCAAGCTACACCGCTCCCAACGGCAGCAAAGTCACGGGAATGTACTTCCTCACTTCGGACGAAGTTTCCGATAAAGTGCTCGTCCTGTACACGCAGCACGGCTATTTCTACATCGATTACAAGGACGACAGCCTGTCCTCCTTCACCGTTCGCGGCAGCGAATACGGCAACTTCCTCTTCATGGACAACCAGAACTTCCTCGACAGCTACGTCCGCCTGGACGGCTACGGCCACGCCGCGGTGTTCAAGTCGGAAGGGGAGGAGATCACGTATGTCGATGAAGACGGAACTTACACCATCAACAGCGACGGCACCGTCACGATCAAGTACAATTCGGATGCGAGCACGCAGGTAACGCTCACGGGTTCGCTCAGGATCTACACCATCGGCTCTTCCAACGTCAACGTGTTTGTCGTTCAGTACAGCGAGTTCATGCGCGTGTACGTCAATGAGAGCGACTGGTCCGTCCTCGTCCTGGACGGCTACGGCAACGTCACCCGTTACGACGGGGCGGGCAATGCCGAAGCGGGCACCTACACGGTGATCACGGACAACCTGCTCTACTACGCAAACACCGCGGGCACGGACGCTTCCCTGTACACCTACAGCAATGCGGACGGAACGATGGTTCCCGTCAGCATCACGAGGGAACACGCCTATTACACCTCCGACCTCGAATCCCTGCTCTTCACCAAGTACGGATTTGCGGTGTTCAACGGAGAGACGAGATACTACTACAACCTCGTTGACGGAAAGGTAGTCATCTACCTGCAGGATCCTTCCTCTGCGGACGCCAACGAATACGGCTTTGTGGAGGATACGAGCAGCTTTACCTCCTTCGACGAGACCATCGTTTACGGCGGCAAGACTTACTATGCAAACGACGGCTTCCGCCTCACCTTTGAAAGGGACGAGGCAACGGCAGATCAGTACCCCGTCATGGTGGATACGGGCAACGGCCAGAGCTCCAAGATGCTGCTCGGCGACCTGTACTTCACTCCTTCGGGCGGCACGGAATTTTCCGTCACGGCTACCATCTACGTAGGGGAAACGGCGTTCAACGGCACGGTCGTCCGCGAACAGACGGAAGACGGCTATGAAATGTACGTCAGGCTCTCTGCGGCCAACGGGTTCTCTTATTTCAGGTTCGACATCACCGTGGATTACCGCGGCAGCGCGGCGGGCGCAGGCACCTATGCCGTCACGGGTATGAGCCTCATCAACGAATTCCCCGCAAACAACTACCTCACCATGTACTACCTTGTCTATCTGTTCTACGGTCCGACCACGGCCGAGACCTTTGAAAACAGCATGGGCGAGATCTTCCTCATCACCGAGTATGACGAGGCGGGCGAAGCGGGCACACCTTACCTCAACTTCTGGCTGGGCGAGAGCACGGGCGTCCTCGGCGTGGACGGCAAGCCTTTCAATCTGGAAAAGGTCAGCTACGAAAGCCTGGGCAACAACGCCTACTCCGCAACCTTCACGGGTACGGACGGATACGAGTATCAGCTTCTGTTCACGGCGACGTACAACAACTATGTGGGAACGTACGGCTTCCAGCTGTACGGCCTGATCAGGTACCAGGATCTCGTCGACGAAGGGACGGGCATCACCGTCACGGTCGGCAGGATCGTCGGTTCCGAAATGCTTGCGGCGGGTTCGCTCTTCTCCGTACAGCTGACGAAGGACGGCCAGCCCATCAAAGCGGATTGGCAGGGCTACATCGGCGAAGACGTGTACTATGTCGCGAGGACGCGCGAAGAAGTGCCGGAAGCGGAAGAGGGAGAGGAGCAGGAGGAAGGCAAGATCCTTTCCACGACCTATTACAAGGTCGAGCTCGTTGAGGAAAGCAGCGACCAGGTAGGCGAGACGAACGAAAACGTCATTCCCGTCTATGCAAAGGTCACCCTCACGGCAGAAACGGCAAACACCTATTACACGGCGGACGAAACGACGTATGTCGACATCACCGCCGAGAGCAATGAAGTCAGACTTCTCGTCATCGGTTCGAGAATCTACACGGTCACGCAGAGCGCGTACGACGATCAGACCAAGACGTACACCGCAACCACGGCGTCGGGAACTGTTTACTCGATCACTGTCACGGACGGCGTTGCCGTCGTGACGGAGGTCCCCGCCGCAGAGGATGAGGCGCAGGCATAACGCCTGCCGGCGATAAATCAGGAGAATGAAGGATCACACAATGAACAAACTTAAAAAACCTGCCGTCAGCCTTCTCGCGCTGTTCAGTGCGGCGTGCCTCTTTGCGGGGTGCGCGTTCGGCAATGTGACCGGCGGAAAAAACACAGTCGAAGACAGTGCGATCAAAAAGATCGACGCTTCCTCCATCGACACGGACGCCGAATCCTTTTACGATGAAAACTCCGTGTACAAACTGCCGGACACCGTTTCCGACGACCAGCAGATCTCGCTGATCGTCGACACGGGCGAAACGTCCGTGCTGGACGCGTATTACGAGAGCGGCAGCCCCCTCACGCTGGAAGAATATACCTCCACGGCGGAAGCGCGCTCCATCGCGTCCCGTGCGGGCATTGCGGGCGCAAGGCTGAAGGCAAAACTTTCGGGCGCGGGCATCAAGTTTGAATCGGGCGAATCGTACAACACCATTTTCAGCGGCTTTGAAGTGACGGTCAGCGCCTCCGATTTTGCCAAAGTGAACACGGTGCTCAAGGGCGCCACCGTCATCGTCGGCGAGGAATACGCTCCCGCCGCGGTCACGGAAGTGGTCACCAACGAAGTCGACGTGTACGACACGGGTATTTTCGACAGCTCCAGCTCCGAATACCAGGGCGACGGCGTGGTCGTCGCCGTGCTGGATACCGGTCTGGATTACACGCACACCGCATTCAGCGTCAGCAACTTCACGAGTTCGGACAAGGCGTTCAACTTGCAGAACGTCTCCGCAAAAGTGGGCAGCACGGTTGCGGCCACGTACAATTCCGGCCTGACGGGCGAGGACGTGTACGTCAGCGACAAGGTGCCTTACGCGTACGACTACGGCGATAAGGACAGCGACGTGTTCCCGCTCAATTCCGAGCACGGCACGCACGTTGCGGGCATCATCGCGGGCAAGGACGACACCATCACGGGCGTCGCTCCCAACGCGCAGCTCGTCATCATGAAGGTGTTCTCCGACTATGCCGAAGGCGCCAAAACTTCCTCCATTCTCGCAGCGTTGGAAGACTGCGTCGTGCTGGGCGTGGACGTCATCAATATGTCCCTCGGCACTTCCTGCGGCTTCTCCCGCGAAGTGGACAAAGAGAACGTCAACGACATTTACGAGAGCATCAAGGAAGCGGGCATTTCGCTGATCGCCGCGGCGTCCAACGATTACAACGCAACCTTCAACTCCGAAAAGAACGGCAACAACGGTCTGACCTCCAACCCCGATTCGGGTACGGTAGGTTCGCCCGGCACCTACGATGCAGCCCTCGCGGTCGCATCGGTGGACGGCGTCAAGACGCCTTATATCAAGTATAAGGACCAGATCATTTACTTCAACGAGGCGACCACCTCCTCCACGGAAAAGAAACATTTCGTGGACGATATCCTCTCCACGCTGGGCGAGGGCGTCGACTCCCACGAGTTCGAGTACGTCACTATCCCGGGCGTGGGCCGCTCCTCCGACTATTCGCAGGACAAAAGCTATTACGAAGGCAAGATCGTGCTGGTCAAGCGCGGCACCACCTCCTTTGAGGACAAAGTGCGCGTGGCCTTGCAGGAAAAGGGCGCTTCGGGTATCATCATTTACAACAACGTTTCGGGTACCATTTCCATGTCCGTCGGTGCGGATATGGGCGCAGTGTGCTCCATCTCGCAGGACGACGGCGAACTGCTCGCCGCCAGCGAAACGGGCGTCATCAGGATCGCGCGCGACCAGACGGCAGGGCCGTTCATGTCCGACTTCTCTTCCTGGGGCCCCACTTCCGACCTGAAGATCAAACCGGAGATCACCGCTCACGGCGGCGAGATCTATTCCGCGGTTCCCGGACAGGGCTACGACAGGCTTTCGGGTACGTCCATGGCGGCGCCGAACCAGGCGGGCGCGGCGGCGCTCATCCGCCAGTACGTTCGCTACAGCGGCGTGTTCGGCAGCGATGTCGCGCCCACGCAGGTCACGGCTCTCGTCAACCAGCTGATGATGTCCACGGCAGACGTCGTGTACAACAAAAACGGTCTGCCTTACGCCGTCAGAAAGCAGGGCGCGGGACTTGTCAACATCACCAAGGCGTTTACTTCCGCATCCTACATCACCACGTACGATACGGACGGCAACAAAATGGACAAAACCAAGCTGGAGCTGGGCGACGACAAGGGCAAGACGGGCGTGTACACGATGAAGTTTGACATCAACAACGTCAGCGGCAGCGCGGTCACGTACGATCTGGGCGCCATCGTCATGACGGAAGGGGTCAGCCCCACCTACACCAGCCACGGCGACACCACCGTCACGATGGACGGCTATCTGCTTTCCGGTTCCGTTCTCACGGTGACGGGCGTCAACGGCGGCACGGGCAACGGCACCAGCGTCACCGTCAACGCGCACGGCACGGCCACCGTCAGCGTCAAGATCGCCCTTTCGGACGCGGACAAGAAATACATGGACGACTCCTTCGAGCACGGCATGTATGTGGAAGGGTTCATCACCCTCACCGCAAAGTCCGGCACGGATGTGGATATGAACATCCCCATGCTCGCCTTCTACGGCGACTGGACGGAAGCGCCTATCTTCGACGAAGAGTATTACGACACCAATAAAGACGAGATCAACGCGGGCCTCGATCCCGAGGACAAACTGATGGCGGACGCCTATGCCACCCGTGTGATCGGCGGTATGTACGACGATTACATTCTCACTCTCGGCACCTATGCGTTCAACCAGGATCCCGCATCCACGCAGATCGCTGCCAGCAAGGATCACATCGCCCTCTCTAACCAGAAAGACGGCGCATCGTCCGCAGTCAACAGCCTGCAGTCGATTTACGCCGGCCTTCTGAGGAACGCCAAGGAGATCGACATCACCATCGTCGAGGATTCGACGGGCAGGGTAGTGCTGGAAAAGCAGGATTACAACCAGTACAAATCGCACAATGCGGGCAGTTCCATCGTCGCTTCTGCCATCGAGGTGGATTTCGACGTGCTGGAAAACAACCTCAAAAACAACACGCAGTACACCGTCACGGTCAGCGCGTACATCGATTACGGGACGAAGGAAGAGCAGAAAAACGTCCGCAACACCTTCACGTTCCCGCTGTACATCGACTTTGAAGCGCCTACCCTCACGGACGTCACCTTCCGTACCGAGTACGACAGGACGACGCGCGAGACCTCCTATTACGCCGACCTGAGCATCTACGACAACCACTATGCGATGGCGGTGCAGGCGGGGCAGGTCACGATGGGCGACGAAGGGTTCATGCTCTCCTCGTTCGGCAAATACCTTACGCCTGTCTATTCCTCCTTCAATTCCACTTCTACGGTGACCATCGAGCTGACCGATTACATCGAACAGCTCAAACAGTCGGACGGACTTACGATCGGTCCGGACGGCTCGGTCTCCTATAACGAAAACAACAACTCGTTCATCGCGGTCTGCTACGACTACGCGCTCAACACGTCGATGTTCGAGATCAGGCTGCCGGACGAATTCCTCGGCGTTGCGTTCACGCAGGACGAGATCGTGCTCAGCCCCAACGAAACGTTTGATATTTCCACCATCATCAGCGCATATCCTTCGGACAGCTGGCTCCAGATGCTGCAATTCACCACGCAGGACAATACCGTCGCGGACGTAGTCAACGGCACGGTGCTCGCGTATAAGAGCGGCGAAACGGAGATCACCGTCACGGGATACGACGCTTCCGGAAATCCCGTTTCCGACACGGTGCGCGTGCGCGTGCTTGCGGAAGGGGACGAAGGGTATGAAGGCGGTTACACCGTTCCCGAAGTCAACAAATTCCAGCTCACGGGCTACACCGTCAACAAGGCATATTACAGCCTGTCCTCGGACGAACGCGAGATCGGTGTCACGGGCGGCAGTTACGATTTCGGCGGCGACCTCAACCTTTCCATGTTCCCGTCCGAAAGCGTCACGTTTGCTTACTCGCTCAATTCTTACTTCCCCGACCGCACGGCGGTCAAGTTCAGTTCGGGCAACTCGAGGGTGGCCACCGTCACGGAGGACGGCACGCTCGTCGCCCAGCAGAAGGGTACCACCATCGTCACCGTCACGGTCACGGTCGACGGGAAAAACACCCTCTATTCCGAACGCGTGATGGTCACCGTCAAGGATCCGTTCACCACCAACAGCATTTACCTGATGTCTTACAAGGGGCTGGGCGGTACGGTCGAGATCCCGGGCGACAGGGGCATCACCACCATTTATTCCTACGCATTCTCCAACTACGAATACGTTCCCAAGGACCTCACGGCAGGGGACGTCATCAACGAGGAAGATCCGCTCTATTCCAAGCCCGTGTATATCGGTGAAGACACCATCACCAAGGTCATCATCCCCGAGGGCGTCACGGACATCCAGTCTTACGCGTTTGCGGGCCTGACGGCGCTGGAAGAAGTGGTCCTTCCCTCCACGCTCAACCGCATCGGCATGGGCGCCTTCTACGGCTGCACCAGCCTGAAAAAGATCAACCTCGAACACGTTCAGTTCATCAATAAGGAAGCGTTCCGCAACACGGCGCTCACCGACATTTCGCCCGACGCAGTGGCGGCCATCGGTGACTACGCGTTTGCCAACACCAAGCTCAACTACCTCGAGCTGCCCGCTTCCTGCCAGTCCCTCGGCATGGGTGCGTTCTACCAGAACGAATACCTCACCGACGTGCGCATCGGCGCTTCCCGCATCAAGATCGGCTCTTACGTCTTTGCGGAATGCCCGCTGCTCGTGTCCGTGAACATCAACGCGGCGGTCGTCTCCTCGTATGCTTTCTTCAACTGCGAGCGCCTTACTTCCGTCACGCTGGGCAAGGACGTCTCCGTCATCGGCGAATATGCCTTTGCAGGCACGGCGGTGTCGGCATTCTCGCTCAGCCCGCAGAACACCGAGCTCTCCCTCGGCGAGGGCGGATCGCTGGTGTACAAGGGCGGCGAGCTCATCCTCTCCGCGCCCAACCGTTCGGGCAACTCCATCACCATCGATGCAACTTCCATTGCCAACGGCGCGTTTGCAGGCAACACCAAGCTGTTCAGCGTCACGGCTCCCAACGCCACCAGCGTGGGCGCGTACGCGTTTGCAAACTGCACCAACCTGCACCGGGTGTCCATGCCTCAGCTGACGCAGGTAGGGGACTACGCCTTCTTCAACACCCGTATTTCGGAAACGCCCGATCTCTCCGCGGTCACCTCTGTGGGCGAAAACGCTTTTGCCTACACGGACATTGCGGAAGTTTCGATCGCGGACGGGACGACCGTGGGCGACGGCGCGTTTGCATACTGCCCGTCCCTGAAAAAGGTCACGCTGGGCGACAACGTCACGGTGGGCGGCTACGCCTTCTACAATCCCATGCAGCTGCATCTGTGCGACCTCTCCGACGAGGCCACGCTGAACAACTTCAGCTATTACAGCGCATACACCTATACGGCGCCCGACGGAAGCTCGTACAACTATTACCGTTACAACTTTGATGCGGGCGTGCTCTCCGCGCTTGCGGAAGTGAAGATCGGCTCGAACGCCGTGCTGGGCGAATATGCCTTTGCCGGCAACGGAGCGCTCTCTTCCCTCACGCTGGGCGACGGCGCGCGCATCGGCGACTATGCTTTCTACAATGCGTTCAAGCTGACCTCCGTCGATCTTTCCGCCGCGGTTTCCGTGGGAGCGTACGCGTTCTCCGGAACGATGGCAATGGATCTCAGGCTGGAAAGCAACACGATCTCTCCCGCATTCGATTATGCGTACGTCAACGGCAAACTGACGCCCATCGACTACAAATTCTCCTCTGCGGCCCCGCAGCTCGCATCTGTCGACCTCACTTCGGCAACTGCGGTGGGCGAAGGCGCGTTTGCCTTCAACAGCGCGCTCACAAGCATTACTTTCAGCAGCACGCTTGATGAGATCGCCCCGTACCTGTTCGGGTACTGCACTTCTTTGAAGGAAGTCGCCCTCCCTTCGTATATCACGAAAGTGGGCGAATACGCCTTTGCGGCGACCCGCCTGGAAAGCATGGATCTTTCCAGCGTCGGCACCGTCGGCGCGTACGCCTTCACCGGCACGCCGCTCAAAGAGATCGCTCTGGCAAACGGAGCGGTTCTGGGCGACGGCGCGTTTGCAAACTGCTATGCGCTGGCTACCGTCAACAATCTCAGCGTCGTTTCCGAGATCGGCGCGTATGCGTTTGAAGGAATTGCCCTGCAGAAAGCGGACCTTGCGTCTGCAACGAAGATCGGAGATTTTGCCTTTGCGGATTCCGCGCTCACCGAAGTTTCCTTCGGTTCGCAGCTGACGGGGCTGGGCGAAAATCCTTTCGCAGGCTGCGCGATCGCCACCTTCGGCAAGATGACGGACATCGAATTCAACGGTTCGGTCATCGGCACGCAGCTGACGGAGACGTACGAGATCAGCGATACCGTGCGCGTCATTGACGGCGTTCTGTACCAGAGCACGCTCACCGGGCTGGAACTTGTCAGCTACCCGATGGCAAAGCAGGATAAGGACTTCATCGTCGAGGACGGCACAACGCGCATTGCGGCAAGGGCGTTTGCGGGCGCACCCGTCCAGACGGTCACCCTTCCCGGCACGCTGAAAGCTGTGGGCGACAAGGCGTTCTACGGCTGCGGCGAACTGCGCATGGTGGTGTTCAAGGGCTATCAGGCGCCCATCCTCGAAGAGGAATACGACGCTTCTTACGGCACGCAGGAAAACGTGCCTTACGCACAGAGCATGGGCGGGCTCGGCATCGTGGACTACTATATGTGGAACGTCGGGACGGAAGGCGGCAGCAATTACTATTACGGCGCCAACTTCGTCGACTATATCGGCCACATCGATCAGTCTCTCATCATGGTCAGCCCTTCCAACGGCCAGGGCTATGATACCTTTATTTTCGGTCAGTATTTCAGCGTCATGACAGAGGGCAGCCCCGCCGCGACGCAGGCAACGCTGGAAGTCATCGCGATGATCGCGCAGCTTCCCGATTCGACGGCGATCACGCTCAGCAACGAAGATCAGGTCGTTGCGGCGCGCCGCGCATATGATGCCATCACTTCTGTGGAACAGCAGGCGCTTGTCACCAATTACAGCCGCCTGACGGATGCGGAATCCATCATCGCCTACCTCAAACTCAACCAGGGCGGCGGCGAGGAAACTCCCGAACCCGGAACCCAGCCTTCCGCTGTGGAGACATTCTTCAAAAACAACATGGTCGGGCTCATCATTGCGGCCGTACTTCTGGTTGCTGTGATCGGTCTGACAACGTGGGTGATCCTGCTCAAGAAAAATAACAAAAAGAGCAACGATTAAAAAACCGGATAAGAAGAATTATGTTAAATAAGTTTAAAATTTTACTGCTTCTTCTCGGAACGGGTGCGCTGTGCTCGGGCATTGCTGCCTGCGCAGCGCTCTCCCCCGTTGAGGACCTGCAGTCACAGGGCTATACGGTCAAGGTATCGTACGATCCCAACGGGGGAGCCTTTCTGGGGAACAGCGGGGTCACGGTGGTGGATCTGTTCAACCCTTCTCAACTTGAAAAGGACGGGGAAGGCAACGTGAGCATCAAACTGCTCGAACCGACAGATCCCAAGCGTCCTTCCGGCAGCGACTCGGAGGACATCGTCCTCACCCGATCGGGGCATTTCCTGGTGGGCTGGTACGAAACGCGCCACCTCGTCACAGACGAAAGCGGCAATCCCGTGGACGAAAACGGCACCGTTCTCGAACAGACGGAGGACGGCACGTACGTGGTTGCAGGAACGGAAACGACGGGTTACCCCGCATATACCTATGAGAATATGTGGGACTTTGAAAAGGACAGGCTCGTGTACAACGAGGCGGACGGCATCGTCTCCTTCACGCTGTATGCCTGCTGGGTCCCGTATTTTGAATTTGACTACTATCATCAGGTGGACGGGGAGTGGACCCTGTACGGGACGACCGACTTCGACTACAAGACCGCCAATGCGGAAGGCTCTGCAAGCGCCGACCGCGACACGGTGTGGGTCCCCCGCTGGGACAACGGCGCCATGAATTACAGCCATGCCTATGCGGACAAAGAGGAGTACGCTTTCCCCAAACTGGAAAATTATACTTTTTCGGCGGCGTATGCGGATGCAGACCGCACCGAGGCGATCAGCGATTCTTTCGAGCACACCGGCTACATCGACTATGAGACGGGCACGGCGGTGAACCGCGTCCAGAACATCTACGTCGATTTTGTGGAAGGCACGCGCTACCGCATCGAAACGGCGGAGCAGCTCTCCGCAAACGGCGATGCGAAAGGCTGGTACGAGATCCTCGCCGACCTCGATTTCCAGGACGGCAAGGTCGCCTGGCCCGCGGCGCTCAGCAGCAACGTGTTCAGCGGCAAATTTTACAGTACGGAAGGGCAGACGTACACCCTCTCCAACATTTCCGTCAAGCACAGCAGCGGCTCTGCATTGCAGGGCGGTCTGTTCGGCGCAGTGGCAAAGGGGGCCGTCATCGACCGCGTCGCCTTTGAAAGCGTCACCTTCGACCTCGCTTATACAGGCGCCCGCCTGCGCGATACCTCTTTCGGCACCTTTGCGGGCATCGTGGAGGAAGGGGCAAAGGTCACTTCCGTCACTCTCTCGGGTGCGGAAATGCGCATCGGCGCCATCACGCTGGGCAGCGGGTACGCCATCAACCTGGTGGCAAACGGAGATACATCGGGCATTACCGTCCTGCAGGACGTCGGTCTCGTCGTTTACGGCGCAAACCTCATGAACGGCGAGTACAACTACACCATCGATTTTGTCCGCGACGCAGACAACAACCCTCTGCGGCCGGATATCACGGTCAGCGATACGGGCGAAGTCGGCCTCACATTCGTGACCACGGTCAGGACGAACGCCGAATCATATGTAATAAATTATCAGGAGGAAACAAATGCTTAAACGCAGAACAAAGGGAGTGCTGGCGATGCTCATGAGCGTCCTTCTCATGGCGGGCATCGTTCTTCCGCTCACTGCTTGCAGCAAAAAAAAGGACAGTATCGTCATCATGACGGAAGAACTGAGCGGACTGTTCAATCCCTTCTACGCCACGTCCGGTACGGATATGGACGTCGTGGGAATGACGCAGATCGGAATGCTCGGCACGGATAAAGAAGGCAACCCGGTCGCGGGAGATGACGAGAGCACCGTCGTCAAGGCGTTCGACTACGTCATCAACGGCTCCGGGGAGGACGCCAAAACCGTCTACACCTTCGTCATCAAAAACGGACTCAAGTTCTCGGACGGCAAGCCCCTCACGATGAACGACGTCATGTTCAACATCTACGAATACCTCGACCCCGTCTATACGGGTTCTTCCACCATGTATTCCATCGACATCGAGGGCCTGTCCCAGTACAGGACGCAGACCAACCAGTCTGGCGACGACGGCGAAACGGAATCGCAGATCTCCTCGCAGGCGGCAGGCATGGCGCTCGTGCGTATCCTCGAAATGGTGGACATCTACGAGATCAACGGTCAGCTCTCATCCACTTCCTCTTCGTACAGCCTCACCGAGGAAGAGATGCGCGCGGCCATCAACGGCTGGACGGTGAGGGAAGGGTATATGGACGCAGTCGCCACCGAAACGGAGCAGAAGACCTGGACGGTGGAGGACTACCGCAAACAGCTGCTCGCCGATTACGACACCACCCTCGAAACCTTCAAAGAGGAGCTGGAATCCGACTACATCGCGGCGCTCGAGTCTTACGACACGACTACCGCTCCCTGGAAAGACTGGAAAGATCAGGTCGACAACGACATCTTCAAGTTCTTCCTGTATGAGGGCTATATCACCCCCGTCTACAAGAAAGTAAACGGCAGGGAAGACAAGACGGTCGTGGAAAAGTTCGACAACGCGAGCATCGTCAACAATTACACCACGCGTGAAGCTGCCATCGAGCGCGTGTACAACGACACGGTCACTTCCGGCCTGAACAACATCCTCACCCAGTGGGGCACGGCAGGCACGCTGCAGACGCTGTACGCGGCGGATGCAACGGGTATCATCCTGCGCAACAACCTCGGCGACGACGGGAAACTTCTCTATCCCAACATCTCCGGCGTCGTTTCCCTCGGCCACACCACCAACACAGCCAAGGTCAGCGTAGACGGCAAGGATTACACGGTCGCGCACGATCACAACGCGGACGGCACCACCGTCTCTTCGGACGAGTACGACGTACTGCAGATCACCGTCAACGGCACCGACCCCAAGGCCATCTATAACTTCGGGTTCACCGTCGCGCCCGCGCATTACTACACCGCGGATGCGGAACACCCCGACGGCAGGACGATCGACATCGCCAACGACCAGTTCGGCGTCGATTACGCTTCCTCCGACTTCCAGCAGACGGTCATCCAGTCCCGCGAGCACGTCGAAGTGCCCGTCGGCGCAGGCCCGTATGCGGCAACCGACCGCAACAACAGCGATCAGCCCGAAGGTTCGGCATTCTGGAGCCAGAACGTCGTCTACTTCAAGGCCAACGACAACTTCATGTTCGACGTCAAGGCGGACAAACTGCGTATGCAGGTGGTCAGCTCTTCCGACGCTATCGACGTCCTTTCCAGCGGCGCAGTGGACTACGTCGTGCCGCAGTTCACGAAGGACAATGCAGACCGTCTCTCCTCCATGGAGGACAAAGGGTTCGTCTCCCTGGATACCTGGCAGCTCGGCTACGGCTACATCGGTATCAACGCGGGCAAAGTTCCCAACGTCAACATCCGCCGCGCCATCATGTCGGCCATGAACACCGCGCTGGCAACCGCTTACTACCAGGCAGGTACCTGCGTCACCATCGACTGGCCTATGTCCCGCGTCAGCTGGGCGTATCCCTTCGAGGATGACGGCGTCACTTCCGAACAGAACGGCCACCCTTACACGCAGTGGACGGGAGAAGCGGCCGCAAGGCAGAAGATCACCGAATACATGAACGCCGCAGGCGTCAGCGCGGGAGATTCTCAGCTGAGCATCACCTTCACCATCGCGGGCGCGTCCATCACCGAACACCCTTGCTACAACGTGTTCCGTCAGGCGCAGGAGATCCTCAGCGACATGGGTTGGAGCATCGAACTCAAAGCGGACTCCCAGGCTCTTACAAGGCTTGCCACCGGCTCCCTCGAAGTGTGGGCGGCGGCATGGGGTTCCACCATCGACCCGGATATGTACCAGGTCTACCACATGAACTCCACGGCTACTTCCGTGTATGCCTGGGGCTACCGCGAGATCAAGAGCAACACCACCCTTTACAGCTATGAGTACGGCGTCATCCGCGAACTCAGCGGCATCATCGACGACGCGAGAGAATCCATGGACAAAACGTACAGAGAGCCTCTGTACAAGCAGGCAATGAGCCTCGTGCTCGACCTCGCCGTCGAACTCCCCGTTTACCAGAGAAAGGAGCTGTTCGCTTACAACAGCAAGACCGTTTCCGGCTTCAACAACGACGTCAACCCTTATTCTTCGCCGCTGGAAAAGGTCTGGGAACTCGAACTCCTCGCCAGATAAGGCGGGACGGTAAACGGATATGCTGAAATATATCGTCAAAAGAATCATTATTTCCATTTTCCTGCTGCTGGGCGTTTCCGTCATTCTGTACGTGCTTCTGCGCTGTATGCCTACCGACTTCGTCGAAAACAGGATCCTCAACCTCGTGCAAAACGGCAGTGAGGTCAGCGAAGAATTCATCCGTCAGATGTACCGCACTTACGGTCTGGACGGCAACATCTTCGTCGGCTACTTCACCTGGCTGGGCAACGTGTTCAGCGGCGATTTCGGCAGCAGCTTCATCAGCCAGCGCCCCGTGCTGAGCGAAATTTTCAGCGCGGACAGGATCGGCACTTCGTTCTTTGTCGCGGCGGTGGCAACCGTCTTTGAATTTCTCATTGCCATTCCGCTCGGCATCACGGCGGCGACGCACCAGTATTCCGTGCGCGACTATGTCGTCACGGTGCTCGTGCTCATCGGCATATCTCTGCCGTCTTTCTTCTTCGGGCAGATGCTCAAAGACATTTTTGCCAACAAACTCGGCTGGCTTCCCGTTTCGGGCATGACGTCGGCAGGCTCCACGCTTACCGGCATCCAGGCGGTCGGCGACTATCTGTGGCACATGGTGCTGCCTATTCTCACCGTCGTCATCCTCAGTATCGGCGCCCGTATGCGCATGACGCGTACGAATATGCTCGAAGTGCTCAACTCCGACTATATCCGTACCGCGCGCGCCAAGGGCCTGAACGAGCGCAGTGTCATCTACAAGCACGCGTTCCGCAACACGATGATCCCGCTGGTCACCAGCCTTGCCGGCCTCATCCCGTCGCTGTTCAGCGGCGCCATGATCACCGAGCAGGTGTTCAGCCTGACGGGTATCGGCAGCTACGCCCTCAATGCCATGCAGCAGGGGGACATTCCCGTCATCATGACGTACAATATGTTCCTTGCCTGCCTGTCCGTGCTGGGCGTCCTGTTGGCAGACCTGATGTACGCCATCGTAGATCCGCGCGTCAAACTCGCGTAGGGGGGCAATATGGAAATCAACAAAGAAGAACTGGAAAGGGAGGAGGCGCTCGCGGAAGCGGCCGTCGGAATGGACGAACCGGAAGCGGCGGAGATCGCCGACAGCGAAACTCCTCTCGATAAAAACATCAAACTCATGTCGCCGATGCGCATGGTCCTGCGGAGGTTTTTCCGCTCCAAGCTCTCCATCGCCGGCATCGTCATGCTCGCGTTCCTCATTCTGTTCAGCTGGCTCGGCCCCGTCGTTTACAGGGCGTGGGGCGAGATCGAGGTGGACAGAACGGGCGCCGATACGTACACCCAATACGACGTCGAGGATGAGGACAACGACTTTGTCCAGCTCATCATCACGCACGAATCCATCAACGCCCTCGCTTCTCCCTCTCCAAATCATCTGCTCGGCACGGACGAACAGGGCATGGACGTATTCACCCGCCTGATGTACGGCGGAAGGCTCTCGCTCACGCTCAGCTTTCTCGCGGTGTTCTTAATTTCCTTCATCGGTATCGTTTTGGGCGGCATAGCGGGCTTCTACGGCGGCATCGTCGATAACATCATCATGCGATTGTGCGACATCCTCATGTGTTTCCCCACGCTGCCGCTCATGCTCATTCTGGGTACCGTGCTCGACGCAAACGGAGTTTTGCCGCAATACTACATTTACCTGTTGATGGGGCTGGTCTCCCTATGGTCGTGGACGGGCATGGCGCGCCTCGTGCGCGGACAGATTTTGTACCTGCGCGAGCAGGAATACATGGTCGCCGCCGAAGCGATGGGCTATTCCACCATGCGCCGCATCTTCAAACACCTTATCCCCAACGTTCTGCCGCAGATCCTCGTCACCATGACGCTCTCTCTGGGCAGCATGATCCTGTACGAATCCACACTTTCCTACCTGGGCCTGGGCGTGCAGATCCCTTACGCGTCGTGGGGCACCATGGTCGAGGTCATTTCCCGCCGCAGCGACATTCTGCAAAATTACCCCAGCGTCTGGGTGCCTTCGGGCGTTTGCATCGTCATTGCCGTGCTCGGCTTTAACTTTATCGGCGACGGGCTGCGCGACGCTCTCGATCCCAAACAGAGGCGATAGGCATGAAGTTATTAAAACTGTTTATGAAAAAAGAGGAAGGCGGGGAAAAACCCGCTTCCTCCGGTCATTATCTCACGGGGAAAGAGGCCCGCGCGATCGCCAAGGCAAACAACAAGGAGATGCGCCGCCTCGAACAGGCAAAGCGCCGCAAACTTCCCGTATCCGCCTACACGACGGAAATGAAGGACAACGGCAACATTCTCGAGATCGAGGATCTGCACTCCTACTTCTTTACCGATCAGGGCGTCGTCAAGGCGGTCAACGGCGTCAGCTTTGAAGTCCCCATGAACTCCACCGTCGGCGTCGTGGGGGAATCTGGCTGCGGCAAATCCGTCACCTCCATGTCCGTCATGCGCCTTCTGCAGGGCCCGTCCGGCCAGATCGTCAGCGGCTCCATCCGCTTCAAGGCGCTCGATTACAAGCGCGACGAAAAGGGCAAGTACATTCCCGTGTACCAGCGCGACGAAAAGGGCGAGATCGTCTACGAACCCGTCCTCGATAAGTCGGGCAAGCCCCGCACGGACAAGTACGGCAATCCCGTCACCCGCCCCGTGCAGGTGCGCGACGAAAACGGCATCGGCGTGTACGAAAAGGAAGAACACGTCTTCGACATCGCCAAAATGCCCATCAACGAGATGTACCGCCTGCGCGGCAGACAGATGTCCATGGTCTTTCAGGAGCCCATGACGTCGCTCAACCCCGTGTTCACCATCGGCAACCAGCTGGACGAGGTCACCCTCATCCACGTCCCGGACGCCACGCGCGAGTTTGCCAAAAAGCGCTCCATCGAGATGCTCAATCTCGTCGGCATCGCCATGCCGGAGCGCGTGTACGCATCCTTCCCGCACGAGCTTTCGGGCGGTATGCGCCAGCGCGTCATGATCGCCATGGCGCTCGCCTGCGAGCCGCGGCTGATCATCGCGGACGAGCCTACCACCGCTCTGGACGTCACCATTCAGGCGCAGATCCTCAACCTGTTCAACGAGCTGAAGCGCAAGATCAACGGTTCCATCCTGCTCATCACGCACGATCTGGGCGTCATTGCGGAAATGGCGGACTACGTCGTCGTCATGTACGCGGGCAAGATCATCGAGCGCGGCACCGCGTCCGAAATTTTCCACAATCCCTGCCATCCCTACACGCAGGGCCTGCAAAAATCCAAACCTACCATGAATTCCACGGTAGATCAACTGTTCAATATCCCCGGTAACGTGCCTAACCCCATCAATATGCCCGATTACTGCTACTTCAAGGAGCGCTGCTCCCGCTGTATCGCAAAATGTTCGGGCGAGTATCCCAAGATGACGAGGATTAGTCCCACGCATTACGTTGCGTGCCATCTGTACGACGACCGGGAGTGGAGGGGCTGATATGGAAGAAAATAAAAACAACGCTATGCCCTCCGAAGAGCAGGAATGGGATTTTTCCACCTTCGACGACGCCGCCGAACACGCCAGGGAAGTGGAGATCATGGAAGAGCAGTCCCGCGAGGACCAGGCTCTCCCGCCCGATCCGGACGCCATTCTCGAGGTCAGGCATCTCAAAAAATACTTCACGCTCAAAAAAACCATCACGGGCAAGCCGCTCAGCTCCCTCAAAGCAGTGGACGACGTGTCTTTCAAGATCAAGCGCGGCGAAACGCTGGGCATCGTCGGCGAATCGGGCTGCGGCAAAACCACGATGGGCAGAACGATCCTCAATCTGTATCATCCCACGTCGGGGCAGGTCTTTTTTGAGGGCACGGACGTCGCGGGCTTCAATTCTGCCCAGATGCGCCCCCTGCGCACAAAAATGCAGATCGTCTTTCAGGATCCCTATTCCTCGCTGCCTCCGCGCAGCACGGTGGGCGGCATCCTCGCCGAGGCGGCCAAGATCCACAAGATCGTCCCCAAGTCGGAGCTGAAAGATTACGTCCTGTCCGTCATGGACAAGTGCGGCCTGCGCGATTACTATTACGAGCGCTACCCGCACGAATTTTCGGGCGGCCAGCGCCAGCGTATCTGCATCGCGCGCGCCCTGGTCGTCAACCCCAGCTTCATCGTCTGCGACGAGCCTGTGTCCGCGCTGGACGTTTCCATTCAGGCGCAGATCATCAACCTTCTGAGAAAATTGCAGAAGGAACGCCACCTCACATACCTGTTCATTTCGCACGATCTGTCCGTCGTCAAGCACATTTCGGATAAGATCGGCGTCATGTACCTCGGTTCGATGATGGAGTACGGGGACAAAAAGAGGATCTTCGACAACCCTCTGCACCCGTACACGCAGGCGCTTTTCTCCGCCGTTCCCAACCCCAACCCGGACGAAAAGGTGGAGCGCATCCTGCTTTCGGGTGACATTCCTTCGCCCGCCAATCCGCCCATGGGCTGCAAGTTCCACACTCGCTGCCCGCGCGCCATGGAGATCTGCAGTCACATTGCGCCCGTGTATAAAGAGTACGAGGAAGGGCACTTTGTTGCGTGCCATTGCTATCCTCAGGAGGACTGATGTCTAAAAAGAAGCAAAAGAAGCAGAAAGTCATTTATTATGACGACAACAGCACCATTGCGGATATGTCCAACATTCCGCACGCGCGCAAACCGGATGCCCCTCGGGCGCCGCGTTCCACCTTTCGGGAAAAGATGAAAACGTACTTTTCCGCCGTAAAGATGATGATTTTTCCCATGTGCGTCGTCCTGTTTATCCTTGCTCTTTTGTTTCTCATTCTCATGCTCCTTGCCCGATAAACGGGTTTTATCAACAAAGCGGGGCGCCCGCCGCATTGCGGCGGGCGCCCCGCTCCGTTTTTTGCGATCTCCGCTTTCTTTTGTCCGTATTTGGCCCGTATTTGGCCCGTATTTGCCCCGTGTGCCGAAGTTTCCTTCCATTCGCATCATTAAAGGGCTTCTCCGTTTCGCGCCGTGTAAGCCCGCTTACGCGCCCAAAATGCGTCCTCGACTCCGCGCCTGCTTGTGCCGCTTATTGCAATTTATTTGCGCATTACAGGCCTTCCTGCGCCGTTCCGCATCCATCCCGCATCCATCCCGCATGGCAGGCGTCTGCTCCGCGCGTGCCTGTCTTTTGTCCGTTGAACGCAGTTCTTCGTGCAATTCCGCAAATCTTTTTTACCTCGTTTACCGCTCCCTTGCCGAGCCCGCCGCGCGGCATCTTCTTTCGGCGGGTGTCTGCTCCGCGCGTGCCTGTATTACTTGTTACATTTTATCCTCTTGTCAGGTTATGATGAAAAATCCTGCAAGATCCCATACAGCCTGCTCTTTTGCCTGTATTTTTTGTTTTCATGTCGTGTATATTGTCGCCGGCAAACACATTCCCGCATCGTCGGCTCTGGTGTCGGATTTTATGACTGCAAGGTGGCAAACCATTGCCGCGGCGCATATGTATGACAGGAGGGCGGTCGTATCATTCTCGGCCGTTGGCGGAAGAAAAGTCTGATCAATTCCGCACGGCAAACACGGATCGGAAAGGGCGGCATGGAGCGGCACGCGGCATTCTCCTGTTTTGGGAGACAGCCGCGCAAAAATTTGCACGGCGTACAGGGCTTTGAAAGCGGCTGTACGAAAAAAGGGGATACGTTATGCGGTTTTCGGGGAGAAATTGCTGCAAAGAATGTACAGACAGGGGAAAATTATCCCGCTTTTTTCGGCTTTTGTCTTGACAATCCAAGTGAAATCATGTATACTTTGAATATAAAGTGATTACTTTATTTATAAATTCCCTTTATGCTCTGTTTGTAACAGGGGGAAAGGAATGCCTTTCTGCGGGAAGACAGGGGAAAACTGCTACGTGCAGACAGCACGCTGCAATACAGGCCCTTTGCCGTCCGCGGCAAAAAGGCCAACTTTTGCACCTTCGGCAGGGCGCGATGCCGCCCGCGGAAGGTGCGCTCAAAAAAAGGAGGTTTTATGAAGAGATTTTTTACCATTCTGCTCTCGCTGTTGTTGTCTTTCTCGCTTGTGTTTGCCGTCGCCGCGTGCAATCCCTCGTCAGATGGCGGCAAAAACCCCGACGACCCCACGGACGATCCCGGCGGGGATCCCGCGGAAAACACAGTGGCAAACAACCAACTCATCGAAAGCGCCTTTGGCGCGCTGCTCGATGCGGGCGCCCTGCACCTTTCCCTGGTAGATGTTTCTTTTTCCATGGAAGAGAGCATTCCGCTGGAAATTTCTTCCGCGCAGGTCATTCTTACCGCCGATTGTTACGTCCGCAAGACGGAAAGCGGGTACGATTTTGTCGGCAAGCTCGACCTCATGGCAAGCGCCGACATGACGGATGCTCAAACGCAGACGCAATACACGGACAACGATTTTCTCTCTGTGGCCGTGTACTATGTGGATTCCCAACTCTGTACTGTTTCCTATCACTTTGAACAGGATGTTGTCGGCGACGTCGCGTACGAATCCCGGACCGATTTCATCGCGGCGCCCAAGAGTGCGGACGAATTCATCTATACGGGCATCATCGAAGATTTTTCTACGGTAGATGAGACCATCGGCAACGATGTCGCGGCCAACGGCAGCCGTGTTCAGTCGGATATAAACTTCCGCCCTGCGAACTCTTTGGAACAGCTCATCGCGCGCCTGTCGGAACAGGTTCCCGTGCTCGGTCAGTTCGGGCTGAACACGCTGGACGGCTTTGTGTCCCTGATCAGAGACGCGGGCGGGGTGATCGCTTCGCTGGACGGCGGCAAGACGGAGATCGCGGAAGACGGCAGCAAGTCTGTTTCCGCCAAACTTGATCTCGTCCCTCTGTACACCGCCGCGGCTTCTTTCCTGCAGGACAATGCGGAAAATTCCCTCGGCACTGCGCTGGATTCTCTCGCGGGCAAGGGCGAAAAGTATGTGGAAAAGGTCATCGACAGGCTGTTCCCCGCAACGGGCAGCGGCCTGACTCTCAATGAGTTTATCGCCGCACTGGAAGAGACGTTTGCCGAACTGGGCGCAGAAATCTCTTTCAAGGAAATTGCGGACGGCGTACAGGCTGTTTCGGGGATGACGACGCAACAACTGGCCGATCTTCTCAATCCTCTGATCGCCGACGCGGCGGGGATCCCCGTCACCATCACTCCAAAAGAAGGGGAAACGCTGTACGACACGCTGTCCAGACAGCTGTTCGATACGATCGGCATAGACACCGTGCTCGCGCTCATTCCCACGGGTTCGGGGGAAGGTACCGCAACGGAAGAGCCGTCGGAAAGTACGGGTGAAAAGATGACCAGCGCCATGCTCAATTCCGTGCTGAAAGCGTACTTATACAATCCCGACCTGACCATCTCCGCCCTTTTCCAATCGCTGGGCGCGCCCGTTCTGGACATTCTCGGGATGCTCGACGTGCAGAAGGGGGAAATTTCCTTCGGGTTCTCCTTTGACGGGGAAAACAAGCTGACGCAGGCGGGCATCGAAGCGGGTCTTGCCGTGTACGTGGCTGCGGAAGGCGGGGCGGAAAAGACGGCCATGATCGTGTGCAACGCTTCCGCAAAGATCGCGGTGGAGTACAGTGCGGCGGACGAAATGTTTGCCCTGCCTGCGGATGCGCCGACCACCGTGTACGACTACGAGGGCGTTTTCTCCGTGGGGACGGGGGTCCTGGTTCGGGATCTTCTCGTTCAGGCGGGTTGCATAACGCAGGAAGAGGCCGCAGAGCTGCCGTATGTCCAATACGATCAGGTCGACTTCTATGCCGTCGGAACGGACGGCTACGTTGCAAAGGAACAGAGCGTTATCAATCTGTTCTGGGTCAGCGATCAGAATGCCTACGAAGTCAGGTTTACGGCGGCCGTCGAGGATTGCGAGTATTTTCTTGTGACCGTCGATCTGGATACGGGATACTATCTTGTAAAGATCCAGCCTCCCGTACAGCAGGCGGCATAAAATGCACTGAATATACGGCCGCCGCGCGGCATCTCCTCGCGGCGGCCGGAAAGGCGCGGCCCTTTGCCGCCAAGTTTTTTCTTTTGATTTGAAAAAGTTGAAAAACGTGATATTTGCAACACATTTTTTCGGCGTTTTCGGATACAATAGAAGCATAGAACAATGGACAGGGGAAATAAGGGCAGCGGGTAAAAGAGCGGGCAAGGCGAAAGCCTTCCCCGCTCTTTTCATCTTCATATCACCTTTCGGCGATTGCTTCCGCAAAAAAATTGTGCTATACTATACCCGAGGCCGCGCGGAAGGGAAAATTTCGTCCGCACGGAAAAGAGACCATGCAAGAAAAAGATTTCGGAAACAAGAACGTGCAGCCCTCGGCACAGCCCGAACAGACTGCCGCGCAGCCCTCGGCACAGCCCGAACAGACGGCCGCACAGTCTGCGGCGCAGACCGAACAGACAGCCGCGCAGACGGTCGCGCAACCCGCGGCGCAGGCGCCCGCGCAGGGGGCGAAAAGCAGGTATTTTCTCATGTGCGAGAGGGACTGGATCTATTTCACCCTCATTGCCGTGGCGGGTTATTTCGGTGCGTTTACCTATCTTTTGCGGGGCAACGTGTTCTGTAACGCGCAGTCGGGCAACGTTGTCCTGATGGGTCTTGCCTTGGGGCAGGGGGACTGGATGAAGGCGCTGTACTACCTCATTCCTATTTCCGCCTATCTTTTGGGGGCGTTTGTCTCCGAATTTCTGCCCAATCCCGTCAAGCGCAAGATGCGCGTGCGCTGGGATACGCTTCTGATCGCGGTGGAAATGGCGATGGTCATTGCCCTCGGCTTTGTCCCCGAATCGGCGCCCGTACAGATCTCCCAGGTCGCCGTCAATTTCATTATGTCCATGCAGTACAACACCTTCCGCCAGGCGCAGGGAGAACCCGTCGCCACCACGTTTGTCACAAACCATGTGCGGCAGGTGGGCGTGGGGATCGCCAAGGCGATCAAGCACATCGGAAAGGACGGGGATAAATCGTATCTGCGCAAATTCCGCGTGCATCTGTTCATGCTTTTGTTTTTCGTTGCGGGGGCGGTTGTGGGTACGCTCTTTTGCAAGCTGATCCTCGGCCGCGCCATTTGGATCACACTGGCGCCCCTCGCGGTGGTGTTCGGCGCGCTGCTGTATGCGGACTTCGCCACGGAAAAGGACATGAAAGACAAAAAGCCGAGCGGGCACTGAGCTCTTGCGCGGCTTTCCGGATCATTTTTGTGCCTGTCGTCGTAAAAAACGGGGTACGTTGCAAAAAAACAGAACAAAACAGGCTCCGCCGCAAATATTGCGGCGGAGCCTTTGCTTGGCGCTTTACCAAATGCAACCTAAATCGACATAATTAAGCTTCCTAAAGTAGAAAAAGGAACCGTAGCTAAGTTACGGTTCCTTTTTCGCAAATTGTTTTTAACACTTTAAAGAATGTCGTATCCGTATTCCCAAAACAGCATGTCAAGAATTTTGGCGACAGGGTAAATCAGTGTTCTGCATCCGCTTTCCCGCTGCACATCGGCATTTACGGAAGCCATGATTTGTTTCACAATACTGGCGTGTGTGCGGCTGTAATCGACAAGATCGGACAAACTCCTATTCCCCAAAGTACCGCAAAGCCCTTCCGCCTTCATTCCCGCAACGACATATCGATCATAGGCGGGAATACAGCCGAGCGTTGCCAACAGGATCTTACCGATCACCGTATCGTGAACATCGCCCAAAATAAACGCTGTATTCTTTGCAACATCGGTTTCTTTATCTTTTTCGATCTTATAATATGTTTTTGACATAAAATACTTTTTCAGTTCGCCGATCAACTCTGTTACCGTTGCGATATACTTTGACTTATCGAGTTTTGCATCCGTTAAATCTATATCGCAGAGACCGTCGTATTTCGGTTGATTTAACTTCTTCACGACAGGTATCAAAAACCGATAATCCTTTTGCAACAGAAAAGCGCCGCGGCAGAGCATGCCCCAGCTCCCCAAAAAGGCAAATAGGTGCAACGCGACATAATCGAGTGTTTCCGGGCTGTTATCATGCCTGTTTTTGAGATACACACAATGAACATGATCATAGGAGCGGTAGCGGGAATTTTTATCTTGTAGATAAATATACATAAATTTATTTACATAAGCTTGCCTTTGTTGATCTGTCAGCATAATACACCTCTTTTGAATTTTTATTTTCCCGGCAGAGCCAAAAAGCTTGATTTTAACCGCGCTTCCAGTAATAATTGTAATAGGTTGACGTAAGATAGGTCGCCGCGGTGGATAAATCGGCAAGGTAATCGCTTGCAATGCTTGTACCGCTCGTCGCCGTACTGCTGGAAGAATACCACCAACCATTCGGATTTTCAAATATCACACTCGTAAGGCTATTGCAATCCCCAAATGTAGCCCAACCGATGCTCGTCACACTGTCGGGAATCGTCACGCTCGTCAGCCCGCTGCACTCATAGAACGCACGATTTCCGATGCTCGTCACGCCGTTTCCGATCGTCACACTCGTCAATCCACTGCAACCAAAGAACGCAGAACTTCCGATACTCGTCACGCTATCGGGAATAATAATACTCGTAAGCCCGCTGCAATACATAAACGCACGCTCACCGATATTTTTCACGTTACTCCCAATCGTTATGCTCGTTATATTCGGGCAATAAGAAGAATTTGACACATTGAATAAATTTACAGGAATTGATTGCACACTATCTCCGAACACAACGGCAATTCCGTTATCATTGCTTCCTGCGTTAAAAAATACATTGCTATCAGATGATAAATCTTCTACGGAAACAGCATTAAAATGGATTTGTCTCAGCCCGCTGCAATATGAGAACGCTCTCCCTCCGATGCTCGTCACGCTGTCTGGGATTATCACGCTCGTCAGTCCGCTGCAACCGTCGAACGCAGAACCACCGATGCTCGTCACACTGTCGGGGATTGTCACCTTCGTCAGTTCGTTGCAACCGTTGAAAGCGGAATCACCAATACTTTCCACACTATTTCCAATCTTTACATTCATCAAGCTTTTGCAATAATAAAATGCAGAAGAGCCGATGCTCATCACGCTGTCGGAAATTGTTACATTTGTCAGGCTATTACACTCTCGAAAAGCCTGCTCCCCGATATTCGTCACGCCGTTGGAAATCGTTACACTTATTAAACCATCGTAAGAAGAAAATGCGTAATCTCCGATACTTGTTACACCGATTGGAATCACCAAATCTGTTACAAGTTCTCCGTCCAAATAGAAATTCTGTGCGAAACGCAACGGATTCGCATAGAAATCCCCAAACGTTATCTTGCACCAACTTAATAAATCGCTAATATATACACTCGTTAGACCGATGCACTCATCGAACGCACGCTCTCCAATATCTGTTACATTATTTCCAATCGTCACGCTTGTCAATCCACTGCAACCAGAAAAAGCATGATTTCCGATGGTCATTACGCTATCTGGTATCGTCACACTTGTTAGATGTTTATTCCTATAGAACGCATATTGATAAATCTCATACTCTTTAACTTCCATACCATCATAGGCGGTAAAAGACACCGGCAGTATGAGAGTCATATCCGTTCCGTAATATCCTATAAGATAACCGACTTTTTCATTGCCATCATAGAAAAAACGATAACCATCTTCCGTGTCCGTGATCCAAGATTCGCCGTCAACCTGTGTATAGACGTTTTTAGCGTAATAAGCAACATAGCCGTTGCCCGTACTGCCGATTATCAAAGAAAGCGCACTTTGGTTATATACTTCAACCAGTTTATAGCAATTATAGAACGCACTAGCTCCAATGCTCGTCACGCTATTTGGGATCGTCACGCTCGTCAGTCCGCGGCAACCAGAAAACGCATAATCTCCTATACTTGTTACGCTATCCGGGATAGTGACACTTGTAAGGCTACTGCAACCAGAAAACGCATAATCTCCTATACTTGTTACGCTATCCGGGATCGTCACGCTCGTCAGCCCGCTGCAATAGTAGAACGCATACTCTCCGATGCTCGTCACGCTGTCCGGTATCACCAAATCAGTCACGAGAACACCATTCAAATAAAGATTATGTGCGTAGCATAACGGATTTGCATCATTGCTTACAAACGATATTTTGCACCAAGCAGATAAATCGGTAATATATACGCTCGTTAACTCATTGCAATAATTAAACGCACCACTCGCAATGCTCGTTACGCTATCCAAAATCGTTACGCTCGTTAGTCCACCGCAACTATAGAATGCATCCTCACCGATGCTCGTCATACCGTTGGGAATGGTGATGCTCGTCAATGCGTCGTAAGAATAAAACGCGTAATCCCCGATACTATCCACACCGTTTGAAACCACCAAATCTTTTACGAGTTCTCCATTCAAATAGAGATTATTTGCTAAATATAGCGGGTTTGCCGTAGCATTTCCAAATGATATCTTGCACCAAGCCGATAGATCAACTATGTGTACGCTCGTCAAACTGTTGCACCGCGAAAATGCATTATCACCAATACTTTCCACGCCGTTTCCGATTGTTATACTTATTAGTCTATCACACTCATAAAATGCATGGCTGCCAATGTTCGACACATTGTCTGGTATTTTAATATTTGTCAGCCCTCTGCAATAATAAAACGCAGAATCTCCGATGCTCGTTACACTATCGGGAATGATTACATTCGTCAACCTACTGCAATTATAGAACGCACTATCTCCAACGCTAATAATTTTTTGCCCACTTATTTCGGACGGAATACTGATACTTGTCAGTTTTCCGCCATCGTATTGGCTCCACCCGTACTCCGTAAAGCCTGTAATTTCTCCGTTCGCGTACTCGAAAATCGACCGCCATTTGGCATAGAACGTCTTATCTCCGTACTCATCTGCCGAAATCGCCGTCACCTTTTCGGTAAAATCGGCGTCAGTATACCAGCCCAAAAACTCCCATGCGTCGCTTGTAGGTGAGGAAAGCGTCAGCTCTTCCCCGAAAGTATAGGATGCGGGATTTGCGTTTTCGGCTCCCTCTATGCCGAGTACATAGGTAATATTGTATTGTGCCTGGCGGATATAGAGGTGCGCGGTCAGTGTCTTATCTTCATAATACGGATTTTTCAATGTCGCCGTCACGGTATATTCGCCGATTTCAGTCTGTCCGTTGTTATCCCATAGAATTTCCGTATCTTCGGGAATGCCTATGACTTGCAGATACTTCGGCTTACCGTCGTATCCGAAAGATTTATCCTCTAAAACAGCGTCATCAAATGTACGTAAATTCAAATTGACTTTAAACTCGCACGACTGCCCGCCGTAGGAAACGGTCAGGGAATGCGCGCCCGACTGTTGCAATTCCTGCTTATCTGCCTCCGTCAAATGTTCGGCAAGGGGCAGATCTTCTGTCCAGCCGTCGGTGTGTTTGACGCGCAGGTTATAATCATCCAACGAAAATTCGTCCAGATACAATTCCGTTTCGCCTATGACGGAAACGGATTCCACGGGGAATTTCTGCACGATGTCGATCTCACACCCGCAGCTGTCAAACACCTCGTCGTATATCGAAATGAGTTGATCGGTCACGGTCAGTTTTGTGAGTGAGCTGTCCTGCGGAATATAGAATTCCGCCGTCCAGGTTTCCGGTCTTCTCCATGAAACACTGACGGTAGCTTCATACATACTTTCCCATGAGGTCACCGTAATGGGTTTGCCGCTGTACTGATATGTAACGCCGCCTACGGTCATGCTGCTCTTACTGTAATACCAATCCGTTCCCGTTACGGGGAGAGCAAACACCCTGTTCACGCCGCCGACATTTACCGTGTAACTTCTCGTTTCTGCGGGATATAAATTTTCCGCTCCGGTTCCGTCGAGTTTATATGTCTGCGATTCCAAATCGAAGTAATATTCGTTGAAAGAAGTATTTTCGTCCACGCGAGGCAGAGTGAGATATTGCAAAGAGGTACAATCTTCAAACGCACCCTGTGCAACGGAAGTCACGTTTTCTCCAATGACGATCTCTTTGAGGTTTGCGCAGTCTGCAAACGTGTTCCGCAAAACACTTCCCGAAAGGATCGTCACCTTTTGCAACGAATTGCAGTTGGTAAACAAATTGCTGCCGATCGTAACTACCCCGTCGGGGAGCGTTACTTCCCGCAAAGAGGTACAGCCCAAAAACACACTGTTCAGAATACGTGTGCATGCAGGGATCTCTACCGTTTGCAGAGAGGTGCAATAACCGAATGCAACGTCGCCGATCTCTTTCAGCGAATCGGGCAGAATGATTTTCGTGATAAAAGAGCAGTCGTAAAAGGCGCGCGAGCCGATCACCGTAACCGCTTTGCCCTTATATTCGGCGGGAACGGTGACTTCGGTATCCGTACCGGAATAGCCAGCCAATATGTAACCGTTGCCGGAAAGATTAAAGGAAAAATCCGCATACGGATCATTGACCGTAACAGTGCAAGTCGCCGTTTTACCGTTGCTCGTTGTGGCGGTGATTGTAGCAGTGCCGCTGCCGATCGCCGTTATATTTCCGTCTGCGACTGTCGCCACAGATTGGGCGGAACTCGTCCATGAGATAGTTTTATCCGTCGCGTTGCTCGGCAAAACGGTCACCGTAAGCGTTTCGCTTTCGCCGATCTCCAAAGTCAAAGATGTTCTGTTGAGCGACACAGAGGTCACTTCGATGATTTCGGGCGCCGGCTCGTTGACGGTAACGGTACAAGTCGCTGTTTTGCCGTTATGCGCCTCAGCGGTTATCGTCGTTGTGCCATCGGACTTAGCCGTAACTTTTCCGCCGCTGACAGACGCGATAGAAGAATTCGTGCTCGACCATGTAATGCTCTTATCCGTCGCATTGCTCGGAGAAACAGTTACGACAAGCGTATAGCTTTCCCCGACCTCCAACGTCAAAGAGGTCTTATCAAGAGAGACCGCAGTGACAGCGATATCCTTATCGTCATTCGGATCGGTGCCGGGGTTTGTTCCCGGTTCATCTCCGTCGTCCGGATTCCCTCCGCCCTGTTCGGTGTTCTGCCCGGCATCTGGCGTTTGATTGTTTCCACAGGCGGTAAAGAATACTGCGCACGCCAACATGAGCGTTGTAACAAACGCCAGCAAAACTATGCTCCAAAATTTTCTTTTGCTCATATTATATCTCCCAATTTTTGCGACTTTTTACCAATTTTATTATAGCGTTTTTCTCGCACAAAATCATAAAAATCGCTGACAGGCGTAAGTCAGTAGTTGTGCCTTTTGCTGCTCAATTTAAAACTATTGATATTTCATGTATGTTTTACTCTATAAAATGTTCAATGATTATCGTATTCAATGAACAGATTGAATAGAGAAAGCCATCTATAATAGCGGTTATGAACAAACTTTTAGGACTTTGTGGTGAAAGTATCTATTACCTTGCTTTTTATGTGCACTTTTGATATAATATAAAAAAGGAAAAGTACACCGAATACGATATTCGATGTACTTCTCTATATACTGTCAAAGCAGTTTTCCAAGCTTGTTCATCATGTTTGCCTTGTGCTCCATAAGGGAGTGTGCATAGCGGTTTAACGTTACAGTCGGGTTTTTGTGCCCGAGGATCTCGGAGAGCGTTTTCACGTCCATCCCGCATTCAAGTGCGCGGGTAGCGAAC
>DXFX01000069.1 GCA_019114245.1 Candidatus Borkfalkia faecipullorum | reverse complement strand
ACCTAATCGTCAATCCCGCGCTCATCAACCTCGACTTTGCGGACGTGCGCACCATCCTGAAAGACCAGGGGCTCGCGCACATGGGCGTCGGCGTTGCGAAGGGTGAAAACAGGATCGTCGAGGCTGTGCGCCTTGCGGTCAACTGCCCGCTGCTCACCACGACCATCGAGGGCGCAAAGGGCGTCATCCTCAACATTGTCGGCGGCAACGATCTGACCATGGACGAAGTGCAGACGGCGGCTACCCTCGTGCAGAGCGTGGTTGACTACTCCGCAAACATCATCTTCGGCGCCTGCATCGACAGCAATATCAACGACGAAGTGGAAGTCACCGTCATTGCGACGGGCTTCCCGAACATCGAAAATATGTACAACCCCAAGGACGAGCGCAACGCAAACAGCCGCAACTTCTTTGTCAACCGCGGCCTGCCCGAACGCAACCCCGAAGAGGGGGCTTCCCAGCCTGCGCCTTCTCCTTCCTATGTGCGTACGCCGATGAACAATACCTATGCGGGCCAGCAGCCTCCCGTGTATCGTCAGCCTCATCAGCAGGTTCCGCCTACACAGTACGCACAGCCGCAGCAGGCTCCCCAGCAGCCTCAACAGGCGCCGCAGTATGCTCAGCCTCAGCAGCAATACGCGCAGCCTCAGCAGGCACAATATGCGCAGCCGCAGTATGCTCAGCCTCAGCAGCCGCAATATGCACAGCCGCAGCAGGCTCCCCAGCAGTATGCGCAGCCCCGCCCGCAGGCGCCTGCCCAGCACGCACAGCCCCAGCAGCCCCAGGGCGAAGGGGATAAGGAACTTCCCACGTTTGTCCAGCGTCTGTTCCGCAGAAAGTAAAATGACCGATCGGATGCGGTAATTCTCTTGCCGCGTATCCTTTCTATCTGAATCGTTAACTGTACAAATTCCCGCTTTTTTAAACAAAAAGCGGGAATTTGTTTGTTATAATATATTAAACTATTGCATAAACAGTGTCTGCTTTTTGTATAAATATTACAAAAGTTCAATCAATTCAAAGAAAAACCAAACGCGTTTTGTCTGCGTTTCAGCGAAAGGAGGCTGGATTTTTTGCATATTGCAGGAGGCTTGCGAAAGAGGGAAAGAGGTAGGACTTTTAACTGATTGATTGCTCAGACGGGGCTTTGCGGCAAAAAAGGGCGGGAAAAAGCACAACACAAACAAGCGGTCTGTCTATTAAGTAAAACCCTTTTGTGAAATTTTTGTAAAGGGGTTTCTTTTTCGGCAAAAATGTGTTATACTAAATCAATAGCTTTTTTCAAAAAAGGTATGCGGAAAAAGCCGAGGGTGAAAACGATGGCGGAAATGACCGAGCGTGAGATGCGCAATTTTATCAACAGCCGCAAGAGGCCGGATAAGCAGTTTTTTCTTGATCTGTTGGATGAAGAAAAACAGCGGGCGTACGAGGAACTGCACGTCCGTGTTGTGATGACGCTTTTAAAGGCGGGGACCATCAACAAGCTGAAACTGAAGATCAGGGAAGCGCAGGAGCAGATCCGTGCCATGCGTGAGGAAGAATTTTCCGCGGAAAATTACCGTACGATCATCGCGCTGAACGCGCAGATCCGCGGCTGGCGTCAGGAGATAGAAGGGTACAAATGCTTCTTTGTCGAGCCGTACTTTGCGCGCATGGACCTTGTGGACGACAAGGAAGGCTACAACAGCTACTATATCGGAAAACACGGGGATCTCGATCTGGAAATCGTCGACTGGCGCGCGCCGCTCGCGAGGAAATATTATCAGAAGAGCCAGATCGTCTTTTCCATCAACGAATACAATTATAAGCAGATCCTGCGCCGCGCCCTGCGCACGGCAAACGGCAGATTTCTCGATTATAAAAACGAATATCTCAGCTTGCGCGACTATCTCACCAAGGAGGAGATCGCGGGCAGGGACGAGGAGATCATTTTCGATCCCTATCTCAAAGAGATCCTGCGCGCCCGCAAGGAGCAGTCGGAGATCTCGGACATCATCGAAACCATTCAGGAAAAGCAGTACGAGATCATCACCCGTCCCGAAAGGGAGAGCTTTGTCCTGCAAGGCTGCGCGGGCAGCGGCAAGACGATGATCCTTTTGCATCGTCTGAGTTTTCTCATGTACAACGACGAGAGGCTCCGCCCTTCGGACGTGTTGGTCATCACGCCCAGCGATTCTTTCAATGCCTTTATCGACGAACTTTCGCAGGTTCTGGAACTGGAAAAGGTCAAGACGCGCCGCATCGACGAATATTTTCAGGCGCTCCTGAAAAATGAAGGAGTGGACGTATCCGACAAGATCGACTATTCCGTGCAGGCGCCGTCCGATTATCTCGCGTACATTTATTCCGAGCGATTTTATACAGATCTGCAGAGCCGTCTGCACAAGATCTATGAAGGCATCCTCGGGATGTTTCTGAGCGACGAATGCCGCCCGTTTATCCGCGCATCGGCGGAGAATTGCCGCGCCCAGCTGAACGCGTTCGACGTCATTAAAAACGCAAGCGTCCGCATCCGCCGCGCCGTACTCGGGGAGATCAAGGAAAAGGCGGAGGGAGGGCTGTATTACACCAAGCCTTTCCGCGAACTGATGAACGAAGTGACCGCGGTGGAGGAGTTTTTCAGCCGTGATCTCAACAGCGAGAAGATCGGCAACATCAGCTTTTTCTACAATCGGATGATCTCTTTTTACAGGGCGGGTTCGCTTATCAGCCGAGCGCATGCCAAGATCACGGCAAACGCGCTGTTCGATCTTTCCCAGCTGAAGGAGACCATCCGCAAGGAGATCGTCGATCTGCGCCGCTACAAGATCAACCGCGGCGGGGTGGAAGTGGAAACGTATGCGGAGCGGATTGCGCGCCGCGGGGAACTTCTGGAAGAGATCGATACCGTTATCCGCTGCGTGGAGGAGATCGCGGAAAACTTTGATAACTTCTGCGAACTGTTTGAAACGCTCAAGGGCAACGATTGGTTCGTATGTATCGGAAAATGTGTGACACACATCGAGCTTGCGCGCCTGTTTTATAAAGAGATCGTCCGCAAGGTCAAAGACAAATATTCCATCGGGAAGGGGCTTTTGCGCAGCGATCCGTATGTGCTCTGTCTGATTTTTGCGCTGCTCGGAAGGCGGCTTCAGCCGCGTTACGCCCTCGTCTTTATCGACGAGGGGCAGGATCTTTCCGCCAACGAATACAAACTTCTGCGCTTTTTCAATCCGGACGCCGCTTTCAATGTGTACGGAGATCTCGCGCAGAACATCACGGGTTACCGCGGCCTGACCGACTGGTCTGCCGTCGGGGCGGAATGCAGGTACGAGCTTTCGCAGAACTACCGCAATACCAACCAGATCGTCGAATATGTTGCCGAACGTCTCAACATCGATATGCAGCCCATCGGGTTTGACGGGCCGCAGGTGCAGACGGTCACGGTCCGCGGGATCTGCGCCTTTTTCCGCGAAAAAAAGGGGCTGAAAGCTATCATCGTTTCCGAAAACGAAATGGAGTTTTTCCGCAGAAAAAGCTACAACATTCCGGGCGTATCGGGGCGCATTTCCAAAAACAGGATCAACCTGATGACGGTGTACGAGTCCAAGGGGCTGGAATTTACCTGCGTCGTCGTCTCGGACAAAAATATGACCGTCAACGAAAAATACATCGCCTATACGAGGGCGCTGAAGGAGCTTGCCATCGTCGACGACGCGGCAGATCAGAGAGATGATCAATAATTTTTTACTGGATGCGGACGAGACCATTCTCGATTTCGTGCGCTCCTCGCGGGAAAGTTTTTTTATCGCCATGCAGCAACTGGGCCTGTTGCTCGGGGAAAACGAATTTCTTCAATTTAAGGCCATCAACGACGGCCTGTGGCGGGAATACGAGCAGGGTACGGTCACCAAGCCGCAGCTCATGAAAGAGCGCTTTGCAAGGCTTTTTGCGGCGCTCGGCGTGGGTGCGGATGCGGTGCAGGCGAACACGCTCTATTTCACCACCCTTTGCGGCA
Source organism: Candidatus Borkfalkia faecipullorum (assembly GCA_019114245.1). GTDB lineage: Bacteria > Bacillota > Clostridia > Christensenellales > Borkfalkiaceae > Borkfalkia > Borkfalkia faecipullorum. The sequence goes on along the minus strand of DXFX01000069.1, from coordinate 7,479 downwards.
GGGGGTATCTCCTCCCCGGGGCGGAGGATTTTCTGCGCTCTTTAAAGGCGTGCGGCAAGATCTTTCTCATCACCAACGGCACGCCCGCGGCGCAGTACGGCAGACTGCGTTCTCTCGGCCTGGAACACTTCTTTGACGGGATCTTTATTTCCGATGAGATCGGCTTTTCCAAGCCGGACGCGCGTTTTTTTGCGTATGTGCTCGACAAGGCGGGCTTGCAAAGCGGGGAGTGTGCCGTCATCGGCGATTCCCTCACGTCGGACATCCGCGGGGCAAACAACGCGGGGATCCTGAGTATCTGGTACAACGCGAAAGGGAAAATTGCGGAGGGTGCGCACCCCGATCATACTGCCCGCAGTTATGCAAAGATCCTGGAAATTGTCCGCTCTCTCGGAAGCGAATGAGCGGGAAAAGACAAAAATTCCAATATTTCTCTGTTTGCGCCCCTTATTATATAAAAATTTTCACAGGAAACTGAAATACTGTTGCATTTGCAACAGTATTTTCCGCAAATCAATGATACAATATTGGCGAAACAAAGGGGAGGAAACTTCCCGTAAATTAAAGAGAGGTTAACGATTATGAAAAGATGTGCTGTATGCGGCGAAATCGTAGATGATTCTGTTACCGTTTGCCCTGTCTGCAAGGCGACGAAATTTGTTCCCATCGAGGAAAATGCTGAACTGAAGTTTGCCTGCGTTCACGAAGTAGGCGTTGCAAAGGGCCTGGACGAGGAAGTCGTTTCCGGTCTGCGCGCAAACTTTGAAGGGGAATGCACGGAAGTCGGTATGTATCTCGCTATGGCGCGCGTTGCCGAGCGTGAAGGATATCCCGAAGTGGCGGAAGCTTACAAGCGCTATGCGTATGAAGAAGCAGAGCACGCATCCAAGTTTGCGGAACTGCTCGGTGAGTGCATCACCACTTCCACCAAGAAGAACCTCGAGCTTCGCGTTGCTGCGGAGACGGGTGCCTGCGAGGGCAAGCTTGCCATTGCAAAGCGCGCTAAGGAACTCGGCTATGACGCCATTCACGACACCGTTCACGAAATGGCAAAGGACGAGGCTCGCCACGGCGCCGGCTTCAACGGCCTTCTGAAGAGATACTTCAACAAGTAATAACTCTTGTATAGCAAAGATGAGTATGCTGTTTTCAGACAGCATACTCATTTTTTACTTTTAAAGCGCGGCGCAAAAGCCGCGCTTTTCTTTTATAAAAATCGGTTTGCTTTCATATGTGCGGCCTGTCCCGAATACAATACAAAAAGGGGATACGCAGAAATTATTTTTGCAAAAAGAGGTAAACTAAATTGAAAGCAAGCATCAGGATCGCACTTTTCACAAACGGATTTCTGGCTCTCGTCCTGCTCTTTGTGGGGGCGATCTGCTTTGTTCCGTACGGGGTGGCAACGTCGGCAAAACTCAGCGACCGCGTCTATTACAGCGGCAATGCGGACAGCCGTTATGTGTCGCTCATGTTCAACGTCTACTGGGGAACGGAGTACATCCCGAGCATTTTGGATACCCTGGACGAGTACGAAGTGAAGGCGACGTTTTTCATCGGCGGAAGCTGGGCGGACGACAATGCGCAGGTCCTGAAAGAGATCGCCCGGCGCGGCCACGAGCTGGGCAATCACGGCTATTTTCACAAAGATCAGAGCAAGCTTTCAGAGACGGAAAACGCCTCTGAGATCGACGTATGCGGCAGACTTGTAAAACAGCTTACGGGCGTCTCTCCCGCGCTTTTTGCGCCCCCTTCCGGGGCGTACGGAGAGGCTGCCGTAAATGCCGCGCAATCTCTCGGATACAAGGTGATCTTGTGGTCGAAAGATACGATAGACTGGCGCGATCACGATCAGTCGATCATCTACAGGCGTGCGACGCAGAACGTGAAAGGGGGCGATCTCATCCTTGCGCACCCCACGGAAGAGACGGCCGCGGCGCTCCCGTCCGTCCTGCGCTATTACCGCGACAACAACTGGCAGCAGGTGACGGTGAGTGAAAATATTTCGGGCATAGAAAAGGTATAAAATCTTTGCAGGCGCTTGCGTTCGGGCGGTTTTCATGGTATGATAAAGGGCGAAAATACATACGGAGGAAATTATGGTCATAACAAAGCAATTTCCGGGCGGACTGCGTCTGGTCGTCAACAAAATGGAAGGGCTGTACTCGGTCAGCATGGGGATCCTTGTGGGGACGGGCTCCTGTTTTGAGAGTGCGGAGGAAAACGGCATTTCGCACTTCATCGAGCACATGATGTTCAAGGGGACTCACAAGCGTACGGCCTTTGAAATTTCGGACGCGATGGACAGGATCGGGGCGCAGGTCAACGCCTTTACGTCCAAGGACATTACCTGCTACTACGCAAAGTCCACGTACGACCATGCGGAGGAAGCTTTTGAGATCCTCGCCGATTTTTTCAGCGATTCCGTCTTTCCCGAAGAGGAAATGGTGCGCGAAAAAGGGGTCGTCTGCGAAGAGATCGCCATGTCGGAGGACACGCCCGACGACCTGTGCAGGGACGTGCTCGCGCAGGCGTTTTACGGGGACGAGGGGTACGGCAGAACCATCCTCGGCCCGGCGAAAAACGTGCGTTCCTTCACGCGGGAGGACTTGAAAAAATACATTGAGGAGCGTTACAATCCGCAGAACGTCGTGGTCAGCTTTGCGGGGAACATCGGCATGGAAGAGGCGGTCGCGCTGGTGGAAAAATATCTTTCGTCTGCGCTGATCGGCAGACCTTTTCAGAAGAGAGAGAAAAAACTTGCCTTTGCGGAAAGCAGTCTTTACAAGTACAAGGATATTGAGCAAGTGCATATTGCCTTCGGTTATCCTTCCCTTCCCAGAGAGGACAAACTGATGGACGCGTCCGTGCTTGTCAACAACATTCTCGGCGGGGGAATGAGCTCCCGTCTGTTCCAGACGGTGCGCGAAAAGATGGGGCTTGCCTATACCGTTTACTCTTATATCTCCTCTTACACGGAGGGTTCTATCCTGTATATCTACGCAGGGATCAACCCTGCCAACGTCGGGAAAGCGCAAGAAGCCATCTTCAAAGCGGTAGAGGATTTCCGCCGCGACAAGTTTACAAAAGAGGAGTTCCTCCGCGAAAAAGAGCAGCTGAAATCCTCGCTGATCTTCTCGCAGGAAAGCACGATCGCGCAGATGACGTCCTGTGCAAAGCAGATGCTTTACAAGAACGAAGTCATCGATTTTTCCAAGCGGATCAAGGAGATCGAGGACATCACGATGGAGGATTGCGTGCAGGCTCTGGAGCTGAATTACCACACGCAACACCTTGCGGCGGCCGCCGTAGGCAAGATCAAAAAGCCTCTCGTCATTCGCTGATTTTTTCCGCCGCAGCAATGCGGCGGAATGTTTTTACTTAAAATAAGCAATAAAATTTACATTTACAGAGTACTATGTCAGACATAATTCACGGATTTCAGCCTGTTTACGATGCGAACAGCGAGGTGCTCATCCTGGGCAGTTTCCCGTCGGTAAAGAGCAGGCAGACAGATTTTTATTACGGCAACCGCCAGAACAGATTCTGGAAAATGCTGTTCGGATTTTTCGGGGAAGAGCGAAAAGAGGAGGTCGCGGCAAAGAAAGAGTTTCTCCTGCGCCGCCATGTGGCGCTCTGGGACGTCGTCATGTCCTGCGAGATCAAAGGCTCGTCGGACGCGACCATCAAAAACTATACGGTGGCGGACGTTCCCGCTCTTCTTGCAAAGACAAAGATCCGCCTTGTCCTTCTCAACGGGACAACGGCGTTCAAAATTTTTGAAAGGCCGTTTCCGCTCTTTCCCGTGCCCTATGCGCTCATGCCGTCCACAAGTCCCGCCAACGTCCGTTATGACGAGGGCGCCTGGATCGCCGCACTCACGGCCGCCTTTGTGCACGGCTGATTTTTCCCGAACGGAAAAAATCAGACTATTTCAATACTACATATTTTGAGAGAGGAAAAAATGAATTACGAAGAAGTGCTCACACAGCTGAAAGCATGGAAGGATGAAACATTCCGCCGCTTTAACGAGCGTATTGCCAATGTAGAGGAAGGGACGAGCCTGGGGGTGCGCATTCCCGTGTTGCGTTCGTATGCCCGCGCGCTTGTCAAAAGGGAGGATTTTTCCTGGGAGGCGCTGGATTCTTTCCCGAATACATATCTGGAGATCCGGATGCTCAAATGTCTTTGCACGGGGTATGCAAAACTTTCTTTTGAACAGCTGAAAGAGAGGATCAGAAAGTGTATTCCCGTGATAGACGGCTGGGCGGTTTGCGACGTGTTCTGTTCGACGCTGAAGGAGATCAGAAAGCACAGGGAAGAGTATCTCGGCGAGCTGAAAAATTTTATCGGGGAAGGCAAGGAATTTTCCCAGCGCTTTGCGTATGTGCTGATGCTGGGCTGTTACATGGAAAGGGAGTATCTTCCCTTTATCTTTGAAATGCTGGATGCGGCGCAGGCGCAGCATTATTATACGATGATGGGCGCGGCGTGGCTGCTTGCCGAAGTGCTCGTGCGCTTTTATGCGGAAGGGGTAACCTATCTTCAGGAAGGGAAGTTGGCGGATGCGGCCAAGAACAAGGCGATCGTAAAGGCGTGCGAAAGTTTCCGCGTGGACGCCGCGCAAAAAAAATTTTTAAAATCTTTGAAAAAGTGATGAAAAAGTAAAAAAAGTATGATACAATAATCGTAACGCTTAAAACAGCGATTGCTATTACGGAGTTGTTATGGACATTTTAAAAAAGTTGACGGAAGAATTTCCTTCCATCAGACAAGACAAAGCTCAGAACATTATCAATCTCATTGACGAAGGAAACACCATTCCTTTCATTGCCCGTTACCGCAAGGAAATGACGGGCAGCTGCGACGACCAGGTCCTGCGCGAATTCAACGACAGGCTGACGTACCTGCGCAACCTCGAAAAGAGGAAGGAAGAGGTCACCAAGTCCATCACGGAACAGGGGAAAATGACGGACGAGATCGCCAAGGCATTGGATGCGGCGCTCACGCTCACCGAAGTAGAGGACATTTACCGTCCGTACAAACAGAAGAAAAAGACGCGCGCCAGCGTCGCCATCGAACGCGGATTGCAGCCGCTTGCAGATTTTATCCTTGCGCAGGATAAGAATGCGGACGTCATGGCGGAGGCGCAGAAATATATCGACGAGGAAAAGGGCGTTGCCACGGCGGAGGACGCCATTGCGGGCGCCAAGGACATCATTGCGGAAATTGTTTCCGACGATGCAAACGTGCGCAAAAAGCTGAGAAACCTCTTCATGAAAAACGGCGAGATCGAAACCCGCCTTGTCAATGCGGACAAGGACGAAGCAAAGGTTTACGAAATGTACGCCGATTATTCGGAAAACATCGCGGAGATCAAGAGCCACCGCGTGCTTGCCGTCAACCGCGGCGAAAAGGAAGGCTTCCTGAAAGTCAGGATCTGCTTCAACGACGAGATCGCCAAGCGCATTGCGGGGGCAGGGTATCTGAAGGACGGCGGTTATTCCACACAGCTCGTCAAGGAAGCGGTGGAGGACAGTTACGACCGCCTCATTTTCCCGTCCATCGAGCGCGAGATACGCGCGTCGCTCACGGAAGCCGCCAGCGAACAGGCGATCAAAATGTTTGAAGTCAACCTCAAACCTCTGCTCATGCAGCCGCCTGTCAAGGACAAGATCACGCTCGGGCTGGATCCCGCTTACCGTACGGGCTGCAAGATCGCCGTCGTGGACGGCACGGGCAAGGTTCTGGACAAGACGGTCGTCTATCCCACGCCCGGCCCCAAGCAGAACATCGAAGCGGCCAAAAAGGTGCTCAAACAGCTGATCGAAAAGTATAACGTAGACATTATTTCTATCGGAAACGGCACGGCCTCCAAGGAAAGCGAGATTTTCGTTGCCGAGCTCATCAAGGAGATCAAGGAGGAGACGGGCAGGGACGTCGCGTACGTCGTCGTGTCCGAAGCGGGCGCTTCCGTGTACTCGGCAAGCCCTCTCGGGGCGGAGGAATTCCCCGATTTCGACGTCGCCGAACGCAGCGCCGTGTCCATTGCGCGCCGCCTGCAGGATCCGCTGGCAGAGCTCATCAAGATCGATCCCAAGTCCATCGGTGTCGGACAGTATCAGCACGATATGGATAAAAAGAGGCTGGACAGCGTGCTTTCGGGCGTTCTGGAAGATTGCGTCAACAGCGTCGGCGTCGATCTGAACACGGCAAGCGTTTCTCTGCTCAAATACGTGGCGGGGCTCAACGCGGGCATCGCAAAAAATATCGTTTCCTATCGCGAGCAGAACGGAAAATTTGTTTCCCGCAAGGACATTTTAAAAGTCCCCAAGCTGGGCGAAAAGGCGTTTACGCAGTGTGCGGGCTTCCTGCGCATTACGGACGGTTCTAACATTCTGGACAATACGGCGGTCCACCCCGAATCGTATGCGGCAGCGGAAAAGCTTCTCAAGCTGTTCGGCTATACGGCGGAGGACGTCAAGGCGGGCAAGATCTCCGATCTCCCCGCAAAAGTCAAGGAATACGGCGCGGAAAAAGCCGCCAAGGAAGTGGGGCTGGACGTTCCCACCATGCAGGACATCGTCTCCGAGATCATCAAACCGGGCAGAGATATCCGCGATTCCCTTCCCAAGCCCGTTCTGCGCAAGGACATCATGGACATCAACGACCTTGCTCCCGGCATGGAACTGATCGGAACGGTGCGCAACGTCGTCGATTTCGGCGCTTTTGTCGATATCGGCGTGCATCAGGACGGACTTGTCCACATTTCCGAGATCACGGACAGATACATCAAACATCCTTCGGACGTTCTGGAAGTGGGGCAGACGGTCACCGTCTGGGTCAAGGACGTGGACGTCAAGAAAAACCGCATCGGGCTCACCATGAAAAATCCTGCGGCCAAAAAGAAAACTGCGGCAAAAGCGCAGTAATATATTGACAAAGAACAACAAGTTTAGTAAAATAGTTTCATAACGCAGGAGGATAACAGAATGTTTGAAAAAGTGCGCGCGATGCTCGCAAAACAGCTCAATCTTTCCCCCGACAAGATCACGATGGAGAGCGACGTGGTAAAAGATCTGGGGGCCGACTCGCTGGACGTGGTGGAATTGCTCATCTCGCTGGAAGATGATTACGGCATTTCCATTCCCGAAGACGATATCGTCAACGTCAAGACGGTGAAGGACATCGTCGAGATGATCGAAAAGCTGAACAAGTAAAACATTGCATGATATGCACACCGATGCGCCGCATCGGTGTGCATATTTTTTTCGGAAAGAGGAACAGAGGAAGCAAAAGTTTCAAAAAGCAGATCTTGCGGGAAAAGGATAAAATCCGCTTTTCGGAAGCGGCGGGCGGAACAAAGGAAAAACGCCCCGTCGGGGACGGGGCGCAAAAAAACAGGCGCGGCAATTTGTCGCGCCTGTCTGTGTTTACGTTTGATCTCAGTACATGCCGCCCATGCCGCCTGCTGCGGGA
>DXFX01000068.1 GCA_019114245.1 Candidatus Borkfalkia faecipullorum | reverse complement strand
AGACAAGGATGCCGTGCTTATGTGTTCCTTCGTCGTGGGTTCAGACAGAGAATTCTTCGGCAAGCTTTCGCCGAGCGAGCGACAGCAATTCTTTGTGGATTGCACTCGTTTCTTTGCGGAGCGGTACGGCGAGGATAACATTATCTCGGCGGTCGTCCACATGGATGAAACCACGCCGCACCTGCACCTGAATTTAATTCCGATAGCCGACGGCAGATTGTGCGCAAAGCAACTGTTTGACAGGAACGAATTACAGAAACTGCAATCAGACTTTCACTCTGTTGTGGGTAAGAAATGGAACTTACAGCGCGGCAAAGAAGGAAGTCAGGCAAAGCACCTTGATACAGCGGCTTACAAGTTAAAGAAGATGAGCGAGGCGGCAGAACAAGCCGAACTGCGAGCTGACGAAGCGGAAAAGAGGAAACTCATAGCTGAGAGCAGGCAAGTCCACGCCGAACGAAAAACTCAACAGCTTGAAGATAGACAGGAACAACTGCAACGCGACACCGCTCCGCTACAAGCTGCCGCCGAAGTTTTGCAGGAATACTCGGACGGCAGGCGAAAGTTCAACAAAAGAGACTTACCTGTCATCGCGGCAGAAGCCGCAAAGCTCAAAGCCGAGAACAGTCAACTCGAAGAACGGCTGCAAATCAGTGCCCGCGACCAAAGCGACGTGTTCAATCTCTATCAAAAGACAGAACGCGAAAAGCAATCTCTTCAAAGTGATGCCGACGTTCTGCGCGAGATAAGGGAACACGCGCCCGACAAGTTGCAAGAAGTAATGGAAACAGTAAGACAGCGCAAGTTGGACAAGTACCGCCCCAAGCCTTTCAAGTCGTCGGGCAATCATTGGGGCAAGTAAAACTGAATAAACGCTTAAAAGGAGGAAAGTTATCGAACAGACTACATAACAACGGGGGATGGCGAGGAAAAAACAACAAATTCAAACTGACTTTGATATTCCCGATTATCAGATAGAATCTCTTGCGAGAGTTCTGTTACCACAAATCAGGGAGTATCTTCTGTCCGAGCAAGGGCAAAAGGACTATGCCGAATGGACGGCAGAACACGCTCAAAGACAATTAAATATCAAAGATTAAGGAAACGTCCCATTGATTTTCACGGGATGACCGCTCTGACGGTTTACTGCAATCCGCAATAACATAAGCGGATTGCGTATATGATTTTTTCCATTTATCAGATAGGTTGCGCCGAATATCACAAACCTTGAACAACGGCACGAGGGGCACGCGGAAATCCGCGTGCTCCTTTTCTTTTTACTTTCGGAACTTCTCAAATTCCTCAATAAAACAAAATAGCCCGAACATTCTTTTTATGACAAAGAAGTTCAAGCTATTAAGAGTTGGTGCCGCTGGTCGGACTCGAACCGACACGGTATCGCTACCACTGGATTTTGAGTCCAGCGCGTCTGCCAATTTCACCACAGCGGCGTCAACATTATAATTATAATATAATCTTCGTTTTTTTGCAAGCGATTTTTATTCTCTTTTTCTCTCATGTTGAAAAATTGCTTTTCAAAAACAGGCGCGGACATTTGAAAGAGTGGCAAACGGAAAGAACCTTTTCAGATTTTTTTCTCAACCGATTTACAAATCGGCGCGGATTCTATATAATATTGAAAAGAGGTGTCGTTATGGGCGTTACAAAGACAGATTATATGCGCGGGATGCAGTGCCCGAAAATGCTTTGGCTGGACAGGCATAAGCCCGAGGAAAAGGTGATCCCGCCCGAAGTGCAGGAGCTTTTGGATAAGGGGAACGAATTCGGAGACCGTGCAATGGGAATGTTTGGCGAATATGTCGAGATGACCGCATACAGGGAGGACGGAAGGCTGGATTTTTCCGCCATGCTGCAAAGGACGCAGGAGCATCTTCTGGACGGAACAAAGGTTTTGTGCGAAGCGGCGTTCCGCTATTACGGAAACTATTGCGCCGTCGATATTTTGCGGCGCACGGAAAGCGGGTACGAAATGTATGAAGTCAAAAACAGCGACGGCGTAAAAGATCAGTTTGTGCGCGACATCGGATTTCAGTTATACATTCTCTTGCGCTGTCATGTCAAAGTGGAAAAGTGTTTCGTGGTGTATCGCGGAGAGGGGACGGAAGAGTTTTCCGTTGCCGATGTCACGCCGCAGGCGAAGGCATATTCCAGGACGGTCAACGACAATATCTGGCGGCTTGGCAAGGTAAAAGTGCAGAAAGAGGAAGTGGAAATGCAGACGGGGGAACAATGCGAACAGCCGTACAGATGCTGGTATTGGGACTACTGCCATGCAGGGGAAAAGAAATAGCATTTACCGCCGAACAAAGGCAATTTAATTGCAAAAAGCGGCGTTTTCGTATATAATAGAAAGGAACAAAATCAGCCGCGAAAGGGTGCGGCACGGAGAGATCGCAGATGGCAAAGCCGAGCAAGTTTATCAGGAATTTTTGTATTATAGCGCACATCGATCATGGAAAGAGCACGATCGCGGACAGGCTCATGGAATTGACGGACACAGTATCCAGCAGGGATATGGAGGAACAGCTTCTCGATTCGATGGATCTCGAACGCGAGCGCGGCATCACCATCAAGCTGACTCCCGTGCGTATGTACTATAAGGCAGACGACGGCAACGAATACGAATTCAACCTCATTGACACGCCGGGTCACGTCGACTTCACGTACGAAGTTTCCCGTTCGCTGGCAGCGTGCGAGGGCGCCATTCTCGTGGTGGACGCCACCCAGGGTATTGAGGCGCAGACGCTTGCCAACGTGTACCTGGCTCTGGAAAACGATCTGGAGATCATCCCCGTCATCAATAAAATCGACCTTCCCTCGGCGGACATAGAGGGGACGCGCAAGGAAATAGAGGAGGTCATCGGTCTGGATGCTTCCTATGCGCCCTGTGTTTCCGCCAAGGAAGGAACGAACATAAAAGACATTTTAGAGAAAATTGTTCAGTATATTCCCGCGCCCGACGGCGACACGGAAGCCCCGCTGAAGGCGCTGATCTTTGACAGCTATTACGACAATTATAAAGGGGTCATCCTCTTTGTCCGCGTCAAGGACGGCGAAGTGAAGGTGGGCGATCTCATCAAAACTTTCCGTTCGGACAAGCAATACGACGTGACGGAAGTGGGGGCGTTCAATCCCAAGCTTACCCCCAAGGATATTCTGCGCGCGGGAGAAGTCGGGTACATCGCCGCAAGCATTAAGAGCATTCAGGACGTTGCCGTCGGCGATACGGTGACGAGCGCGCTCAACCCCGCCGCGGAACCTCTCCCCGGCTATAAAAAGGTGCAATCCGTCGTTTTCTGCGGAATCTATCCGCTGGACGGGAGCAAGTTCAACGATCTGAAAGACGCCCTTTTGAAATTGCAGCTCAACGACGCTTCCCTGTTGTTTGAACCCGATACGTCCGTTGCGCTCGGGTTCGGATTCCGCTGCGGATTTTTGGGGCTTCTGCACATGGAGATCATTCAGGAGCGCATCGAAAGGGAGTTCAATCTGGACATCATAACGACGGCGCCCAGCGTTTCCTACCTCGTCCACAAGACGGACGGGGAACAGCTGTTTGTGGACAATCCCTCCCATCTGCCCGATCCTTCGGATATCGACTACATGGAGGAGCCTATCGTCAAGGTGGAACTGTATTCCCCGCCCGAATATATCGGCTCGATCATGGATCTTTGCCAGGACAAGCGCGGGGTATTCAAGGATATGACTTACCTGGACGAAAAGCGCGTCAAACTTCTCTATACGCTGCCGCTCAATGAAATTATTTACGACTTTTTCGATCAGGTCAAATCGCGTACGAGGGGATATGCGAGCTTCGATTACGAACTGATCGGCTACGAAAAAAGCGATCTGGTCAAACTTGACATTCTGCTGAACGGAGACGTCTGCGATGCGCTGTCCATGATTGTGCATAAAGACAGGGCCTATCCGCGCGGCAGGGAACTTGCGGAAAATCTGAAAGACGCCATTCCGAGACAGCTGTTTGAAATTCCCATTCAGGCGGCTGTGGGCGGAAAGATCATCGCGCGCGAAACGGTGAAGGCGGTCAGAAAAGACGTCCTTGCCAAATGCTACGGGGGCGACATCACCCGCAAAAAGAAGCTTTTGGAAAAGCAGAAAGAGGGCAAAAAGAGGATGCGCAGCATCGGATCTGTCGAAGTCCCCAGCGAAGTGTTTATGTCTATCTTAAAGACGAACAAATAAAATTCCTTAGTAACCCCATTAAAACACACAATATTTTTGGATTTATCAGGTACTTTGTCTGACATAGATCGTAGAAAGAGAGGCGGAACGAGAGATGAAAGCAGTATTGCTTGATTTTTACGGAACAGTAGTCCATGAAGCTTACGAGCTGTTGGATCACATCGCTGAAGTATTTCAGCGGGCAGGGGCGCAGGTCACGGCGCAGGAGGTCGGCGATCAATGGTGGCAGAATTTTTCGCGGGAGTGCGATCTCGCCTGCGGAAAAAGTTTCCGCCTGCAAAAAGAATTGTACGCATCCGTGTTGGAGAAGCTTCAACAAAAGTTTGGCGTCCGAGTGGAGGCGCCTGCTCTCATCAAAGAGATCGTGGAATTTTCCGTTTCTTCCAAGCCGTTTGAGGATTCTCTGCGGTTCATAGAGGAGTGTCCGATTCCCTGTTACATTCTTTCCAACATTGATACCGCGGAACTTGTAACGATGATCGGAAAGATAGGAATTGCTCCCAAGGGCTTTTATACCAGCGAAATGGCGCGGGCGTATAAACCTGCTCCCGAAATATTTTTAAAGGGGCTGTCTTATTTCGGATTGAACGCCGCAGACGTCGTATATGCAGGGGATTCCCTTCGCAACGATTATTGGGGCGCGCGCGGTGCGGGAATGAAAAGCGTCTGGCTGAACAGGCTCGGCCAACCCGTCCCGCAGGGAGTCGTCGCGTTGCCTGATCTTTACTCTCTGCTTGCAAAACTATCCGATCTGTAATTATGGAAGAGAAAAATTTTTTTGACAAAGTTTATGAGATCGTGTGCATGATCCCGCAGGGCAAGGTTGCTACCTACGGTCAGATCGCGAGGATGTGTTTTGCTCCGCGCTCTTCCAGGGCAGTGGGGTATGCGCTTCACGTCAATCCCATGCCGGGGATCATTCCGTGTCATCGCGTCGTCAACAGAGAGGGCAGGCTTGCGCCTGCTTTTGCTTTCGGAGGACCTGAAATTCAGGCAGATCTTCTCGAAAAAGAGGGGGTACCCGTTTTTCGCAAAGAGGACGGAATGCTGTACGTAGATCTCGATAATTGCCTCTGGAACCCGCAATAAACCACATTTTGCGTAGTACTATGTCAGACATAAACAGATAAAAACAAGGAATTTCGGACAATATGGCAGGAATCTACATTCACATTCCCTTTTGTAAATCAAAGTGCCGCTATTGCGACTTTACTTCTTATCCCGGGAAAATAGGACTTGCGGACGCATACATGGCCTGCGTTTACAAGGAGATGAAATTGCGCGCGCAGGAACTGAAAAACAAGACGTTCGATACGGTCTATATCGGCGGGGGAACCCCGTCCGTCATCGATCCGCTTTCCATTGCGGGGTGTCTGAACATGATCCGTGCGGAATACGATCTGCGCAAGGATGCCGAGATCACCATCGAACTGAATCCCGGAACCATCGACGAGCAAAAGGTGGCGGTGTATAGAAAGGTCGGGATCAATCGGTTTTCCATCGGTCTGCAATCTGCCAACGACGCCATTCTGGCCGACCTGGGGCGGGTGCATACCGCGGCGGATTTCACGGCGGCCTGCAAACTTCTCGGCGATGTCAACAAGAGCGCGGATATCATGATCGGATTGAAGAACCAGACGGTGCAGGATATTTTTGACGCGATCGACCTTGCCAAGGAGGGCGGGGCAAAGCACGTTTCCATGTATGCGCTGACGCCCGAGGACGGAACGCCCATTTATTCGGACTATCTCAACGGCGAACTTCCCGACAGCGACGAAGTCGCAGACCAGTACGAAAAAGCGCGTGAGTATCTCTCTTCGTTGGGGTATATGAGATACGAGGTCTCCAATTTTTCCCTGCCCGGGTACGAGTCCCGCCACAACCTCAATTACTGGCGGAGGGGAGAATATATCGGCTTCGGCGTTTCGGCCAGCTCTTTTATGTGCGGCAGGCGATTCACCAATACGGCCGATCTGGATGACTATATCAAATGTATCATGACCAATTACTACCCCGTCGTGGACGATGAAAAAATAGAGGGGGAGGACGCCAAGTTTGAAATGGTGATGCTGGCGCTGCGCACGACGGAAGGGCTCAGCCTTGCCAAATACAAGAACGCTTTCGGAACGGATTTTCCCGTCGATTTCTTTGAACCGCTGAAAAAAAACGTCCGTTATCTTTCTTACGATAACGGACGCGTCAGAATCAAGAACGAATATTTATACGTACAAAATCAGATTTTAATGGATTTTTTGCACTGATACACAGTACTATGCGTGACATAAACCGATCAAATGTCGCCTTTATTGCTGTTGTTCCTTGGTTGCGATGACTTCGCCGTTTTCTGCGTCGCACAGCATGGAAAAGGTTTTTCCGTTTCTGTCTGTCAGGCCTATGTAATAGAAGCAATCGTCCGCTTCACTCAACAGGCGGACGTAGAGCTCGCCTAAGAAAGTGTGCTCGGAAGTGAGCGCGGAAAAACGTTCGCTCTCCTGCGCGGAGACGGTTTCCAGCAGTTTTCCCAAGGAGAGGACGTTTTCCGTTTTCACACTTGCGGCGCGGACGGTGACGGGCTCGCTCTCTTCTTCCTCGCAGGTGATCGTTAAATCGATCTCCTTTTCGGTCGGGGCGGGCAGGCTTTCCGACCAGGTATGCACCATCATCACGCTGTCAAAGGAAAGTTCCGCCTGTTTGGACACATTCCCGTAAGAAAAGCCGATGCTGTATGTCTTTGTATTGTCTGGGACGCTCAGCGTCACTTCAAACAGTTGCTGCGTTTCGCCCGCATTTCCGTCCGCAACGTAGGGGTATTCGCGGAAGGACACGGAGGCAAAGACGGAGTAATCTCCTTCCGTTCCCATGTAAATGTCGCTTCTGTATTCGGACACATAATCGGTAAGGTCGACTTTTTTGGAACAGCCCGCGGCGGGAACGAGCGCCGCCAGGCAGAGCAGGGCGCATCCTGCAAGGAATGCTTTTTTCATGGAACACCTCTTAACTTGTCTTTGCAATAAGTGTATTCGGCGCCGCGGCGAAAAATTCTGTTTGCATAAAATTTTTTTGTCATTATGTTGCTTTTTTCCGTTTTGTGTGGTAGAATAAATAAAATATAATTTGCAGGGGGCGTTTTGCAGGAGCTTCGCCTCCCTTTTCCCTTTTAAAAAATCCCCGAAGGAGGGCTGCGGCAGGAGCTATGGGAAAACTTATCGCTAAAACGGCGGCCATAACGCTTGCCTGTATCATAGCCGTTCTGCTGTTGCTTTTCGGTATTTTCTCTCTCTTCGTCCCGTCCGTGATGGTTTCCGTCACCGACGCGCTGGGGATGGAAGGGCCGTGCGCGTCGTACTCCGTATCCGTCTACAAAAAGACGGGCAAAACGGAAGATCTTGCGCCTGCGGTGGAACGCAGTTACCTGGCAGGGCATTATGCGGATGCGGCGGAATTCGGCCTTAAACTGCTTGCGGCGGAAGATTTTTCTTCTTACTGCCTTGCTGAGGACGAGAGTGCGGGCACGGCTTCCCAGGTTCTGCGCGGGACGTCTCTGCAGTACTATACGGGGATCACGGCGGTTTCGCTGTACTTTGTTTCGGACGAACGGTCCGTCGATACCGCGTTCGGCGCGGTGGAGGACTCTTTTCCCGAAGTGAACGCAGTAATTTATCTTGCCGCGGCGGGAATGGAGCGGGAAGATACGGAATTTTGCCGCCTGATCTTAGACAGGCTGGAAGAGGTAAGGCCGACGGGGGACGCTGCGGCCTTCGACGAGTTTGAAAGCGCTCTGCGCGAATTCTGTTCCTGATCAAATTGTCTTATTTTACACATGATTCTATACAAAGAAAGGAGATGCTTATGAACAAGATTGTGCAAGAAGGTTTGACTTTTGACGACGTATTGCTGATCCCTGCCGCATCCGATGTTGTTCCTTCCCAGGTGAAGATCAACACGAAGCTGACGGACGACATTGCGCTGAATATCCCGCTGATGAGTTCTGCGATGGACACCGTGACGGAGAGCAGGCTGGCCATTGCATTGGCGAGGGAGGGCGGCATAGGCATTATCCACAAGAACATGACCATTGAAGAACAGGCAAGCCAGGTCGATAAAGTCAAGCGCAGCGAGCATGGCGTTATCACCGATCCTTTCTTTCTTTCTCCCGAAAACAGCGTCCGCGAAGCGGTCGCTCTGATGGAGCGCTATAAGATCAGCGGCGTTCCCATCACCAAAAACGGGAAACTGGTCGGCATTCTCACAAACCGCGATCTGCGTTTTGAAAACAATTACGATCAGCCGATCGACAACATCATGACGAAGGAGAACCTCGTCACGGCGCCTGTCGGCACGTCTTTGGAAGAGGCGCAGAAGATCCTCGGCAAACACAGGATCGAAAAACTGCCCATCGTGGACAAAGACGGGTACCTTAAAGGGCTGATCACCATCAAAGACATTGAAAAGAGCATCCAGTATCCCAATTCCGCACGTGATAAAAACGGCAGACTGCTGGTCGGCGCGGCGGTGGGAACGGCTGCCAACACGATGGAGAGGATCGCCGCTTTGGTTTCGGCCAAGGTGGACGTCATCACCGTCGATACGGCGCACGGCCACAGCAAGGGCGTGCTGGACGAAGTGACGAGGATCAAGGCAAAATATCCCAACCTTCCCATCATTGCGGGCAACGTTGCGACGGCGGAAGCGACAAAGGCGCTGTTCGATGCGGGCGCGGACGTCGTGAAAGTGGGGATCGGGCCCGGTTCTATCTGCACGACGCGTATCGTTGCGGGCATCGGAATGCCTCAGCTGACGGCAGTGATGAACTGCGCGGAAGAGGCGGACAAGCTGGGCAAGCACATCATTGCGGACGGCGGCATCAAGTACAGCGGAGACATCGTCAAGGCGATCGGCGCGGGCGCGTCCGTTGTCATGATCGGCAGCCTGTTTGCGGGAACGCTGGAAAGCCCGGGCGAAATCGAAATTTACCAGGGCAGGAGCTTCAAGGTGTACCGCGGCATGGGATCGCTCGGCGCGATGTCTGCGGGCAGCAAGGACAGGTATTTCCAGGAAAACGCGCAGAAATTCGTGCCGGAAGGCGTGGAAGGGCGCGTGCCTTACAGGGGAAGCCTTGCGGACATCGTGTTCCAGATGATGGGCGGTCTGCGCGCAGGCATGGGATATTGCGGAATGCACACCATCGACGAGATGCGCAAAAAGGCAAGATTTGTCCGCATCACCAATGCAAGCCTCGTGGAGAGCCATCCTCACGACATTTCCATCACCAAAGAATCCCCCAACTACAGCCCGAGAGGCCTGTAATTTTACGGAATGTACCGCAGAGCGCGGTACATTCTTTTGCGGAAAAATTTATCGGAGACAGAGCTGACAGACTATGGAACATCAAAAAGTATTGGTTCTCGATTTTGGCGGACAGTACAACCAGCTGATCGCGCGCCGCGTGCGCGAGCAGGGGGTCTACTGCGATCTGGTGCCTTATACCAAGACGATCGACGAGATCCTCGACTACGCCCCGATCGGGATCATTTTCACGGGCGGCCCGAACAGTGTTTACGATGACGACGCGCCCGACGTGGACAAGCGCATCTTCGAGCTGGGTATCCCCATTCTGGGCATTTGCTACGGATGCCAGCTGATCGCTTACAAACTGGGCGGCGACGTCACGCACGCAGACACGCGCGAATACGGCAGGAGCGAGATCACTTACGGCGAGGGCAGCAAGCTGTTTGAGGGAGTGACCAAGCAAAACATCTGCTGGATGAGCCACACCGACTACGTGAGCCGCGTGCCGGAAGGTTTCCGCGTCACGGCGACCACGCCGACCTGTCCCGCGGCGGGTTTTGAGGACGAAAAATATAAAATTTACGGCATCCAGTTCCATACGGAAGTGCATCACACCAACGAAGGCGAAAAGATTCTGCACAACTTCCTGTATTCCGTCTGCGAGGCAAAGGGGGACTGGACGATGTCCAACTTTGTCGAGGAACAGGTTTCCCGCCTGAAAGAAAAACTGGCAGGGAAAAAGGTTCTCTGCGCCATGAGCGGCGGCGTGGACAGCGCCGTTGCGGCAACGCTCGTTCACCGCGCGGCGGGAGACAACCTCACCTGCGTGTTTGTGGATCACGGCCTGCTGCGCAAAGGGGAAGCGGAAGAAGTGGTTTCCGTTTTCCGCGACAAGCTTGGTATGAACCTGATCAAAGCGGATGCGGGGGAAAGATTCCTTTCCAAGCTCCGCGGCGTTTCCGATCCCGAGCGCAAGCGCAAGATCATCGGCGAAGAGTTCATCAAAGTTTTTGAAGCGGAATCCAAAAAGATCGGCGCGGTGGATTACCTCGTTCAGGGGACAATCTACCCCGACGTCATCGAGAGCGGCAAGGGAGCCTCTGCCGTCATCAAGAGCCATCACAATGTCGGGGGGCTTCCCTCGGTGGTGGATTTCAAGGAGATCATCGAGCCGCTGCGCGACCTGTTCAAGGACGAGGTGCGCAGGCTGGGCACCGAGCTGGGGCTGCCCGATTCGGTCGTCTGGCGGCAGCCCTGCCCGGGGCCCGCGCTCGCCATCCGCATCATGGGCGAAGTCACCCGCGAAAAGCTGGAGACGCTGCGCGACGCGGATTTCATCTTCCGCGAGGAGATCGCAAAGGCGGGGCTGGATAAGGAGATCTGGCAGTACTTTGCCGTCATCACCGACAGCAAGACGGTGGGCGTGCAGGGGGACTTCCGCACCTACGAGAACGTCATTGCCCTCCGCGCGGTCACGAGCGTGGATGCCATGACGGCGGATTGGGCGCGCATTCCCTATGACGTGCTCGAAACGGTCTCCAACCGCATCACCAACGAGGTGCCGCACGCCAACCGCATCGTGTACGACA
>DXFX01000067.1 GCA_019114245.1 Candidatus Borkfalkia faecipullorum | reverse complement strand
TGTCGTACATATGTGCGCCTCGTCGCCGCCTTCGCCGCCGAAGGGGAAGGCTCCGACAAAAGGATTTTATGATAATCGGGTAAAAATCCGCAAAAATAAACAATTTACACTTGACTAAATTTTTTATCTTTATTATAATGAATGAGTATATTTCTTTTAAATCTGTAGTGCGCGCAGTGTACGCGTTCCGGTTTGGGAGTAAAACACTTTAAAGTTGCAGGAGGAGGCAATGGGCAAGAAGAAATCGGTGGCGTTGATCGTGATCGTGACCGTCGTTCTGCTGGGGCTGTTGTTCATCAGCATCACGCCGACGTTCCCCGTCAAGACACCGTACAGTTTACAATCGCTTTTGAATACCGTCCGTCTGGGCGCCGATCTGGGCGGCGGCTATGGCGCCGTGTATTATCCGGAGGGGGTCATTTCCGCAGAAGAGTATGCGGGGGAAGTCGCACGCTATGAAAGCGGCGAAGGCACCGATCCCGCCGAACAGTACGTTGCCAACGGCGGCGTCTATCTCGATTCCGAAAAGGTGCTCGACGAAAACGGCGAAGTGCTGGAATCCTTCAAAACGGAGTTTGAAACGGCTTACCGCGTCTTCAAACAGCGCTTTGAGGACAAAAACTTCACCGATTGCTCCGTCTGGATCGAGGACGGCTATACCATCCGCGTGGAGGTTTCTGACGTTTCTCAGAAAGAGACGGTCAGCAACGTGTTCAGCGTGCTCGCATATTCGGGCGAACTGTATTTCAGCGACACGGACACTTCCACAAACAGCAAAAACGTGCTGATGACGGGCGGCAGCGAACACATCTCCCGCGCAGACGTCGTGGATCTGGGGGATTCCGGTTACGGCATCGCCGTCCACCTGACAAAAGCGGGCAGGGCCAAGTTTGCCGAGATCACGGGAAACCTCGTCTCCTCGTCTTCCGATTCCACAGGCTCCACTTCCGCTACGCTGTATCTGTATATGGGTACGGAAGTGCTCATGTCCGCGGGCGTTGATTCCGCGCTCGATCAGGACGTCGTCTACATCGGCGGCTCCAACAGCTCGGGCAGCGTGGCTTATCCCACCCGCGAATCCGCGGAGACGATCGCCTGCGTCATCAATTCCGCGCTGGATGAAGAGAACGTGTTCAACCTTTCTCTGCAGCCGCAGGTCTATTCTTACGATGCGACCATGGGCGAACACGCCGCGCTCATCGCGGCCTGCGTCATCGGCGTGCTGGTGCTCGCCATGATCGTGTTCTCCCTCATCAGATATAAGGGCATGGGGCTGGCGCACGTGTACGGATTTCTGACCTACGCGCTCATCTTTATCCTCTGCCTCGCGTTTGTTCCGCAGATCACCGTCAACATCGCGGGTCTGCTTGCCATCGTCCTCTCTGCGGCCATGATGGTCGGATTCAACTACTACGCATTCCGCAACATCCGCAGCGAGTTCTACACGGGCAAAACGCTCACTTCCGCCATCAAATCCGGCTATAAAAAGAGCCTTGCGATCACCATAGATACACACATCATTCTGTTTATTGCCTCCCTCGTCGTGTACTTCATTTCGCTCGGCTCCGCACAGTATCTGGCGCTCATCTTCCTCATCGGCACGGTCATTTCCGCCGCCTGCACGCTGGCTGTCACGAGGTTCTACCTGTATATGTTCCTCGCTCAACCCAAAAACAAGATAGCGTTCTGCAACTTCAAACGGGAGGAAACGGAAGATGAATAAGGTACTTTCCAAAAAAGGGCTGACCGTCTGCCTCGCCATCGCCGTCATCGTCATCGTGGTCGGCGCATTCCTCGCGGGCTTCCTCGGCTATAACCCCGACGGCACGCATCAGAATTACAGCGTCGTCGAAGTGACGGACGCGGGCTATTCCGCTTCGGACGCGCAGGACGAATTTGTCGCCTTCTGCAAGGACGAAATTTCCAAAACGTACGCCGTCACCGACGTCAAAGTGACGCAGTCTTATACCACGGGTACTTCCGTGTTTACTTACTATGTGAACGGCACCCCCGACAGGGCGTTCTGCGATCAGCTGGAAACCGCCATCGCGGGCTGCACCATCGAGGGGGTCAACGGAGCGCTCGCTTCCGTCACCTTCCATGAGGGCACAAACCTCAGCTATTCCGATTACGCATGGAGAACGGCCGTCGGCGCCGCCGTCGCGTTCGTCCTGCTGTTCGTGTACGTCGCCATTCGTTTCCGCCTCGGTATGGGCGTATCCGTCCTCATCGCGGGCGTGCACGACGTGGCGCTCCTGCTCGCGCTTGCCGCCATCGTCAGGCTTCCCGTCAGCCCCGCTTTTGCAGGGATCGCCGCAATCGTCCTGCTCCTGTCCGCTCTGCTCAACCTGTATGTGTTCGGCAGAATGCGCAGCGATCTGCGTACGGACGAGTTCAAGGCAAAATCCGCGGAAGAAGCGGTTGCCGATTCCGTGCGCAACGCCCGCCCGACCGTGCTTGTCGTCGCACTTTCCGTTGCGGCGGTGGCAGTCATTCTCGGCGTCGTGGGTGCGTTTACGGGGATCGACCTGACCTTTGCCATGGTCGCCGCCGTCATCGGCATCGCGCTGGCAACCTATTCCTCGCTCGTTCTCTCGCCCGCCGTGTATGCTCTCATCAAAAAGAAGTGGGATGCAAAGCGCGCGGAGAATGCAAAGTATAACTACGCTTCCGACAAGAAGAAAAAAGAATCTAAGCCCGCAGAAGCTGCAGGCGAACTTGAATAACCGGAGTTTCAGCGAAGGGGGCGGGGTTTTTACCCGCCCCTTTGTGTTATTTATGCGCCGCGCTTTGCGGCAGACATCGCGGGCACAGAGGTACCGCCATGAAAAAACTGACATTTGAATACAACTTTCCGGCGGAACAGCAGCAACGCGTCCGCGCGCTCGCCGCAGAATGCGGCCTGCACGAACTCACCGCGTCCATCCTGTATTCGCGCGGGATCGACGACGCGGAAAAGGTGAAAAAATTCCTGCACCCGTCCAGGGAACATTTTCTCTCTCCCTTCCTCATGCGCGGGATGCGCGAACTCAAAGAGGAAATAGACGCCGTGCGCGCCAGAGACGGGCTCGTCGCCGTGTACGGCGATTACGATGCGGACGGGATCGGCGCGGCATCCATTCTGCTGTCCGCCCTGCGCCGCTACGGGGTGCGCTGTGTCTCGCACATCCCCGAACGCGCGGAGGGGTACGGAATGTCCGTCGCCGCGCTGGAAAAACTCATCGGAGAGAGCGCGCCCGACCTCATTGTCACCGTCGACTGCGGTATTTCCAACCGCGAAGAGGTGGAATACATCAAATCGCGCGGGGTGCGCGTGGTCGTCACCGACCACCACGAACTGCCCGACGTCCTGCCCGACTGCGTGGTCGTCAATCCCAAGCTGAACGACGACTACCCGTACGACAACCTGTGCGGCGCGGGCGTGGCGTTCAAGATCGCCTGCGCGCTGCTGGGGACCCGCGCCTACGAATTTCTGGACCTTGCCGCCGTTTCCACGGTGGCGGACAGCGTTCCGCTGGTGGGGGAAAACCGCGACATCGTGTTTGAGGGCCTGCGCCTGATCAACCGCAAGCCCCGCCGCGCCCTCGCCCTCCTGCTGGCGAGCAGAAAGGACGAAACGAGCGCGCAGACGCTCGCCTTTACCGTCGCGCCGCGCGTCAATGCCGCGGGCAGAATGGGGGACGCAAACAGCGCCCTGCGCCTGTTTACTTCCGAGGACGAAGGGGAGATCTGCGATCTGTCCTGCCGCCTCAACGAATACAACACCGAGCGCCAGCAGCTGTGCGACGAGGTGTACCGCAGCGCCAAACAGAAGATCAGGAAACAGGGCGCCTTCGGCAACATCATCATGCTCAGCGACGAAAGCTGGAACACGGGCCTTGTGGGCATTGTCGCCGCGCGCATCTGCGAGGAGTTCAACCGCCCCGCCATCCTCTTTGTCAAAAAGGGGGATTGCCTGAAAGGTTCGGCGCGCACCATTGAAAATATCAACATTTACGAGGCGCTCAAAGCCTGCTCCGCTTACATCGAGGAATTCGGCGGGCACGCGCAGGCGGCGGGCGTCAACGTGCGGGAAGAAAATTTTGACGCGCTGAAAAGCGCGTTGGACGCCTACATCGGCGAAACGTACACGGAAGAGGACTTTATCCCCACGCTCAGCGTGTGCGACGCGCAGCGCTTCGTCCCCGATCTCGCCCTCGCCAAGGAGCTCGAACTTCTGGAACCGTTCGGCGTGGGCAACAAGCGCCCGCTCTTTGCCATGCAGGCGGGCAAACTCTCCGCAAAGCGGCTCAAACAGGGTTCGCCGCACATCAGCATCCGCACGGAGGGGACGGAACTCGTCTGGTTCGGCGGGGAAAACGCCCTGCCCCTGCTCTCTTCCGATCTGAAAAAGACGCTCGTCTTTGAGTGCGGCGTTTCCCGCTTCCGCGGCAACGAGAGCGTGCGCGGCATCGTCAAGGACATGGTGTGCGAAAACGCCTGCGAGGGGAGCATGGAGCTGTATTTCTTCCGCAGCAGGCTGCTGCGCCTGAAAGCGCCCGCGCCCGCCCTCTCCGTCATTTACGAGAGCGAGGAGAGCATCCGGGAGCGCATCCGCGTGGCGCGCGCCGCCTGCCGTTACGGGCTGCTGGTCGTGTGCTCGCAGGAGGTCCCGCCCCAGTTTGAAGAGGTCACGCGCGGAATGCTGAGGGACGTGTTCCGTCCCAGCGCGCAAAACGTGGGCAATGCCGTGCTCATCTGCCCCGTGCAGGACGCGGACATTTCCATGTACAGGGACATCGTGTTCCTGGACAAACCCGCCGATTTTCACATAAGTTCGCTCGCGGGCAAAAAAATTGTTGTCAACCGCGAACTTTGCGGCTATAATGATTTCGCGGCGCTGGAAACTTCGCGCGAGGTGATGGGGGAGATCTACCGCAGTCTGCGCGGCGGTGCCGCGGGGGAGGACAGCGTGGTCTGCGCCCTGTCCGCCCGCCTGAACTTCACCTCGCAGCAGGTCATTTTCGCCATAGAGGTGTTTGCCGAACTCGGCCTGTTCCGCTTTGACCGCGGCGCATTGATCGCCGTTCCGGGAAAGAGGTCCGAACTCGGCCGTTCCCAAATTTACCGCGCCGTGTGCGCATTGAAGGAAACGCAATGAATATTGTCTTGCAGATGGTTTATGACAACTACACGGGTGCCGACCGCGAAATGCTCATCCGCGCCTATCACTACGCGGAAGAGGCGCACAGCGGCCAGAAGCGCGCTTCGGGGGAGGCGTATTTTATCCACCCCTGCGCGGTCGCGCAGATCCTCATCGAACTTGGTCTGGACAGCGCCACCGTCGCCGCCGCCTTTTTGCACGACGTCATCGAGGACACGCCCGCCACGGAGGACGACATCCGCGCCGAATTCGGCGAGGAAGTGCTCGAACTGGTCAGCGGCGTCACCAAGCTGGACAAGATCGTGTTCAAGTCCCGCGAGGAAGAGGAAGCGGAAAATTTCCGCAAGATCTTCGTCGCCATGGCAAAGGACATCCGCGTCATCATCATCAAGCTGGCAGACCGCCTGCACAATATGCGTTCGCTCAACTTCCTGTCCAAGGAGCGCCAGATCAAAATGGCGCAGGAAACGCTGGACATTTACACCCCGCTCGCGGGCAGGCTGGGTATCTCCCAGATCAAGTGCGAGCTGGAAGATCTGTGCCTCAAATACCTCGAACCCGAAGCGTACGAGTTTCTCGTCGAAAACATTCACCAGAAACTGTACGAGCGGCATAACTTTGTCGATTTCGTCGTCAAAGAGATCAAAAATATCCTCGAAGAGAGCAAAATAGAAGGGGAAGTGTTCGGGCGGCCCAAGCATTTTTATTCCATCTACAAAAAGATGAAGACGCAGAACAAGACGCTCGATCAGATCTACGACCTCACCGCCGTCCGCGTCATCGTCGGCACGGTGGACGAGTGCTACGAGGTGTTCGGCAAGATCCACAAACGCTGGAAACCGATCCCCGGCAGGATCAAGGACTACATCGCCACCCCGAAGGCGAATATGTACCAGTCCCTGCACACCACCGTCGTCACCAACTTCGGCCAGCCCTTTGAAATCCAGATCAGGACCTTTGAAATGCACCGCACGGCGGAATTCGGTATCGCCGCGCACTGGAAATACAAGGAGAAAAAGACGGAGGATTCCGCTTTCACCGAAAAGCTTTCCTGGATCCGCGAAGTGCTGGACTGGGAGGGCGGCCTGAAAGATTCCAAGGACTTTCTGCAATCACTCAAAACGGAGCTGTATTCCAACGAACTGCTCGTGTTCACCCCCAAAGGCAAGGTCATTTCCCTGCCCAAGGACGCCACGCCCATCGATTTTGCCTACGCCATTCACAGCGAAGTGGGCAACCGCTGCACGGGCGCGCGCGTCAACGCCAAGATGGTCCCCCTCAATTCCACTTTGCAGACGGGGGACGTGGTGGAGATCATCACTTCCGCCAACTCCAAGGGCCCTTCCTGGGACTGGCTGAAAATCGTCAAATCTTCCAGCGCCCGCGCCAAGATCAAACAGTTCTTCAAGCGGGAAATGAAGGACGAAAACATCAAGCTGGGCAGAAGTATGCTGGAAGCGGAGGCAAAACACCGCGGCTACAACCTTTCGGACATCCTCACCGAGGAGAGCTTTGCCAAGATCTCCGAAAAGTTTTCCTTTTTCTCGCAGGACGAAATGTTCGCGTCCGTAGGCTACGGCGCCATCACCGTCAACCAGGTGCTGTTCAAGCTGATCGACTTTTATAAAAAGGAAGTCCCCAAACAGCCCGTCTACCACGGCGCGGGCAACGTCTCCGATCCCGGCGGCGTCATCGTCAAGGGGATGCGCGGACTGCTCACGCACTTTGCGGGCTGCTGCAACCCCGTCCCCGGCGATCCCATCGTGGGGTTCGTCTCCCGCGGCAGGGGGGTGGTCATCCACCGCGCCGACTGCACCAACATCAAAAACCTGCAGGCCGAACAGGGCAGAATTTTGCCCGCCGAGTGGGCAAGCACGGGCGGCGGCTGGTTTGTCGCGGGCATCGTCATCAAGGCCAAAGACCAGGGCGTGGCGCTCTCCGTGCTCACTTCCGTCGTGTCCGATATGCGGCTGATGATCACGGGCGTCAATTCCCGTTTCGATAAAAACAAGGACGCCGTCATCGAGGCGAACATCCGCCTCAACGGAAAAGAGGACATCGACCTTCTCATCAAAAAGATCCGTTCGGACGAGCGGATCGGGGAAGTGTACCGTACGGCGACCAAATAAGGAGAAGATCATGCAAATTTATACGGTGCCGTGCGGCAGAATGCTGGCCAACTGTTATCTCGTCACGCAGGACGGCAAAAACGCCGTCCTCATCGACTGCGGCGGAAAAGAACCGCTTGCCGTAGCCAGCGAAAAGGGGCTGACCGTCCGCTATGTCCTGCTCACGCACGGACATTTCGATCACATCGAGGGCTGCGCCGCCCTGCAGGCGGCGGGCGCAAAGGTCGGCTGCCTGCGCGAGGAGGAAAAACTGCTCCACTCTCCCGCCAATCTCGCCTCCGTCATGGGATTTCCCGTGCCGCCCTTTTCGGTGGATTTCACCTTTACGGACGGGGAAAAACTCTCCCTCTGCGGGTTGGATTTTACCGTCATCGCCACGCCTGGGCATACGCCGGGCGGCGCCTGCTTCGACTGCGGCGACGTCCTGTTTACGGGCGATACCCTCTTTCTGGAAAGCGTGGGCAGGACGGATTTCCCCGGCGGAAGTTCGCAGCAGCTGATGAAAAGCTGTAAAAAACTGCTGGCGCTGAAAGGCGACCGCACCGTCTATCCCGGTCACGACGAGCCGACCTCTCTCTCGCACGAGCGCGCACACAACGCGTGGATCGTGTAGTCGATTGTTCGGAAAACAAGCATACGTATCAGTAAAAATCGATCAAAACGGAGAGCTTTCATGCTGGAAACAAATGCGGAAATGCTCCGCGCGGAAATGATGGACGTCCTGCGGCTGTTCGGGGACGTTCCGCCCGTGGCGCATACATTCTCCTGTGAAGGGGACGAATTCAAAAATACGGTGATCGTCGGCGGCAGGGAATATTCCTTTGCCGAGCGGCAGCCCTTTCACGGCGACATCGAGTACAAGCGCTACGCCCGCCGTTTTGCCAAGCTCGCCCTCTACAACGCGCTGAGCGCGGAGACGGGCAGAAAGATGCCCTGGGGCGCGCTGACGGGCATCCGCCCCACCAAGCTCGCCTATGCCGAAGAGGAGGCGGGCAGGCCCTTTGAGCCGCTGTTTGAAAAGTTCGGCGTCAGCGCGGAAAACATCGCGCTCGTGCGCGAAGTCCTCGCGGCGCAGAAGGGGATCTACGCAAGGGAAGAGGGGGCGGCAGATCTGTACATCGGTATCCCGTTTTGCCCGTCCAAGTGCAATTACTGTTCCTTCATCACGGCGGACATCAACCGCACGGGGCAGTACCTCGAAGGGTACCTGAGCGCGCTGGAAGAGGAGATCGCCGCCTGCAAGGGGCTGTACAAAAAACTGAAAAGCGTGTACATCGGCGGCGGCACGCCGCTGGTGCTCGAACCCGCGCAGCTGCGCCGCGTGCTGGTCGCGGCGGCGCCTTTCGCCGCAGAGTGCGGCGAATATACGGTGGAGGCGGGCAGGCCTGACGTGTTCACGCGCGAAAAGCTCGACCTCCTCAAGGAGTTTTCCGTCACCCGTATCTGCGTCAACCCGCAGACTTTCTGCGACGCGACGCTGGAGCGCATCGGCAGAAAACATACGTCCGAGGACATCTACCGCGCCTTTTCCATGGCGCGCGAATACGGGTTCGATATCAACTGCGACCTCATCGCGGGGCTTACGGGCGAGAGCACGGAGGAATTTAAAGAGAGCGTCGATCGCGCCGTCTCCCTTTCCCCCGAAAACATTACCGTGCATACGCTGTGCCTGAAAAAGGGGGCAAAGCTCAAGGAAGAGGAGAGCATTCTGTGCGTGGCGGGCATTTCGGAGATGATCGCCTACGCGCGGAAAAAGCTGGCGGCGGCGGGGTACGTGCCGTACTATCTGTACCGCCAGAAGTACATGGCGGGCAACTGCGAAAACACGGGCTGGACAAAGCCCGGCAAAGCCTGCGTGTACAACGTGGACGTGATGGAGGAGATCACGGACAACATCGCCTGCGGCGCCAACGCCGTCGGCAAAAAGCTGTACCAGAAGGAGGGGCGCATCGAACGCATCGGCGCTCCCAAGGACATCCCCACATATATACAGAAAATTCATACGCTGATCGACGAGAAAAATAAATTATACCGCTGATATAGTTTACAAATGCGGAAAAGTATGCTAAAATAGAACCATGCGCAGTCGAAGCCGAGCGGTTCTCCTCGCCGAGCTTGGATTTGCGTGAATATCTTCCAAGGAGTAAAACAATGGAAAAGGAAAAGAAAACCCAGATCATCGAAGAGTACAAGCGTCACGACGGAGACACCGGTTCTTCCGAAGTGCAGATCGCGCTTCTCACCGAGCGCATCAATCACCTCAACGAGCATTTGCAGCAGCACCCGCACGACAATCACAGCCGTCGCGGTCTTTTGAAGATGGTCGGACAGCTCCGCGGCCTGCTCGATTACATCAAGAGCAAGGACATCGAAAGGTACAGGGAAATCGTTTCCCGTCTCGACCTGAGAAAGTAAGCAAAGAAGGGCGGAACTACCATAGTTCTGCCCTTTTTTAAAAAACGCGCTTCGGCGCGGCGTATCGTGAAATACACGGGGATCGGGGATCTCCGTGAGAATAGAGTCAAGGAGTATAGAATGACAAAAAATTTCAGACAGTTTGAAACGGAAGTGGGCGGGAGAAAGGTCGTCGTCGAGACGGGCAAGTATGCCGAACAGGCAAACGGTTCGTGCATCGTCCGCTGCGGCGACACCGTGGTCATGGTCAACGTCACCATGTCCGAAACGCCGAGAGAGGGGATGGATTTCTTCCCTCTGCAGGTAGACTTTGAAGAAAAGATGTATGCAGTGGGCAAGATCCCCGGCGGATTCAAAAAGCGCGAGGGCAGGACAAGCGATAAGGGTATCCTTACCTCCCGCCTCATCGACCGCCCCATCCGTCCGCTCTTCCCGAAGGGACTTTACAACGACGTCGTGGTCATCGCCACCGCGCTGTCCGTCGACACCAACATCCCTCCCGAACCCTTTGCCATGATGGGCAGCTCCATTGCCCTGAGCATTTCGGATATTCCCTGGGCAGGCCCCACGGGTTCCGTGCAGGTAGGCCTGGTCGACGGCCGGTACGTCATCAACCCCGACAATACCCAGCGCGAAAAGAGCGTGCTCACTCTCAGCCTTTCCGGCACGAAAGACGCCATCATGATGGTGGAAGCGGGCGCAAAAGAGATCTCCGACGAGGAGATGGTCAACGCCATCCTCTTCGGCCATGAGGAGATCAAAAAACAGTGCGCGTTCATCGAGCAGATCCGGAAAGAGATCGGCAAACCCAAGCGCCAGATGGAGCTGTATCACGTCCCCGAGGACATCGACGCCGCCGTCCGCGCTTACGCTTCCGATATGCTGGACAAGGCCCTCGATGAGTTCGACCGCCAGGCAAGAGAGGAAAAACAGGACGCCGTCGAAAAGGACGTTCTTGCGCATTTTGCGGATACGTACCCCGATAAAGCGCGCGAAATCAAGGACAGCCTGTACTACCTCACCAAGGAAAAGGTCCGCGCAAAGATCCTCGAAGGCGTTCGCCCCGACGGCAGAAGCCTCAAAGAGATCCGTCCCATCTGGTGCGAAACGGGCATCCTGCCCAGAGTTCACGGCTCCGCCGTGTTCACCAGAGGTCAGACGCAGGTCCTCAGCACCTGCACCCTCGGCACCCTCAGCGAAGTTCAGAAGCTGGATGGCCTCGATGACGAGGTGTCCAAGAGATATATGCACCAGTACAACTTCCCCGGCTATTCCACGGGCGAAGCGAAGGGCCTGAAGAGCCCCGGCCGCCGCGAGATCGGTCACGGCGCCCTTGCAGAGCGCGCGCTTGAACCCGTCGTTCCCAGCGCGGAAGAGTTCCCGTACGCCATCCGCATGGTGTCCGACGTGCTCAGCTCCAACGGCTCCACCTCGCAAGCCAGCGTGTGCGGTTCCACCCTCGCGCTCATGGATGCAGGCGTTCCCATCAAGGCGCCCGTCGCGGGCTGCGCGATGGGCCTCATCAAGGATACCAACAGCGACCGCGTTGCCATCCTCACCGACATCCAGGGCCTGGAAGACTTCCTCGGCGACATGGACTTCAAGGTGGCAGGTACCGAGAAGGGCATCACCGCTATCCAGATGGATATTAAGATCAAGGGCATTTCCGAGGAGATCCTCCGCCGCGCCATCGCACAGGCAAACGAAGGCAGACAGTTCATTCTGGGCAAAATGCTTGAAGTGCTGCCCGCTCCCCGCGTGGAACTTTCCAAGTTTGCTCCCAAGATCATTTCCTTTACCATCAATCCCGATAAGATCCGCGAGGTCATCGGCAGCGGCGGCAAAGTCATCAACAAGATCATCGAGGAGACAGGCGTCAAGATCGACATCGACGACGACGGCAAAGTGTGCATCGCAACCTACGGCGAAAACACGGAAAATGCAGAGCGCGCCAAGGCGATCATCCTCTCCATCGCGCGCGATCCCGAAGTGGGCGATATGTTCATCGGCTCCGTCGTGCGTATCCTCTCCAATATCGGCGCGTTTGTCGAGCTGGCTCCCGGCAAGGACGGCATGATCCACATCTCCAAGATGAGCGATCGCCGCATTGCAAAGGTGGAGGACGTGCTCAACATCGGCGATATGGTCAAAGTGGAGATCATCAAAATCGGCGAAAAGGGCATCGACCTCAAACTTCTCGAAAAAATGGAAGGCTGAGCAAAGTAAATGAACAAAGGCAGGACGTTCGTCCTGCCTTTTTTTGTGAACCGAGGCAAAAGGGGAGCCGCATAAAAATGCGGCTCCCCGAAAACACTTTATAAAAATTTTTCAAAGATCACGCAGGAACAGTGGCACGGATTTCCGCATTGCGGGCAGAGGTAACCCTTTTCCACGCTGTCTTTGTACCAGTAGTCGGGGATCTCCGTCATCACGTTGTACCCGCTGCGCAGCAGAATGTTGCCGATGTTTATTTTCCCCGCGCGCTTCCACGCCGTGGAGATAATATACCCGATCCCCAGCTTTTCAAACCGCTTGTGCGCTTCCGCCGCCAGCGCGGAGGCGATGCCGTTGTCGTGGAATTTTTCGCTCACTGCCAGCGTGGCAAGGTAGCCGATCTCGTCGCCGAATTCGCTGAACGTCTTTTTAAAACCGCGGCAAAGTTCTTCCGCTTCCTGCGGGCGCAGCGTCTTGTAAATGCAAAATCCCAAAACTTCCCCCGTCGTTCCGTGGCGCGCGATCAGGCAGTTGTCGTTGCAGCTGCTGCTCTGGATCTGCCGCAGCGTCTCGGCAGAGACGTAGTCCTGCCCCAGCTGTTTGTCCGCGATCGAGCAGACGGCAGGGTAGTCTTTTTGGGTGGCTTCCTCAATTCTGTAATTGCTGAAAAGCCGCGTAAAGGTATAGGATCCGTATGTAAGTTTCTTATTCACGTTGTCGTAACCTGCCCAGTAACCGCTCATGCGGTTAAAACTTTCAATTTCCAGGAAAAATGTCCCTACGCCCTCGTCGTACTTGTCGATGGCGGTATAAATTCCCGCAATTTTTGTGCGGTTGTAGATCTTTGCATCCAGCACCCACGTCCTTTTTCCGTCAAAGGTGGTGGTTCCCTTTACCCGCGAAAGGTGCTGTGTCAGTTCGGCGGGCGCCGTCCGCAGAACAAGTTCGCCGTTTTCGTAGTCCTCGTAAACGGTCATAAACGAGCCCGTGATGGAGCGATAATTTTTTCCGTAATCGCTGTCGCTGAGGCAGGCGGGGGCCTTCATGGGGAAGTGCATCATGCGTTCCAGCGCGCCGATCCGCTCGTTAAAGTTTTTCTGGTTGAACAAAACGGCCTGAAAATTAATGACCGTCCTGATCTTTTCGGGCAGAGTGTCCGCGGGCGGAAAGGTAAAATTGTCCTCCATCGCAAGCACGATGTTCTTGTTGTATCTGAGCGCGGTGTGGATCTCTTCCGTCAGCCAGTCGTTTTCCTCGTTGCAGCGGTCCAACGCGTTGGCTGAAAGCACGAGCACGAAATTCACCGCCTGCCGCACGCGGTTGCGCAGCTGATCGTCAAATCTCCCGCCGTTGATTTCCGCAACGTCCAGAAACGGGGCCCTGTTTTTGGAAAGCAGATAATCGTAAATGCGGCTTGCCAGCTGCGAACCCGTGTTTCTGCGGTAACTGATAAAACTGTCGTATGTCCTGATCATCATTTTTTCCCCTGTTATGTGAACCTTACATTTATTATACAGTCCGTTTGTCCGTTTTGCAAGCGAAAAAACTTTTTTTGCAAAAAAAACCGCGCGCCCTTGCGGAATGCGCGGCGCGCGGTCTGATAGATCATTTTTTTCGGAATACCGATTTGGGCTGACCGCACACGGGGCAGCGCCAGTCGTCGGGCAGCTGTTCAAAGGGAATGTTTCCGCTGTATTCATACCCGCACACGGAGCAAATGTATTTTCCCGCCTCGGTTTCCTGCGCAATGTAGGTGGGGGCGTTTTTCGCCGTTTTGCCCTTGATGACGTTGTGGTAGTAGGCGTACGTCATGGGCGTGTTTTCGCTGGTCTTTTCCGCGCCTGTCACCTCTCCCAAAAAGACGGTGTGGGTAGGGGTGTCCATAGTTCCGATCACGCGGCAGACGATGTAGGCGCAGCTGTCCGAAAGGACGGGCAGCGCGTCGCGCACCTGCCAGGCAACGTTTTCAAATTTGTCCGTATCCCTGCCCGAACGGAACCCGAACGTCCCGATGATGGAGGGATCGGAGTTTTCCGAAAGCACGGAAAGGGAAAAATGTCCGCAGTCGGCAATGCACTTGTTGGTGTAGTTGTCCTTGTTGATGCTCACCATCACGGTCGCGGGAGAGGAAGTGATCTGCGCCGCACAGTTGGCGGTACAGCCCGTCGGCCTGCCGTTGTCCCAGGAGGAAACGACGTAAACGCCGTACGATAGGGTATGAAACGCCTTCGGATCCATCATTTACCTCAATAGTTTTCCGCCTTCAGCTGGAAATATGCCTTGGGGTGCGCGCAGACGGGGCAGATTTCGGGCGCCTTTTTGCCGATGACGATGTGTCCGCAGTTGGAGCACTGCCAGATGCACTCCTCGTCGCGGGAGAACACAAGTTTTTCTTTGACGTTTTTCAGCAGGGCGAGGTAACGTTTTTCGTGTTCCTTTTCGATCTCGGCCACTTTCTCAAACAAAAACGCAATGTGGTCGAACCCTTCTTCCTTCGCCTCTTTGGCAAAGGTCGCGTACATATCCGTCCATTCGTAGTTTTCGCCCGCCGCCGCGTCTTCAAGGTTGACGTCGGTGGAAGGGACGTCGCCGCCGTGCAGCAGCTTGAACCAGATCTTTGCGTGTTCCTTTTCGTTGTTTGCCGTCTCTTCAAACAGAGCGGCGATCTGCACATAGCCTTCCTTTTTCGCCTTGCTGGCGTAGTAGGTGTACTTGTTGCGCGCCTGCGATTCTCCCGCAAACGCCGCCTGCAGGTTTGCCTCTGTCTTGCTTCCTTTCAGTTCCTTAGCCATTTTTCTGTCCTCCTGATTTATTACATTCGGAACAAGTTCCGATGAATTCGAGATTGTGTCTCTCCACGGTAAATCCGTGCGTATCCCCCAAAAATTGTTCGGGGGCAATGGGCGGCATCTGCGCGTCGAAGATCTTCCCGCAGACGCGGCAGCGCAGATGATAGTGCTGATCGGTGCGGAAATCAAATTTGTCCGCCCCGTCTCCCGTTTCTACCTTTAAAATTTCTCCCTGTGCGGCAAGCACGTTCAGGTTGCGGTACACCGTGCCTTTGCTCACGTTCGGATGCTCACGGGAAACGTTTTCATACACTTCCTCCGCGTCCGGGTGATCCAGACCCTGCACCGCTTGCATGACAAGCTGCCGCTGAATTGTGTTTCGTCGGTCCATATGTTACCTTATCAAGAATTATTCTCAATTAAAGATTATATCATCTTTTTTGAATTTGTCAATGGTTTTTCAAAAACTTTTTTGAAATATTGACAAACGGGGCATTTTTGTTTTATAATATAGGGGAAAGGAGGGCGGCTTTGCTCTTGCGGCCGACACGGATATGAATTACGAGGACACCGAGCTGTACTTTCTGAAAAAAGATGTTTTGCGCAATTTCGGCGAGGAGCCGGGAGGAAAGATCTACCAGGGTGCCTCCAAACTGCTTACCGAACTTGCGGTGACGACAGACTATAAAAACAGTCCCACTTACGAGCGGCAGCTGAAAAGGCTGGTTTATCCCGTCATTGCGTACTATAAAACGCTGCTGTCGTTCGGGTACCGCGCGCCCGCCGCGCTGGGGCTTGTCCGCAACGAAACGAAAAAGGCGGCGGTGGAAACGGGGGAAACCCTCTCCAACCAGATGCGCCCCGTCTTTCCTTTCCGCGCGTTCCGCAGCAATATCAAAAATTTTATCGAATATAAATTCCCTTCCTGCGGCTGGCAGACGGCCAACCTTTCCGTCAAGGGAAAGAACATCGATTTCGACGTGAAAGAATGTATGTACCACGTCATCACGGCAAAGTTCGGCTGCCCGGAGCTGTGTACGGTGTTCTGCGATTACGAGGCCGCCGCCTGGGAAGGACTGCTCCCGCAGGTGGTTGCAGAGCGGGGCGGAACCATCGCCACGGGGCACGAGGTGTGCGATTTTCATTTCCGCAAAGGTTCGCGTAAATAAGTAAAACGGCGTACCGTCCTCAAAAACAGAGGACGGTATTTTCTTTTTTGAACATGGCAACAGTTTTGAACATGGCAATAGTCTCCGCAAAATACTTTAAAGCGGAAATAAAAAAACGGCGCCGCATTGCGGCGCTGTTTTTTTGTAAGTAAAAGGTTATCTCTTTGCGGCAGAGAGTATTTTCAGGATGAGCTGGATCAGGCGCAGGATGGCAATGATAAATTGCAGAACGTATTCCACCATATAGCAACGGAAGATCTTTTCGATGCGTTTGTTTTCCTCGGGGGTGAGGGAAGCGTTCAGCCATTCCTTTGCGCGGACCATGGCTCTCTTTTCCACGGGAATGTTCAGCAGGGTGACGACAAAGGAAAAGACGATAAACAGCAAACCGATGACGATGGCGACGATCGTAAACACGAGAAGGTGGATCACCAGCAAATCGACGACGAGGCCGATGATGAGCAGGGGAAGGAACAGGGAAGGGGCAAAAATGCCAAATCCCTGCAATCTGCCGCGCACGATCATCTGCCTGTCTCCGTTGCGGTGCATTTCCGCAAGGGCGGCCTTCTGCGCCGCGATCGCCACAGAGGTCACGCTCGCCTTTTTGATGGTGAAAGTGCGCAGATAGACCGTTCTTTTCATGATGCTGTAATGGTTTCCGAACAGCAGCGTGCGCAGGATCCCGCACTTTTTCACCTGCACGTCCTGCATTCCGTTGGCGTCCAGCAGGCGGCGGGCAAATTCTTCGCCCGTCAGACCCAGGGAATTTTGTACGCGGTTCCCTTGCCAATAGCCTACGGCGACAAAGATCTGCGCAATCAGCGCCGCAACGATCACCAAAATCAGCACTCCGGTGACGACGATGTATGCAATGTCCAGGCCGTCCGCCTGCGCTGCCAGAAAATTGTAGATCATCTTTTTCCTCCCTTATGAATTTATGATGAAAATGATCGCGGCAATCGCCACAATCACGGCAAGTCTGCCCAGCCAGGAAAATAGTTTGTAAAGTTTGCGGCGGCGCTTCGCCTCAGGATCGGGCTGATAGTAGGGATTTTCTGTGTAGGCAAAGCCCGTCAGTTCTGTCACGGCGGGTACGGGTCGGCGCCCCGTTTCGTCCAGATAATGCGTAAACCGCACGCGCAGCGAGGCGGCGTTGTTTTCAAAAAACATCATGCTGCAATCGAGACTGGGCGTAAAAGGGGAATAGCGCGGCGTAAAAAATCCGAATATTCCGACGATCCAGAATACAAAGGCATACAGCAGCCACAAGGGACGGGAAAGCTCGTGTCGGCGCACCAGGCGCAAGGTCACCTGTTCGCCGTTCGCTTTGCCCGTTTCCACATATTCCATGCCCTTTTCCTTTCGGACGGGCAGCCTCTTGTCATCGCAAAATATCTGAACGTCCGCGCGGTTTGTCAGAAATATTTTCATGACACCACCCCCAATGCCACTGTATAATAGAGGATGGCGGCAATTACGGTAAAGAGAAAAGCTAAAACAGCAGACACGATCCTTCCCGCTGACGGGCCTCCGCTTTTCACAAAAAAGACCAGATTCACCGCCAGAAAAAGGGCGGAAAGCGCGAGAAAAACGGGCATCAGTCCCTGGTAAAATTTTACGACGTCCCGCACAAGCGCTTGCATCTGTTCCAGACTTTCCGCGTGGAACAGTGCGCGGAATTTTTCGTATGCGAGAATCGCACCGAGTGTGAGAACGACAAACAGGATGAG
This sequence comes from Candidatus Borkfalkia faecipullorum, assembly GCA_019114245.1. Lineage (GTDB taxonomy): Bacteria > Bacillota > Clostridia > Christensenellales > Borkfalkiaceae > Borkfalkia > Borkfalkia faecipullorum. The sequence goes on along the minus strand of DXFX01000067.1, from coordinate 1,271 downwards.
GATCAGCACCCGCAAAACAAGACCGAGCGCAATCCCGAACAACAATCCGTACATGAGCATGGGTACAAAGGCGCCGACGGCAATCAGCCAGTTAAGCCGCAGAAATGTCCCTGTTATCCTGTTTCGCCTTTGAAATTTTAAAAGTTCTCTATTCATATGTTCTTCCGCTATCGGATAAGATAATATAATTTTATCATGCTTTTGCATGTCTGTCAATGGATATGAAAAAAATCTTTTGACTGTTGCGGTCAGTGATTTCTCTTTCGTGGGAGATTTGGAGGTGAAAAGGGAGTTTTGCAGAAATTTTTCCAAACGTATGCAAAAATTTTTATCGATATTATTTTTTTCAGGAAAAAAACAGCATTTTTTTAAATTTTTTGGGAAAATTTTCTTTTTCACTATTAATAAAATATATTTATTAGGATATAATTTTATTAAGTGAGGCGGGAAGAAGCCGAAAACGGGTTCAAAAACCGCTCCCGCCAATAACGGAGGATTCTATGAGGAGCATTACAAAGCTGGAGTTGCAGTACGCGCAAATACTTCATAGAACAGAGAAATAGCCGAGCAAGGAATTTCCTTGCTCGGCTCTTAAAGTCTATTATGGGTGTTTTCGGCGACGATTTTGCGACCATTGACTTCCGCGAGGAACTATGCTACCATAGCTGACCGAAAAAGCAAAATTCGGAGGGCTATTTTACTTGGATAATCATGCCGAAAAAATCGCGTGTAAAAAATAATACGAACTCCGTTTTAGAGTTCGTATTATTCACGTATGGCGCAGAAGGCGGGATTTGAAAAGAAATATATTTTACTATTTTTTAGCACTTTTTAGGGCTTTTTTCCACGAAAAGATTAAAAAAACACGGTATAAATTAGGATAAGTTAAATTCTTGTGCCTAACTCTGTGCCTAAGTCGACAGATAAATTGGCTATGACATCCGCCTGGCGATCAGGAAATAAATGTCCGTATGTTTCAAGTACCATTTCAGGGGTATCGCCGATACGTGCGGCTATAACGTACAGCATAGAAAGATGTCCGCTCCCTTGGTTGATCAGTAAAGACACGTGTGAATGCCGAAGATCATGAACACGGATGCGTTTTACTCCGGATGCCTTTGTGTATCGTTCAAATGCGTGTCCGAGTGTAGTAAAAGGCATTGGAGTATCAGACTAGCCAAAAACAAAACTATTTTCAGAAGAGGGATTAGAAAGTTTTTTCCAGTTGGTCAATGCTGCAACAAGTTCGTCCGGGAGAAGAACAGTTCTGA
>DXFX01000066.1 GCA_019114245.1 Candidatus Borkfalkia faecipullorum | reverse complement strand
GCAGAGGAAAACCTCCGCTGTCCCGACCGACGGGAGGGCGGTGGGGTTGTCCTCAAATTCGGAAGATTTTGTTTTGTCAGCTCAAAACAAAATCTCCGAGCCCTTTTAATACTCCAAATTCCCCACCGTTCTCGGATACGGGAGAACGTCGCGGATGTTGGAGATGCCCGTGAGGTACATGATCATGCGTTCGAAGCCCAGCCCGAAGCCGGAATGCACCGTTCCGCCGTAGCGGCGTATTTTGAGATAGAAGTCGTAATCGGCGGGGTCGAGGTTCATCTCCTTCATGCGGGAAAGAAGAACGTCTTCGCGCTCTTCCCTCTGCGAGCCGCCGATCAGCTCGCCGATGCCGGGCACGAGAAGGTCTGCCGCGGCGACCGTTTTGCCGTCGTCGTTCAGGCGCATATAGAACGCCTTGATCTCTTTGGGATAGTCGGTGAGGAATACCGGCTTTTTATAGACCTGCTCGGTGAGGTAGCGCTCGTGCTCGCTCTGCAGGTCGCACCCCCAATAGACGGGGAACTCGAATTTGTCTTTCACCTTTTCGAGGATGGACACCGCCTCGGTGTAGGTGAGGCGGACGAACTCGTTTTCGGCGACGTTTTTCAGCCGCTCGACGAGCCCCTTGTCTACGAAGTTGTTGAGGAACTCGATCTCCTCGGGGCAGTGTTCCATGACGTAGCCGATGACGTATTTGACCATCGCCTCGGCGACGTCCATGTCGCCCGAAAGGTCGCAGAAGGACATTTCCGGCTCGATCATCCAGAACTCCGCGGCGTGGCGGGTGGTGTTGGAGCGCTCGGCGCGGAAGGTGGGCCCGAAGGTATAGACGTTGGAAAACGCCATGGCGAAGGGCTCGACGTTCAGTTGGCCCGAAACGGTGAGGCTGGCCTTTTTGCCGAAGAAATCCTTTTTGTAGTCGACCTCCCCTTTGATCTTGTCCAGATCGAGGGTGGTCACCTGGAACATTGCGCCCGCGCCCTCGCAGTCGCTGCCCGTGATGATGGGCGTGTGGACGTAGACGAACCCGCGCTCGTTGAAGAATTTATGGATGGCGTACGCCGCCTCGCTGCGGATCTTGAACACCGCGCCGAACGTGTTGGTGCGGGGACGCAGATAGGCGATCTCGCGCAGAAATTCCATGGAATGGCGCTTTTTCTGCAGGGGGTAATCGGGAGAGGACGCGCCCATCACCTCGATTTTTTCCGCCTTGACTTCAAACGGCTGACGGTTTTCGGGCGTGAGCACCACTTTGCCCGTGACGACGAGGCTGGCGCCGACGTTTTGTTTTGCGATCTCGTCGTAATTGGGAAGGGTCGCGCGCTCAAAGACGATCTGGCAGTTTTTGAAAAAGCTGCCGTCGTTGAGTTCGATAAAGCCGAACGCCTTGGAATCGCGCAGGGTGCGCACCCAGCCGCACAGCGTGACGTCCTTGCCGCCGAACTCTTCGCTCTTGTACAGTTCGCGTATGGTTGTTCTCTTCATGATCGTATCTCCGTAAAAAACAGAAAGTATTTCCGCATTTTATATCTTTTATTGTAACATTTTTTTTGCCATTTATCAAGTATAAATTTGTCGAAACACACTTTATTTTAAAAGAGCGCTTTTTTGCGTGAAACATTTTTGAAAAAGCGGACTCCCCTGCAGGGACAGAGACGGGGCGCCGCATACCCTGCGGCGCCCCGTCTCTGTTGTATTTTTATCATTTGTTTTTCCGAAATATAGAGATGTTTGCTCTTTTTGTTGCAATTATATCACTTACTATTGTAAGAAGTCAAGTATTATTCTTACAAAAGTGAGAAACTAAACAGGAAGAGGAGGAAAATGTGCATGAAAAACAGCAGACTTGTAAACTTCCCGGAGCAGCTGAAAGAGCTGCGGGAGGAGTACGGCGTGACGCAGACGGCGCTGGCACAGGGGATCGGGGTGAGCAAGGGACTGATCAGCCTGTGGGAAAACGGCCTGCGCGAACCAACTTTGTCCAACCTCGTTGCCCTGGCGGATTACTTTGACGTATCGCTGGACTTTCTGACGGGCAGGATCCAGGACTGACCCTCAGCAAAAAAGGCCGCCCTGCGCCGCGATTTTTCGCGGCCCGGGGCGGTTTTTCGTGAAAAGAGACGGAGAAATTATTCCCCGATTTTTTTGCTGAACGTTTTTCTGCGCTTGATGATCCTGCGGCCCATGGAGTTCCACTGTTCCTGCACGGCAGTGTTGCTGACGAGTTCGGGGTTGGATTCCACCCGCTCGATCTTATCCTCGATGACGTTGGCGATGATGCGCGACATCATGACGGAATTCAGCCCCATTTTCTGATATTTGGGATGCACGGCGATGAGCACCATTTCCAGCTCCTTAGGGTTGGAGATGGCCTTGACGAGGCGCAGAATGGTGGGAAGGGTCATTCTCCCGCCGCTCTTTTGCAGGGGCGCGCAGATGGAGGGAAGCATGACCGCCATGGCGGCGACTTCCCCTTCCTTGTCCGTGAGAAGGGAGAAATAACGGGGATTGATGACGGTGGCAAACTGGCGCAGGACCTGGTCGATGATCTTGCCGTGAACGGGTACGTAGCAATCCAGGTCGGCATAGGCGAGGTTGACCATTTCCAGCGCATCGTGCCCGTATTTTGCGATCAGCTGTTTCATGGGCATACTTTCCGCCTGTTCGCATACGCCCATCTTTTTTTGTATGTACGAAGCGACGTGCGCAATGCGCGCATCCACTTCCTCGGGCATATCGAATTCGTACTCCACCCACTCGCTTTCGTCCTGAAAACCGAGGGACGTGACGAGATTTTTGTAATATTCAAAGTTGTAATTGGTGGCGTAGGTGGCGCGGCGGTCAAACCCTTCGGTGAGCATTCCCTCGCGGTCCATGTCGTCAAATCCCCACGGCCCGTGCAGGGTATCCAGCCCCTTTTCCCTGCCGAACGCTTCCACGGCGGCAAAGAGCGCGGCGGCGACTTCCCTGTCGTCGATGCAGTCGAACCGTGAAAAGCGCAGGCATTTTCTGCCCGAAAGAGTGTTGTATGCCTTCTGCTCGATGGCGGCGATCCTGCCCGCAACCTTTCCGTCCTTGTAAGCGAGGTAACAGCGCACTTCGCAGTCGACGAGATTGGGGTTTTTTGCGGGATTTAAAATGTTGCGCTCGTCCGCGTAAATTGCAGGCACGTAATGCGGGCAATTCTTATACAGGACAAGCGGAAACTGCACGAAGCGGCGCATCTGCGACGCCGTGCGCACCTGTGTTACTTTTATCATATGCTCCTCATTTCCGCCATACGGCGGTGCTTTTCCTTAACATCGGCATTGTATGTGTCTATTATTTTAGCACACTTAACAAACAAATGCAAGGAGTCGGGGGAATTTTCTCCGTCGGAAAATTGAGGAAGTTCGCTGACCACGCCCTGAATGGGAGCATACGTGTCCGTGCGCAGGCGCACTTTGGTCTCCCCGTCCTTTCCCCTGCGGATGAGATACCCCTCGCTGCGCAGGCCCGCCTTTTCCGCGCGCTCCTGCTCCCCCTCCTTTATCAATCGCGGCGCGGGGGGCGAAAGCGTTTCCACCACCACGCTGCACCGCTCGTAGGTGTAGCCGCTGCGCGTGCCGTACACGCGGACGGTGAGCTTTCCGCCCGAAGCCGCGGCGAGAAGATACACCGCCGCGCCCGTATCGTTGTACAGCCGCAGGTCGCAGGAATCGCTGACCATGGCGTCGAAAGAGGGCTCGACGTACCCCACCGAAAGGCTGTGCGCGTGTACTTCGCGCACTTTCAGCCCCGCCAGCAGCGCCGCGTTGTAGAGAGTGGTGCTCACCTGGCAAACGCCGCCGCCCACCCCCTGCACGTACTTGCCTTCGAGAATGACGGGCGCGGAGAGAAAGCCGTTCTCCCTGGTGCGCTTTCCGACAACTGCGTTGAAAGAAAAGTTTTCGCCCGCGCCCAGCACGGTGCCGTTGATGCGGCTTGCCGCGAGCGCGACGTTGCGCGAGCGGTTGTTGCCGTCCGCATAGTTTGTGGAAAAGACGGAGAGGAGCCTCGTCCCCTGCCGCAGTTGACGTTCGGTGACGCGCGGCGCGCCCTGCTGCGTGTACACGCGCACGGTGCCGCCGCCCGCGGCAAGGGCGGCAAGCACGTCCTCCCGCAGTTTTTTCCCGTCCGCAACGCAGCCCGCCCTCTCCCTTTCAAAGACAAAGGGCGCCTTTTCCTGCGGCTGAAACACCAGCTTTGCATCCGCGCTCTTTTTGTAGTGATCGTCGCAGATCCTGCGCAACGTACCCTCAAAATCGGTGAGAGCGAGGTGCTTTTCCAGCGGCTGGAAGCCGCCCTCTTTGCGGGCGCGGGCAAGCGCCCCCTCCACGTCCGCGCGCAGGTACAGCTCTGGAGCGCGAAAGACGTAATCGCGCCCGTTCCCCTTTACCGTGAGGCGGAAAGGCTCCGCCTCCTCCCGCAGGGCGCGCGAAATGCGCGAGCGCGCCTGCGGCAGCGTCATGCCGGAAACGTCCGTGCCGCCCACGCTGCATTCCGCGGGCAGGCGCGGACAGAAAAATCCCGTTCCGAAAAAAATCATGCCCGCGACGAGCGCGGGCAGTAAAAGTTTTCCCATTGTGCGGCAAGCCCTCTGCATCCCCTCTTTCCTCCGAAACAAGTATGTGCAGAGCGCAGGCCCTTTTTACCTTGTAATTTTTGTCATAAAACGCGTTCAGCGTTTGATTTTGCCCGCCACGATGCGGATCTTGTTGACCGTCTTTCCGAACAGCACCTTTTCCGTATGCGTGCAGGTGAGAATGGTCTGCACGTCCTCGATCTGCGACAGCAGCTTGCGGCGGCGGGAGAGATCGAGTTCGCTCATCACGTCGTCGAGGATGAGCACGGGCGGTTCGCCCGCAACCGAGCGGAAAATATCCACTTCGGCCAGTTTGAGCGCCAGCGCCGCGGTGCGCGCCTGCCCCTGCGAGCCGTACACCCGCACTTCCGACCCGCCGATGGTCAGCTTCAGATCGTCCCTGTGCGGGCCCGTCCCCGTAAAGCCGAGGCGGACGTCCCGCTCGTAATTGTCGGAAAATTCCTGCAGGAGCGTTTTGGCGATCTCCTCTTTGTCCTGCGGGTATTTTTTTTCGGAAGTGACGCGCAGTTCCTCCGCCCCGTCCGAGAGAAAGGCGTGCTTTTCGGCGGCGAGGGGCGCGAGCATCTGTATAAATTCCGCGCGGCGGCAGATGATCTCGGAGGCGTAGCGGCAAAGCTGAACGTCCCACACGGGGAGCGTTTCAAAGACGAGGGAAAGATCGCGGTTTTTCAGAAGGGCGTTGCGCTGTTCCAATATTTTATTGTAGCGCACGAGCGCGGTGTAATAGCTGCGCGAAAGCTGGGAGATAGAGACGTTCAAAAAGCGGCGGCGCTCTTCGGGGCCGTCCTGCACCATGCGCAGTTCGCCGGGACTGAAAAACACGCCGTTGATGTTGCCGAGGAGGTCGGCATTCTTTGCGATCCTGCTGCCGTTGACGCGCAGTTCGCGCTTGTTTTCGTAAATGTCCGCCTCGATGGTGACGCTGCCGAAGCGGGTCTGGGCGGAAGCGGCGATGTTGGCGCACCCTTGCCCCGTGCGGATGAGCTGCCTGTCCCTGCCCGTGCGCGGCGACGCACCCGTGCAGAGATAAAAGACCGCCTCGGCACAGTTGGTCTTGCCCTGCGCGTTTTTGCCGTACAGGACGTTCAGGCCGTCCGCAAAGGTAAATTCTTCCGACTCATAATTTCTGAAATTTTTCAGTACAAGATTTTTTATTCGCATTCTTTCTCTGTTTTGATTTGATTTTCAGACGATTTTATATTATAATAGACATTGTAACCTGACGGCGCGCAGAAGAGGGGCGCGCGCGGCGGCGGCCTTATACAAGCCTATTATAGCAGAAATCCGCCGAAAAAACAATGCAAAAAGGGGAAAGGGAGAGAATTTTCCCGCTTTTTGCGCCCCGCACACAGGGAGCAAGGAAAAAGCTCCGAGTAAACGTACATTGAGGTCTTTTACCATGGCAGAAAACAGTCAGTTTGAATTGCTTTGGAAACGCATCAGCGAAACGCTGGAAGCGATGCTTTCCCCCATCACCTACAACACCTATATTTCCAAGCTCACGCCCGTGGACGTGGACGATACCAAGATCGTTCTGAGCACGGACAACGAGTTTTTTGCCAATTTTATCGGGAAAAACCTCACGGATAAGATGAAAGAGGCGTTCCGCAAGGCGGACACGGGCATTACCGACTTTGCCATCGTGCTGGACGACACCAACGACGTGGTGTACACGACGGAGGAGGACGACGAGGATTACTCTCCCCTCTCCATCGACCCGCGCTTTACCTTTGAATCGTTTGTGGCGGGCAAGAGCAACGAATTTGTGTTTGCGGCGGCAAAGGCGGTTGCCAAAAACCCCGGCGCAAACTTCAACCCACTGTACATTTACGGCGCTTCCGGCCTGGGAAAGACGCACCTGATGCAGTCCATTGCAAACTACATCAATCTGCACAAGCCCTCCCTGCGCGTGATGTACACCACCTGCGAAAAGTTTATCAACGAGCTGATCGATTCCATCTATCTCAACAAGGGCAACAACCGCGACCTGCAGGCGCGCTTCCGCAACCGCTACCGCAATGTGGACGTCCTGCTCATCGACGACGTGCAGTTCCTCGCCAAAAAACAGGCGGTGCAGGAAGAGCTGTTCCACACCTTCAACGCCCTGCAGGCGGACAACAAACAGATCGTGCTCACCTCCGACGTTCCGCCCAAGGAGATCGCAACGCTGGAAGAGAGGCTGCGCACCCGCTTTGAAGGCGGCCTGATCGCGGACATCCAGCCCCCCGACACCGAAACCAAGATCGCCATTCTCAAACAGAAGGCGTCCGAACGCAAGGCGGTGGTCCCCGCGGAAGTTCTGGAATTTCTCGCCCGCGATTCGGGCACGGACGTGCGCACGCTGGAAGGCAGGCTGACAAAGGTCATCTTTGCAAGCAAGCTGCACGAAAAGCCCATCACCCTGGAGCTTGCGGGCATCGCGCTCAACCAGGCGGTGAGCGAGGAGCACGAGACCGTCACTTCGGACAAGATCATCTCCTCCGTCTGTTCCTTTTATAATATCACGAAAGACAAACTCCTCGGCAAGAGCAAGAAAAAAGAGCTTGTTCAGCCGCGCCAGATCTGCGCCTACCTCATGTGCGAGATCATGAATATCCCCCTCGATTCCATCGGCCAGGCGCTGGGCGGCAGGGACCACACCACCGTCATCCATTCGCGCGACAAGGTGACCAACCTCGTCAAGGTCAACGACCGCATCGCCAAGGAAGTGGAGGACATCCGCAACATCATCTTAAAACAGTAAACGCTTTTTTCCTTACCCTTCCGCGACGCGGAAGGGTAACAAATTATTCTTTCGGGCAAAGACCATGCAAGTTACCAACAAATTTTACACAACCGGATACGACGCCGTGGTCGTGGGCGCCGGCCACGCGGGCTGCGAGGCGGCGCTGGCGCTTGCGCGCACGGGCATCAGGACGCTGATGCTCTCCCTCAACCTGGACAGCATCGCCTTTATGGCGTGCAACCCCTCCATCGGCGGCACCGCCAAGGGACACCTCGTGCGCGAAATCGACGCCCTCGGCGGCGAAATGGGCATCAACGCGGACAAGACCGCGCTGCAGATGCGTATGCTCAACGTGGGCAAGGGTGCCGCCGTGCAGAGCCTGCGCTCGCAATCGGACAAGCACGCCTACCACGCGCGCATGAAACAGACCCTCGAAAACACCCCCAACCTCACCATTTTACAGGGCGAGGCGGCGCAGGTGCTCACCGAAAACGGAAAAGCGTGCGGCGTAAGGACCACCTTCGGGGAGATCATCTCCGCGCGCGCCGTCGTGCTCGCCACGGGCGTCTACCTCAAGAGCGCCGTCATCGCGGGCGAATTCAAACAGTCCAGCGGCCCCAACGGCTTTGCCCCCGCCAACGAACTCACCGACAACCTCATCGAACTCGGGTTCCGGGTGCGCAGGTTCAAGACGGGAACGCCCGCGCGCGTGGACGGCCGCACCATCGACTATTCCAAATGCGAATTGCAGCCGGGAGACCCCAACGTCTACCCCTTTTCCTTTCTCTCCGACCATGTTCCGCAGATCCAGAAGCCCTGCTACCTCACCTACACCAACGAGAGAACGCACGAGATCATCCGCGCCAATCTGCACCGCTCCCCCCTGTACAGTGGGGTGATCAAGGGAACGGGCCCCCGCTACTGCCCCTCCATCGAGGACAAGGTGGTGCGCTTTGCGGACAAAGAGAGGCACCAGCTCTTCCTCGAACCCGAATGCGCGGACTCCAACGAAGTGTATGTGCAGGGCATGAGCTCCTCCCTCCCCCACGACGTGCAGCGCGCCATGTACCGCACGGTGGCGGGGCTGGAAAACGTGCGCATCATGCGCTACGCCTACGCCATCGAATACGACTGCATCGACACGCTGGACGTGTACCCCACCCTCGAATTCAAAAAGGTGGAAGGGCTGTACACGGCGGGACAGATCAACGGCACCAGCGGCTACGATGAGGCGGCGGCGCAGGGACTCATCGCGGGGCTGAACGCCTCGCTGAAACTGCGCGGAATGCCGCCGCTCATCCTGCACAGGGATGAGGCGTACATCGGCGTGCTGATCGACGATCTGGTGACAAAGGGAACAAACGAGCCCTACCGCATGATGACCTCCCGCGCGGAGCACCGCATCCGCCTGCGGCAGGACAACGCCGACCTGCGCCTGACGCAGAAAGGCTACGACGCGGGCCTTGCCACGCAGGAACGGTACGAAAAATTACAGGAGCGCAAGCGCGCGCTGGAACGCATCGGCAGACAGCTGGAAGAGCGCGTTCCGCCCGCAAAATGTTCCGAATTTTTGCAATCGCGCGGATTTCCCGCGCCCGCGGGCGGCGTCTCCTACGCGGATATGCTGCGGCGCGGCATTCCCATCGAGGACATCCGCAGGGAATACGCGATCTTAAACGGAGAGCGCGCCGCCGACATCGAGACCGCCTGCATCGGGATCAAGTACGAAGGGTACTTAAAGCGCGGCCTGGAACAGATAGAAAGGGCGAAAAAACTGGAGGACCGCAAACTGCCCGAGGACATCGACTACGAAAAAATTTCCGGGCTTAGGCTGGAAGCGCGCCAGAAGCTGAACAAGATCCGCCCCGAAAACCTGGGACAGGCGGGGCGCATTTCCGGCGTCAACCCTGCAGACATCGCCGTTCTGATGGTCTATCTTTCCCTGAATAAATAAAGAAAAAAGCCTTTTCCGCGGACACAATATCCGCGAAAAAGGCTTTTATTTTGTCTTTACGGCAGAAGATCACTCTTCCTGTGCTCTCGTCAAAAGATATCTGACCTTCTCAGGAGTGCAGCATTTGAGATGGGAAAGATCGTTTCTGATCTCTTTCATGGTTTTTGTCACTTCATATTCCCGATTCAGAAATTGCGCAGCATTCGTTGCCGTCGAGATATAATACAGCCTCCCCCACTCGAGATCGTACGGGTCTAAGATGCGCCCGTCATAGCTTGAAATGGGCTCTGTCTGCAGAAAAACGGTCAGATTTCCTTCATATCTGCGGATAAAATTTTCCCTCTGCAATTCAAGAATGGGGTACAGCACGGCGATCTGCGCATGGCGGATCCTCCTGTCCAGTTCCTCCGCATCCCCCGTTCTGAGAATATAAAGAATGTGCTGCTCGGAGATATTCAGTCCGACCTCCTCCTCTCCGCGCGCCGAAAACCTGCCGTCGGCCTGAACGAGATGCAGCGCCTCTTCAATTCCTTTTTCCTGCAATTCCTGTGCGTATTCCGTCATCAGGCAGGCACAGAGTTCGGCATCGCCGACGCAGACAGCGGAACACAGAGTTGCAAGATAATCCTTGTAATGTTCGTCTATTCCCTCTTCCTCGCCCGCAAGAATGTTACAGAAAGATGAAATATCATACGGACGGACATGATCCGACCAGTGCATCCGCACTACCCTGGAAGGAAGAGTTTTGCTGACCTTGAAGTTTCCGCGCGCTTCCACGAGCAGAAGAGGGCATCCGTCCTTCATCTTGCTGCTGTATTCGTGCAGAAAATCGATAAATTCGCGCACTCTCTCCTCGGGAATGCCCTTAAACCAGAAAATCAGGTTTCTTTTCCCCTCTTCAAGACAGCCGTCCCGCAGAAATTCGTATACGTTCATGGTGTGGCGCAGTTTCGTTCTGACCGTGCACCGATCCAGCAGGTAATCGAGCGGAGAGGTTTCCACCTCTTCCCGAACGTCCACAATTTCCAGTTCACAATCCGCCACTTCCGTTTCGATGCGTTCCTGCATGGCGTTCCTCATCTCTTCCCGCCAGCAAAGGTTTTTGGGAATGTCGACAAGGATATTTTTCCCTTCGCCCAAAAGTTCGGCGATCTTTTCCGAAAATTTTACGGGGCCGTTGATGATCCTCGTCCAGATCTCGCTCCAATCCCTCATTTGTCTTTCTCGTATAATAATGTTGTTTGGATTTGACCGTTCTACGGGTCAGCAACATTACTTTGGTTATATTGTTTGGAAAGGGTGCGGGGAAAACTTTTTCAAAGGTTGCCCCGCG
>DXFX01000065.1 GCA_019114245.1 Candidatus Borkfalkia faecipullorum | reverse complement strand
GGATCCAGTCCTTTTCCAGCCGCAGCAGCTCAAACATCCCTTCCAAGACCTTCTTTTCGTCGATCTGCGGGATGCACATGCGCTCCGCCGAGCGGTTCATGCGCTTGAAGTTTTCTTCGGGGCGGAATACGCGGATCTCGCCCTTGTCGTTGCGGAAAGCTTTCAGCCCTTCAAAAATGCCCTGCGCATAATGGAACACCGTGGTGGCGAGGTCGAACTCGACGGGGCCGTACGGCTCGATCTGCATTTCCTGCCACGCGCCGTTTTTGTAGCGCATGGTCAGCATATAGTCGGTAAAGATCTTACCGAACCCCAGCTTGCTCTCGTCCGTGGGTTTCGCCTTCAAAGTTTTTGCCTGAATAAATTTCATACGTTTACCCTTCTTTTACGCGGAGGGGATCCCCCTTCGTTTTTTTCGTATTATATCACATTTATCCGCATTTGTAAATAATTTATAAATCGGATAATATAGATTGACTCAATGCGATTTCCCGATGATGCTCAATATTTGAGATACCCGCACAGAGTATCAATGCAGTCCAGCCGTTCGCGCAGCTTTTTCAGTTCCGCTTCATGCTTTTCCTTTTGGGTATCCTCCACCGCCTGCATTGCACGTTTTGCGCGCTGACCCTTAAGAAGTCTCCTGACGCCGAAAACGATGAGCAAGACAAGCAAAACGATGTCGAGTAAAATAATAATTCCGCCCGCTACGTTCAACCCGACATTTCCACCGGAAAACTCCAAAAGCAAGTCTGCAATAAAGAGAATGATAAAAAAGACGGCGCTGCCCGTATAAAAAAGACCGGACTTCTGTTTTTTTTGCTGCAGTTCCCGCGGCGGGGGCGGCGCCTTTTCCATGTCTTTGATGGCCTGTGCCGTGCGGCGGCGCTGTTCGCTGAGAGGCGGAACATACCTTGCGCCCAATACACGGCGTTCCTGCGCGGGCATTTTAGCAAACGCCGCTTCCGCGTGTTTTTTCACAGACGGGAAAACGGAAAGATCGGTCAGTTCGCGCGTCGCCGCGCGGACGATCCCCCAATGCGCCTGCCAGCTCTCCCCTTCCGAAAGGGATTCTTCAAATTCGCTGCGCGCGGCGCTCCAGATCCCCGCTTCCAGAAGCTGTTCTGCGTGCATTAAGCCGCCGTTTTCCGCTTCTTTTACGGGCGCCGTTTCCTCCGCCTTTTCCTGCGGGGCGGCGCTCTCTTCCTGCACGCCGTGCAGCTCTTCTTTCGGCGGATCTTTGGCAATAGGCTGCGCCTTTGCGGCCTGTCCGTCCGCCCCGAGAGCGCGGGAAATGTCGATAAAAGACATACACGTAGGGCAAATATCCGAACGAACGCCCTCGTTGGTTTCAAATTCGCTGCCGCACTTGTAGCAACGGACTTTTACTTTTTTCATCTCTCTGTTTTCTCCGTCAACGGAAAGGGAAAGAGGTATTCCTCCCCTTCCTCCACGGCGACGCGGCCCGCCATATGGTCGGTGAGCGCCGCAGCAAAAGCGGGCGCGTTTTCCGCCTTGACGGCGGCAAGAACGCACACCTTTTCCGCGTAATCGGTATCTTTTACGGTACACTCGTGCGAAGAAAGGAATTTTTTCAGCGCGTCGAAATTTTCGTACGCGACGGTGAGCATGAGTTCGCGGCAGGGCGTATATTCGCGGATGTCTGCCTGCGCCAGCGCTTCGGATACCGTCCCCGCATAGGCGCGGACAAGTCCGCCCGCCCCCAGCTTGATGCCGCCGAAATAGCGGGTGACCACCGCCACCGTTTCAAACAGCTTTTTATTTTTCAGCACTTCCAGCATGGGCATTCCCGCCGTTCCCTGCGGTTCGCCGTCGTCCGAAAAGCGCAGAAGGTTCCCCTTCCTGTCCGCGACAAAGGCAAAGCAGTTGTGCGTGGCGAGGGAGTGCTCGGCGCGGATGCCCGCAATAAACGTGCGCGCCTGCTCCTCGCTCTCCGCGTGGGCGCAGTTGGCGATAAAGCGGGAACGCTCGATCACCTTTTCATAGGTGCATGGAGAAAAGACGCTGAGATAACTCATTGAAGGACGACTTTGATGTGTACCTTTTTGCCCTTATGCAGGACAAAGGAGCCATTCGCCTTTGCAGATTCGGGAACGGGAGCGTTGACGTCCTCAATTTTTTCCTCGTCCACCTTTACGCCGCCCCCCTCGATGAGCCTGCGCGCTTCGCTCTTGGACTTTGCGGCATTGGCCGCCACCAGCACGTCCGCCACCGTTGCGGTATCCGCAGGGATCTGCACCGTGGGCATATTTGCGGCGTCTCCGCCGAAGGCGGCTTTCGCCTGCGCCTGCGCGGCGTTCGCCTTTTCCTCGCCGTGGACCATCTTTGTCAGCTCGTAAGCGAGCGTTTCCTTTGCGGCATTGATGCGCTCGTCCTTGTGCGCACAGAGTTCGGAGATCTGCTCCAGCGGCAGGAAGGTGAGAAGCTTTAAGCACTTTTCCACGTCCGCGTCGTCCGTGTTGCGCCAGTACTGGTAAAATTCGTAAGGCGTGGTCTTGTTCTCGTCCAGCCAGACCGCCCCTTTCGCCGTCTTGCCCATCTTGCGTCCGTCCGAAGTGGTGAGCAGGGTGAACGTCATGGCAAACGCGGGCTGCTGTTCCTTGCGGCGGATGAGGTCCGCCCCCGCCAGGATGTTGCTCCACTGGTCGTCGCCGCCCAGCTCGAGACGGCAGCCGTATTTCTGGAACAGGACCAGGAAGTCGTACGCCTGCATGAGCATATAGTTGAATTCCAGGAAGGAAAGGCCGCGCTCGTAACGGGATTTGAAGCATTCCGCCGTCAGCATTTTATTGACGGAGAAATGCACGCCGATGTCGCGCAGGAAATCGATATAATTGAGTTTGGCGAGCCAGTCGGCATTGTTGACCATAATGGCGCCGTTTTCCCCTTCAAAATCGATAAAGCGCGCCATCTGCTTGCGGAAGCATTCGCAGTGATAGTCCACCGTTTCGCGCGTCATCATCGAACGCATATCCGTTCTGCCCGAAGGATCGCCGATCATGCCCGTGCCGCCGCCGATGAGCACGATGGGTTTATGCCCCGCCATCTGCATATGCTTCATGGCGATCAGCTGCATGAAATGCCCCACGTGCAGGCTGTCCGCCGTGGGATCGAACCCGATATAAAAGGGCACGCTCTCGCTGCCGAGCAGCTTGTACAGATCCTCTTCAAAAACCGTCTGTTTGATAAAGCCCCTCTCCCTGAGAGTGTCCATTACGTTTTTAGCCATTTTTTTGCTCCGATAACATGATTATTGTTCTTTTTATTGTAACATATCCGAAAAAATTTGTAAAGACTACGGACGTTTTTGTTGATTTTTCAGAAAAATTTTTTAAAGTTGCGGCAATATTCGTTGCAAAGCATTGAAAATTTTTTGCGCTTGTGGTATAATTTCTCATGGTTAGACCGACAAATGGTACGGACAAAATTTTATCGGAGGAAGTATATGCAATATTCACGCGAAGTTGAAGAGATGATTTGCGTTGCCAAGGGCCCCAACCACGGCCCCGCTCCTATCCCCGAAGAAGGTAAATGGATTCAGGCAAAAGAAATCAAAGACATTTCCGGACTGACGCACGGCGTCGGCTGGTGCGCACCCCAGCAGGGTACCTGCAAACTTACGCTCAACATCAAACAGGGCGTCATCCAGGAAGCCCTCGTTGAAACCATCGGATGCTCCGGCATGACCCACTCCGCCGCCATGGCTGCAGAGATCCTGCCCAAAAAGACCATCCTCGAAGCGCTGAACACCGACCTCGTGTGCGACGCCATCAACACCGCTATGCGCGAACTGTTCCTGCAGATCGTGTACGGCAGAAGCCAGTCCGCCTTCTCCGACGACGGCCTCGTCATCGGCGCAGGGCTGGAAGACCTGGGCAAAGGCACCCGTTCCCAGGTAGGCACCATGTATTCCACGGCCGCCAAGGGCGTACGCTACCTCGAAATGACGGACGGCTACGTCACCCGTCTGGCTCTGGACGCCAACAGCGAAGTTATCGGCTACGAGTTTATCAATTTCGGCAAAATGATGGACTTCATCAAGAGCGGTCTGAGCGCTGAAGAAGCTCTCAAGAAGGCAAAAGGCCATTACGGCAGATTTACCGAAGCCGACGGGGCGGTCAAGTACATCGATCCCCGCAAAGAATAAGGAGGTGCGCTACAATGAGTATCACGTTTGAAGGTTACGAAAGAAGAATCAAACAGATCCAGCCCGTCATGGACAAGTACGGCATCAAGGATTTTGAGGACGCTAAGCGCATCTGCAACGAGAAAGGTTTTGACGCTTACGACATCGTCAAGAGCGTTCAGCCCATCGCCTTTGAAAACGCAGGCTGGGCTTACACCCTCGGCGCCGCCATCGCCATCAAAAAAGGCTGCAAAAAAGCTGCTGACGCGGCGGAAGCCATCGGCGAAGGCCTGCAGGCTTTCTGCATCCCCGGCTCCGTTGCCGACCAGCGTAAAGTAGGCCTCGGCCACGGCAACCTCGCCGCCATGCTGCTCCGCGAAGAGACCGAGTGCTTCTGCTTCCTCGCAGGTCACGAATCCTTCGCCGCTGCCGAAGGTGCCATCGGTATTGCAAAGAACGCGAACAAAGTCCGTAAAAATCCCCTGCGCGTTATCCTCAACGGTCTGGGCAAAGACGCGGCGTATATCATTTCCCGCATCAACGGCTTCACTTACGTGCAGACCAAGTACGATTACTACACCGGCAAGGTGACCATCGTCAAGGAGACCCCTTACTCCAACGGCGAGCGCGCAAAAGTGCGCTGCTACGGCACGGACGACGTCAACGAAGGCGTTGCCATCATGATCATGGAGAAAGTTGACGTTTCCATCACGGGTAACTCCACCAACCCCACCAGGTTCCAGCACCCCGTTGCAGGCACCTACAAGAAATGGGCTGTGGAAAACGGCAAGAAGTACTTCTCCGTTGCATCGGGCGGCGGCACGGGCAGAACCCTCCACCCCGACAACATGGCGGCAGGCCCCGCAAGCTACGGCATGACCGATACGATGGGCCGTATGCACTCCGACGCACAGTTTGCAGGATCTTCCTCCGTCCCCGCACACGTGGAGATGATGGGCCTGATCGGTATGGGCAACAACCCGATGGTCGGCGCATCCGTCGCTGTGGCGGTTGCCGTGCAGGAAGGCATGACCAAGTAATACAATACTTTCCCGAAAGATCGCGGGGCGGCGGAAAATTCCGCCGCCCCGTTTTTTAACGAACGGCGGGGCGCTCTGTGCGCCCCGCCGTTCGTTTTTCATAGTCTGTTCAGGAAGGCAAAACCTGCCAGGTGTTGCCGTTTTTACTGAAATAGTACCCACTGTCCACGATGTAAGCATCCGCATAATAAGTACCGCCCACCGCATTCGTTCCGCCGTAGAAAGTCCCTCCGCTCAAAAAGACAGTTCTTATAGACGTGCCCGGCGATTTGGAAAAAAGCAAACCGCTGGAATCCGCCCCGCTGAAATTTCCGCCGCTGATGCGCAGCGTATCGACGCTGCTTCCGTAAAAGATCCCGTCCCCAGTCCCGTTGAAGGTACCGTTGCTGATGTTGATGGTAGATCCGCGACCAGAATCGCTCGTGTAAATCAGATCGTCCTGCACGGACAGTGCCGCCGACGGATTGCCGTTTGCATTTTCAACCGTTATAGGCGTTGCGGGATCCTTCGCATCGAATAAGAAATCGACAAAGCGGAACACGCTCATCACGTCGCTCTTGCTTCCGTAGAAATTTCCGCCGCAAATATTGACCTTTGCCCTTTCTCGGCCCGGAGTTCCGAAAAACACTGCAGCGCTGTTGCTGACATCCCCCTTGCTGCCGAACGTACCGCCGTTGATATTGACCGTGAGGCTATGCCCCATGACGTACAATCCTGCAGACGCACCGGGTCCAACTTTTCTTTCATCCGAATCGAGTTTATAACCGGTGTTATACCCGTAAAAGTTCCCGCCGTTGATGATGACCTGATTGCTGACGGCAGAGGAATCCGTATTGCGAACAAAAATCCCGTTCCCCTGTGCCGCAGTGTAGGTACCGCTGTTCACCGTAAGACTGCCGCCCTGCACCTCGATCGCATGGCCACCCGTTCTGTTCAAGCGATATGCCCAGGTACTCGCACCGACATCCTTGTATGACGTCGCGAACAAAGTTGTGCCTGTCGTTTCTACCTTTAAATCATCTTCCACAGTATTTGAGAGATTTCCCAATGAAACACTTCCGCCCGAAACATATACGCCGCCCCCGATGGAATTTGTGATATTCCCTTTGAGTATGTTCACTGTCGGTTTCTGATCGGTGGTTTCTTTCACACGCACGGCATAACTGCGGATCTGCTGTCCGACAATCTTATAAGTGGCGTTATTTGTATCGGACAAATTGTCGATCCCTTTATGCGTGACGTTGAACTCGCCGTTTGCATACAGCGAACCGCCCTCAACAAACACGCCGTCGTAAGATTTGGTAGCACTTGTATTATTGAATCCATAGGCTTCACTGATAGAACTGGTAATATTTGCAACACTATCTTCGTTCAGCGTAAGCGAACCGCCCGTAATGTAGATGCCCGTTGTCCGTGCGGAGTTGACTGTCAGAGCTTTGCTGATCGTGACGGAATCGGTATCCGATTCCCCGCGCAGGGCGATGCCGTAGCTTTGAGAATCGATCACCGCCGTATCGAGAGTGATCGTACCCTGATTGACGTACAATCCGCCGCCGTCTGCATTCGCATTTACGAAGAGGTTCAGGTTTGTTGCTGAGAAGGAAGCGCCGCTCTGCGCACTGCTTCCCTGCGCGCCCGAACCGTCCACGCGCACGGCATAGCTCTTGACCATGCTGGAAAAAGTTTCGTTCGGGTCATTGGCAAGCCCCGAAAAATTGACTGTAAACGTGCTGTTTGCGGTCAGCGAGCCGTTTTCCACAAACACGCCGTCGTAAGAATTTTTGGGAAGATCGGTGCCCGTACAGAATGTATAGCCAGAATCGATCGTCGAATTGACGGTCGTTTCGCCGTTGAGAGTCAGAGACCCGCCCGTGATGTAAATTCCCGTAGCCTTATGCGTGGTAAGCGTAAGCTTTTTATTGATTGTAACATTGTCTCCGCTTTCGCCGCGCATGGCAATGCCGAAGCCCCGCGCGTCGATCTCTGCGGTATCCAGCGTGATGGAACCGTCCTTGACGTACAGTCCGCCGCCGTTTTCGGAGACGCGAATGGTAAGCTTTTGCGCGTCGATGGTACTTGTTCCCGAACTCAGCTGACCGTCCACGCGAACGGCGTAGCTCTTGATCTTGCTGTCGATCAGGCCCGAGCCCGACGATGTGTTTTCCACGCCCGTGTGCTGCACCGTGATTTGCCCGTCCGAGACGAGCGAACCGCCGTTGATGTATACGCCGTTGTTGATATTGACGTTTGTATCTTTGATCCCCGTGCTTCCGCCGCTGGTATCCACCACCCACGAGCAGAAAGGATCGATCTTGCTTGTGATATTGACGATGGAATCTTCGTCGACGGAGACTTTCCCGTCGTACACATAGATGGCGGTGCCGCGCGTGGTAGTGATATTGATGGTCTCCTGTTCAGTATTATGGCTGAAACAGATGTCTCCGCCGCCGACCGTGATGCCCAGCCCGTTGGAAGAGACGGTTGCCTCTTTTACGTTAAAGTTGATACTGCCCCCGACGGTACTGATGGCGGTGCTGGAAAGTTTTTTTCCGTCCTCTCCGTCCGTCGCCATTTTGACGGAACAGAGGAACGTATCGCCGTTGAGGTTGATGGAGCCGCCCTCGGAATAGATGCCCGAAGAATAGGAACCGATGACGTTGAAGGAAGTATTTCCGTCGCAGACGACGCTGCCGCCGCCCACCGCGTAGATGCCCGTATTGTACAAAATGCCCGCGGCGTCGCTCGGGTCGTCCTGACCCTCAATGCCCAGCTTTTCGGAATAGAAATCCATTGTGACGTTGCGGACGCTGACGGAAGCGTTTTTCCCTTCTGCAGTGATGCCGCTCATGCCCGAACCGTACAGCGAGAAATGGATCTCGGAAGTTGCGGAGACGGTGAGCGAACCGCCTGATACGCGGATGGCCGAACCGTTGGCGTTGCGCGTATTGGATGTGAGAGCGAAATCGGCGGCATTTTTGACGAAAGACGCATCGGAAACGACCATTCTTCCGCCGGAAACGCCGATTGTGTCGCCCGCTTCCGAATAAAAATCGCCGCTGGAAACGCGCAGATACTGCTCTTCTATATTGACGTCGGCGGAGTAATCGCACTGCACGCAGACGCCCCTGCCGTATGCGTAGAATTTGCCCGCTTCAATCGCCATATATCCGCCCGAAGCGTTGACGCAGTAGGTATCCCTCTCCCCGAAGTAGGAGCGATAGGTGCCGCCGCGCACAAACAGGTTTCCGCTTTCCATTTCAATGGCGGAAAAAGGTTTTTTCGTCGTTGCGGCCGCGCTCTTGACGCCGTTATACACGTAGACTTTGATCTGAACGGTGGAATCCGACGGCTTCTGCGTCTGTGCGTAGTCGAACGTGTCGCGGTTGAGATAATAGGTGTAGTAGTACTTTGCACTTCCCTCCACGGCGATGGTCGCATTTTCGACGGTGGGATCCTCCAGCGTGAAATACAGATACGTATCCGCGGGAATATAGGTATTGCTATTGTAACCTTCGGAAAAATACATATTCCCGTTGACGGAACGGTTGACGCCGTCTACGTTAGTCACCGACGGAATAATGACGGGCATGGAAGCATTGCCGATCGTTGTATTCTCGTCAATGTAGAGGGTGTCTACGCTGTACTCCTTCTTGATCGTTGCGCCCTTTAAAGTTGAGTTGGAAGAAGCATCGTAGTACTCACTCTCATGTATTCCCTCGCCTGTGCGGGGGCCGCTTTCAAACTCTCCCGCCGAGACGGTGAGGGAGCCGCCGCTGATGCGCAGAACGCTGCCGACGGGGTTATAAAAGCTGCCCGTCTGTTTCTCGGACGTGTCGATGATGGTGAGCTTGACGCCCTGCGTGACGTTGAGGAGCGGTTCGCGGTTGTTCCTTTGGATCTCGTGGCCGTTGAGGTCGATGACGAGGTCGGAATTGACGTCGCTGATCCCGCCCGAAATGACGAGCGGGTTATCCACTTCGTCCTTGATCTTGATGTTGTTGTAGCCGTTTTCGATGGCGGTGAAAAACTCGTCCACCGACTCGATCTCCACCTGATTGGAGACGATGTAATTGAGATCGCCCGAATAAATGCCTTCCGACTCCGCTTCCTGCGTGTATCTGCCCAGCGTGAGGGACACGGTGAGCATGGAGAGAATGGCGAGCGACAGGAGAACGGGAAGGAAGATACTTCTGATTTTTGCAGTCATATCACACCTCCGATTCCGACGCCTGCACAAACAGCGCTTTGAAGTTTACTTCGTAACTTTTGGAAAGCACCTGATAGGCATTCAGTCCTTCCGTAAACGGATGCGCGACGATATTTGTCAGATCGATTTTTTGGTTCTGATCGCACGTACCCGTGCTGAAATTTCCGCTGAACGTATTGCTTGTCTTGTCAAAGACGATGGCGGACTCCCCGTCCGACTCGATGGGATGCACGTAATTTTCCGTGGAATCCTCCGTGATAGGCGCGACGTGGAACAGCTTGATGTCATAGCCGCCTCCTTCGTCATCGTACAGGCACTGTATGCGCACCGTGGTGGATTTGGGAGACTCCCCTTCCGCCGTAGCTTGCGCCGCAAATTGCGTTGTCTGATCGAAATGATACCCCAAAACCCTGGCGCCGTTGTAGTAATACTCTTTGCCCGCCGCGGGGGGAGAATTGATGAGAACGGAGTTGTTTTCCACGCGAACATTCCCGTCCGCGTCCGTCGTTGCGAGAACGGCGTCTGCGCCCGACCAATACGCATCAAAATCCAAGCCTTCCAAGTGCTCTGTGAGGGTGAGATAGACGATATACATTTTTGTGAGCGGCTGACCTGCGGGGAATTCCATGGACGGAAGGTACAGATCGATCGTGTAAAATTCCGTTTCCCGAACGAGGTCGAGGAAGAGCTGGGGCGCGTAGTCGTTTTCGTTTTTGCCGCGCTGGAATCCCAGCGAATACTGCGCCTCCTTGGTGCTTGCCGTTATCGTAAAGGAAAGCCCCGAACCGCCCCGGTTGACTGCCGAAATGGTGCGCGGCGAAGCGGATTCCAGCGAACCGCTGACCGAAAGCTCCTCGTCCGCCGCGTTGTGCACGCCGCTGTCATAATAATTTTTAAAAGAGCTTGTGTCGATGACTGTCTCCGCATTGGCCGTGTCCGCTTCCCTTTTCGCGATGAGTTCGTCCAGAACGATTTCGGGCGTATAGGAAGTGACCGTGCCTTCCGCGATGTTCATGGTGCCGATCTGGAGCGCGAGGTGCCTTGCCATCTCGGCGGGCAGGTACACGCGCAGGTGCGCCTTCACCGCCACGTCGCTGGTGACGTCGTCCTTGAAATTGCTGACCGTATAGCGCAAAGTGCGCGCCGTGCTGGCGGCGCTGTTGTTTTTCAGCCAATAATCGACGTTTGGAATGGACGTTGCGGAAATTTCGTCCACCTCGTACGAACAATGAAAGCGCGAGAGCGGCGCCGAGCTGTCCCCCGATGTCGTCATGGAGTAGCGGGAAAAGGTGACCCCCGTAAACAGCAGACTGACAACAAGCAGATAGCTTAAATATCTTATAATGGGAATTTTTTTCTTTTCACTCATCTTTCTTCCTGAACACCTCCGTACCGATGTCCGCCAGAACCCAGAGGGCGATGCCGCCGCCGATCACGCAGACAAGTCCGAGCGGGCTTTGCAGAAAGGAAACGACGTTTCCGAATCCCTTCCACACCGCCACGACCTTGCCTACCACCGCCGACTTGGGAACGCTGAAATCGTCCGCCGTGTCGTTTGCGTCCCCTTTTGTCGCATACGTATCGCCGGAAACGAGGATGATGCGGTGTGTGATATAGGCGCCGCTTTCGCCGTCGTAAAAGGTGATGACGTCCCCGACGGCATATTCTTTCTGCGATTTGGTGATGATGAAATCGCCCACGTCGATCTCATCCGCCATACTGCCCGAAACGACGGTTGCACACGCAAATCCGAACGTAACGGGCATTCCGTTTTTAAACAGCGTACGGGCAATCAGTATATAAGCGTTGTACACCACCAACACCCCGATCACGACGAGAAGAAGTGTACGTATCACTGTTTTTATCACCTTATATACTTTACCCATATTATCATGCCCGCACGCTGACTTGCGCCGATAAAGAAATAGTAAGCGTGTACACGGCGGAGTTCTGCCCCGCAACCGTGTCCGCTTCGTCGTTGTCCTGCCAGAACCATTCCAGCTCGAACAACGTGGACGACTGCGCCTCTACGGTGAGTCCGTCCAGGCCGAGCTCGTCGGCAGTGACGTAGTCCTGCGTACCCGAAATATACGCGCCGTCCCGCTTTAAGCGGTACAAAATTGCAATACCGTACTCATTTTCCTCGCTGAACGACAGAGAGTAATCCAGCGTGTTTTTATTTCTGTTGGCAAAGGTGAAGCGGTAGCTGCCCTTCATGCCGGGCGCAACCTTGTTGGTGCCAAACGTTTCGTTGAAGAAAATGGGCAGATCTTCGGAATCTTCCCAACTGGTGCCGTCCTCCGACGCGATGAAAATGACGGGCGCGTAGTCCGTATTTTCCGACCGCGTGAGGAAATAGGCGCTGAGAATGACGGTGAGCAGCGTGACGAGCACCAAAAACAGCACGAGAGCGAGGATCCAGAACCGCTCCGGCCTGCGCAGAGTGGCTATGTACTTGTTGGAAAGGGACAAGACGTTGTCGTTTTTGTCCACATAGCCCGTGCGCGATTCGCCCGAATAGACAAATACGTTCGTCTCTTCTTTGACGAAAGTGCCCTGTTCGTTGCCCTCTTCGTCCTGCCAGACGCCCTTGCGGACTTTACCGATGCGCTCGCCCTGCTTATTGAAAACGGTAGCTCTGCGCGGCAGGCGCACGTCGATCTGTTCGGGTTCGCCTATGTCCTCCGCCGCCGCGGCTTCCGTTTCCGCGGGAACGGGTACATAGACGGTACGGATTTCCGTGGTTTCCTGTACCGCCTTTTTGTGCCTGGGCTTTTTAAAGATATTTGCCTGATCTTTTACGACGTACTCCTCGTCCCGCACAAAACCGTTGAGGAGGAGAAGTTCGCCGATGAGTTCCTCGGCATACTTTTCCTGTCTGTCCGAGGAGAGTTTTATCATAAAAGGAAATTTTGCGTAGCGCACAACTTCCGAATAGTCTTTATGATGATATTTTTCTACATTGTAAAGCTTGGGATCGAGCGCCAGGAACAGGCGAAGGTAACCGCCCACCAGGCAAACTTTCCCCAAAACTTTTCTGCCCGCGTAAAAGGTTTCCCCGCTGCGGGAAATGCGCGACCGAACATTTTTTGGTTTACGTTCCGCCGTTTTGTAAGCAAGGAATGCGTTTTTGACAGCATCGTAACGCCTGCCCGCAATGTAACCTGCCTCCCCCATCCGTTCGGCAAACGAACGATTGGAGCGCTCCGCCGCCGTCGGAATGTTTGACGGCGCCGCTTCCTGCGCGGGCTGGGGTGATTCCGACACTTTCCTTTCTTCGTTTTCCGTTTCCATACGAAACACCGCCTTATCTGCTCTTTTCTCTTTGCCTTAAAATTTTTACAGAACAATATTCCCGCATAACTACGTTCTGCCGCGCCCGACGCCCACACTGCTGTGGGCGCGGCAGTCGATATAGTTATGCAAGGTTTGAATTATGCGTTGGGAAGCTCGGTAGCCTGAACTGCAGTATATCCGAACGTGCAGGAAACGGTGGTCACATTTGCGCCGATCCAAGTATCGCGCGCATCAGCGGCTTCACCTTTAACATCCCCCGTATCGCTCGTCCAGGTAACTTTCGCATAGATGTTGTATGTACCATTTCCGCTCAACGTCGTCGTGAATGTCCCATTCCCCTCGATCGTAATCGGAGAATTACCCTCTTGATCGGTGTAGAACGTGATAGAGAAAACCTCTTTCAGGTCGTCTACATCATATCCTTCCCCATAAGTTACATCCGCATTATTGTTCTTGAACGTGAGCTCGCCAACCGTAAAGGTAAGCGTGGCATTAACACCGAGATCGTATTCGATAGCGGCGACAGCAACT
>DXFX01000064.1 GCA_019114245.1 Candidatus Borkfalkia faecipullorum | reverse complement strand
TAAAGACTGATGCGTGTAGCCTTTTCGTTCACAAATCACAAAAAGACGAAAGGGTTTCCTTTCGTCTTTTATTTTTAAGGGACGAACCCACGACCTCTTAAAACAAACAGGGTTCCCGAAAATCGCAGGGACGAGATTTTTGGGAAGAGGAGAAACGGAAGCAAAAGCGAGCCTTGCCCTCTGTGGGACAAGGTGAGAGAAAAGCTGACGGTTTCGACGAGGGTTCAAGTCCCGTCACCTCGACCAAAAAGACGAAAGGGTTGCCTTTCGTCTTTTATTTTTAAGGGACAAACCCACGACCTCTTAAAATAAACAGGGTTCCCGAAAATCGCAGGGACGAGATTTTAATTGCATATGATTTGACCGCTTGCGAAAATACTGTTATTGCTGTATAATTAAAATAATCGGACACTATTGTCAATGGACTAAGAAGATTTGTCCGAAAAAGAAAGAGGATAGAGCAGAAGAAATGGACCCTTCCTTTTACGAAA
The DNA here is from genome assembly GCA_019114245.1 of Candidatus Borkfalkia faecipullorum. GTDB lineage: Bacteria > Bacillota > Clostridia > Christensenellales > Borkfalkiaceae > Borkfalkia > Borkfalkia faecipullorum. Next base: position 22,846 of record DXFX01000064.1, on the reverse strand, counting down.
AAGCGGCGGATGCGGCCAATTACATTTATTTTCAAAAGAATGTGATCACAGAGGACGGCGGGAAAATCCTGCCGCACTTTCATGACAGCATCGAGTTTGTCTTTATGTCCTGCGGGGAATGCCTTGTACACATCAACACCGAAGAGCGTGTTGTAAAGCAGGGAGAAATTACTTTTGCGCGCTGTTTTGAACCGCATTTTTACGTTCCCAGAAAGGGGGCGGAATATTATGTCGTTTTGATTAGCTCCCGTTATTTAAAAGCGGAGTTTGATTTTTCCGAAAAGACATTTTCTTCGTTTTTACCTAAAAACGATTACAGCCATAAAATTTTACGGTTTTTGGACGCGCTTTATCCTGTATGGGATCGTTCCGACGATCTGTTAAAGTGCGGTTTTTCGGATACATTGCTTGCTCTCATGAGAAAGGCTTATCCCATGACGGAAGTCCGCAACCGAAAAGTGACGCAGGCTTTTGTAGAGGTGTTAAAGTACATCAACGGAAATTTCAGGAGCGAATTATCTCTGGAAGGCCTTGCCGATCTGTTCGGTTATTCCAAGACTTATCTTTCCGGATTATTCAATCAGTTTACAGGGATGAAATTGCGCGATTATATCAATCGGTGCAGGATCAACGAATATTACAAATTAAAAAAAGAACAGCCGCAAGCGCCTGTCTGCCGTATTGCAGAGGAGGTTGGATTCAACAGCCTGAATACTTTTTACCGTGTCCTGCACAGGGATACAAAAACCTGAACTTTTGACAATATCAACAGAACCCGCGGGATTGCCCCGCGGGTCTTCTTGTGCTATGATAAAATAAAAAAAGAGGCGTTTCATGAAGATCGGTGTGATTGCGGAAAGTTTTCGCAAACCTTTTCCGCAGGCAATCAAAGAGGCGCGAGCGCTCGGGGCAGACGGCGTGCAGGCTTATGCGGGACGGGCTTTTCCGTTTGATGCAGGTAAAAGCAAGCTTTCCGAGATAAAAAAAATTACTGAAGGCGAGGGACTCTGTTTTTCCGCGATCTGCGGGGATTTCGGCTGCGCCATGTATTATGAGCGCGACCGCTCGATGATCGACAGGGAAAAGAGGATCCTGGAGATGGCCAAAGAACTTGGCACGGACGTCGTGACGACGCACATCGGCGTTGTCCCCGAAAACAAAGACTGTGTCCAATATGAGAGTATGTATGCGGTCTGCAAGGAGCTTGCAGATTTTGCAAAGAGTCTGGGCGGACATTTTGCCGTGGAAACGGGACCGGAAAAGGCTTCTGTTCTGAAGAGTTTTTTAGATGAATTGGGAAGCGACGGGGTCGCTGTCAATCTGGATCCCGCCAACCTTGTCATGTGTGCGGGGGACGATCCCGTGCAGGCGGTTTACACGCTGCGCGATTATATCGTACATACGCACGCAAAAGACGGCATTCAGATCAAAAAAGTGGATACGCGGGCGCTGTATGCGCCGCAGTATTACGGACTTACGCCCTGCAGCTGGGACGCGATCCGTGAAGTCCCTCTGGGGAAAGGCGGGGTGGATTGGAACAAGTATCTCGACGCACTGAGAGAGATCGGCTATGACGGATACCTGACCATCGAGAGAGAATGCGGAGACGAGCCTGCAAAGGATATAGGAGACGCCGTGCGCTTTCTGGATTCGTTCGGCGTGAGAAAATAAAGGAGACAGGAAATGAAAAAAATTAAAGTGGCAGTTGTCGGTACGGGCGGCATTTCAAATCAGCACATCAACGCCTACCTGAAGAATGATAACGTCGAACTCTATGCACTCTGCGACATCAATGAAGAAGTGTTGCGTCGGGCGGGAGAGAAATACAAAATAGACAGGCTGTTTACGGACGAAGCGGAGATGCTCAAATCGTTGCCTGAAATCGATGCTGTAAGCGTATGTACCTGGAACAGCGCGCACGCACCCTGTACGATCATGGCTTTGCGGGCGGGCAAGGATGTCCTTTGCGAAAAGCCGATGGCCCTGAACGCAAAGGAGGCGCAGGAAATGCTGGATACGGCAAAAGCGTGCGGGCGAAAACTTATGATCGGTTTTGTGCGCAGATTCGGAAACGATACTGCCGTTATGCAGGATTTCATCAACGAGGGTGCGCTCGGGGAGATCTATTATGCAAAGGCGACATATCTTCGCCGCAACGGGAATCCGGGAGGATGGTTCGGAGACAAGAAGCGTTCCGGGGGCGGCCCTCTCATCGATCTCGGCGTGCACGTCATAGATCTTACAAGGTATCTGATGGGAAACCCGAAGCCCGTCTCGGTGTACGGCGCGACTTTTAAAAAGCTCGGCAACAGGAGCGGATTGAAGGACAGCGTGGGATATGCGTCCGTCTCTAAAACCGAAAACGATATTTGTGACGTAGAGGATTTTGCAACGGCGTTAGTGCGCTACGACAATGGAGCCGTTCTGAGCGTGGAGACAAGTTTCTGCCTGAATCTCAAACACAACGAGGGAAAGATAGAATTGTTCGGAACGCGAGGCGGGATGTGTCTCGATCCCGAACTGGAAATTTATACGGACAGTTGCGGTTATCTGACAAATGTATCTCTGGACAGGTCTACGGCGCTGAGTTTTGACGGATTGTTTGAAAAGGAGATCGGCTATTTTGTGGACGCCGTCATAAACGACAAAGATATTTCCTCCATTGCGGAGGATGGCGTGACACTGATGAAAATTTTGGATGCCATCTATAAATCGGCAGAAACAAAACAGGAAGTGCGCCTGTAAAACAAGGTAAAGCGGGGAGTTTGTATTCCCCGCTTTCTTTTATGGATGAAGGGTTTTTGCGAACGGGGCTTTTTCGTGCGGCTTGACAAAAGGAAATGTGTTTGCTATAATTTTGCAGAAAATCCGCAAGAAAAGCCGGGAGGAGAAAATGAAAAACAACAAGGAACTGATCAGCGAGATCATCAAAGATATCAAACACGATATGTCGGATGAAGAGATCCTTTCCCTTCTTGCAGGGAGCAAGATTTCCGTAAACCCTGCAAAAGAGGCGAAAACGAAAATTTCCGTAGGACAACGCGCGGCGGATGCCATTGCAAAGTTTGCCGGCAGTTGGGCCTTTATCGGTTCTTTTGTCGGAGTGCTGTTGTTGTGGATGGCGCTGAATGTCTGTCTTGCTGCAAAGGCGTTCGATCCGTATCCTTTTATTTTGCTCAATCTTGTCCTGTCCTGCGTGGCGGCGATCCAGGCGCCTCTCATCATGATGAGCCAGAACCGCCAGGAGGAAAAAGACCGCCAGCGCGCGGAAAACGACTATAAAGTCAATCTCAAGACGGAAATTCTCATCGAAGACCTTTATAAAAAGACAAACCGCATCCTTGCGCGGCAAGACGCGATCCTGAAATACCTCGAAGGCCGCGAGGCGGACGGGGTAAAGCCTGAAAAGACGGAAAAAAAGGAAGTCGGAAAAAACAATGTGCAAGAGATCCAGGAGCAGGCAAAATAAGTTTCTTACCTGTCTGACGGAAAATATTACAGTAACGATCTTTCTATAACAAATCGGGGAGAGCCTTTCAGCTCTCCCCGATTTCGTTTAAAGAGGTTTTTATGCCAGATTTCCCAATCGGTCTTCAATTTTTTTATTGATGCGCAGTTTTTCAAAAATTTTGATAAAGGCGCCCGACAGGGGGACGGAAATAAGTACGACCACGATAATATAGAGCATCGGAACAAATCCGAGCGGGGTGTAGCCGTTTCCGAGGAAGGCCGCAGGCAGGACGGCCAAAGCGGTGATACACAGGGCGCACATTCCGATAAAGAGGGCCGTGCGGAACAGATTGAAGGGAATGCACACGCGGTAGAGCATGACGAGCCCCGCAAACGTGATGATCATAGTGGAAACTTCTTCGTAGCAGTTATTGAAATACTCGGGCTGGAAGGCGCTGATAAACCGCGTGCTCTGCACGGCAAGGACCAACACAATGGCGCAGGGAATGGCTCGTGACAGGACATATGGCAAAAATTTGCCCTGAACGCGGTTCTTGTTGGGTTGCAGCGACAGGAAAAAGGAAGGGAGCCCGATGACGAAAAATTCCAGCAGCATCAAATTGTTTGTCTTGAAGGGGTACAATTCCCAGCTGATGATGGAGAGAATGGCAAAGATGGTGGTAAAGAAAGTTTTCATCAGGTAGAGGGAAGAGGAATTCTGAATGTTGTTGATCACCCGTCTGCCCTCAAATACGACGCGCGGCATGGAAGAAAAGTTGTTGTCGAGCAGGACAATGTGGCTGACGTTCTTTGCGGCATCGCTGCCCGAGGCAACGCTGACGGCGCAGTCCGCTTCTTTCATGGCGAGAATGTCGTTGACGCCGTCACCCGTCATGGCGACGGTATTGCCTTCCGATTTGATCGCCTTGACAAGAATGGCTTTCTGTTCGGGGGTTACCCGTCCGAATACGGTGTATTTATTGGCGACAGAGATGACCTCTTTCTCGTTGAGACCTTCCAAAGAGATGTATTTTTCTGCGTTTGCCACACCCACGCGTTTGGCGACTTCGGAGACGGTGATGGGATTGTCGCCCGAAATGACTTTCACGGCGACGTCGTTTTCCTTGAACCAGCGAATGGTCTGCGCGGCGTCGTCGCGGATGTTGTCTGCGATCGAGACGATCGCCATGGGTTTGAAGGATGCGGGCAGTTTGTCTCCTATGATCTTGCCTGCCGAATGCGCCACCAGCAGGACGCGCAGTCCCATGGACGCATATTGATTGACGATCTTGCTGATCTTTTCGGGTACGGAGGACAAAATAAATTCGGGTGCGCCGATGGCGACGGTGCCGATCTCGGCAAAGGTGACCGCGGAGAGCTTTCTCTTGGAGGAGAACGGGATGGTTGCGCTTGCCGTCAGCGTTGTGTTGTGTCCGAAATAATTGTACAGGGCAATGGAAGTCTGGTTGTTGTCTTGCAGGGCATATAGGCAAGAGCCGACGATCTCGTTGACGGAAAAATCCGTAGGGTTGGAGAGGAGCATACAATCCTGCACTTTCATGCGGCCGTCCGTGATGGTCCCCGTCTTGTCGAGGCAGAGCACGTTTACGCGCGCCAGCCCTTCCAGAGAATACAAATCCTGAACAAGCGTGTTGTGCGCCATCAGGCGGATGATGCCGAGGGTAAGTGCGATACTCGTCAAAAGAAGCATTCCCGAGGGGATCATTCCGATGACGATGGAGACGGTGCGCTGAATGGTATCGTCGATCTGCGTAAGGCCTGAAGCAGGGTTATAATTCGTCCAGTTTACGCTGAACATCAGCGCGGCGATGGGGATGATGAGAATGCCGACGATGAGGATGATGAGCTTAGTTGAGCGCATCAGCTCGGAATTGGGCTTTTTGTATTTTTTGGCTTTGGAGGAAAGAGAGTTGAGATAGGTGCTCTTTCCCACCTTGTCGGCGCGCGCCTTGCACGTTCCGCCGGAAATAAAGGAACCCGCATACAGCAGATCGCCCGGCTCTTTTTTGACGGGAACGGATTCTCCTGTCAGGAGCGATTCGTTGACTTCCACGCTCCCTTCGGCGAGAATACAGTCCGCTGGGATCTGATTCCCGAGGGAAAGGACGACGATGTCGTCGAGCACGATCTCTTTGGAGGGGACTTCCTGTACTGTCCCGTCGCGCAGGACTTTGGAAGAGGGGACGGTCAAGAGGGAAAGCTTGTCGATCTTGCGCTTTGCGAAAATTTCCGTGACGATCCCGAATCCGAGGTTCAACGTGAAGATGATGACAAAGAGAAACTGCGAGATCCCCGCGCCCGAGTAGACAAGAGCCGCCGCGGCGAGGACGCACAGCAGGTTAAAGAAAGTGCAGATGTTGCCGATAAAGATGCTGGCATACGATTTGGAATATTTCTGGTTGGTGTCGTTGAACAGAAACTGGGAAAATCTCTGATTGACCTGAGAAGAATCCAGGCCCTTGTTCAGATCGGGCATAAACCTGCGCGTTTCCGAGGCGGCGGGGATCTTTGCATTTTTGCGCCTGAACTGCTTTTTGATCTCGGCAAGGTCGGGCGCTTCGTGAGCTGTTTCCTGCTGCGCATCGGCGTCGTTCAGCTTTTGGCGGACAAATTCTTCCACGCTTTGTTTTTTCGGTTTGTCAACAGAGCGGGAACTCTTGTCGGCGGGCTTTTTTCTTACAGCCATAATTTCCTCCGGGAAAATCGTATGATTTGCTTTTACTTATTATACCATAAAACGGGAGCGGATACAAACAATTTTTCTCTTTTTCTTTGCGGGAAGAGGAAAGCTTGCGAAAAAATCTTTGAAATTGGCGAAAGAGCGCGTCTTTTTATTGCAAAAAGTGAAAAATTGTTTTAAAATAGTATGGAAAAGAAATACGGAGGCAGACCTCATGATCGACATCAATTTTCTGCGCGCAAATCCGGACGTCGTGCGCGAGAATATCAGAAAAAAATTTCAGGACAAAAAACTTCCCCTCGTAGACGAAGTCCTCGAACTGGACGCAAAGCGCCGCGAACTGCAAAAGGAAGGGGACGCCTGCCGCGCCAAGAGGAACACGCTCAGCGCGCAGATCGGCAAGCTCATGCGCGAAAAGAAGACGGAAGAGGCGGAGCAGGTAAAGGCGGAAGTCGTCAAAAATAACGACCGCATCGCTGAAATCGAAAAAATTTCCGAAGAGATCGCCGCAAAGCTCAAACAGGATATGATGAGCATTCCCAATATCATTGCGGACGACGTTCCTATCGGTAAGGACGATTCCGAAAACGTGGAGAGGCAGAGATTCCTCGAACCCGTGGAAAAGCCCTTTGAAGTGCCTTATCATCTGGACATCCTGGAAAATCTGGGAGGGATCGATCTGGATTCCGCCCGCCGTACCAGCGGACAGGGTTTTTACTATCTGCTCGGCGATATCGCAAGGCTGCACTCCGCCGTGCTCACTTATGCGCGCGATTTTATGATCGACAAGGGCTTTACCTATGTCATTCCTCCTTACATGATCCGCAGCGACGTCGTTTCGGGCGTCATGTCCTTTGAGGAAATGGACGGCATGATGTACAAGATCGAAGGGGAGGACCTCTACCTGATCGGCACCAGCGAGCACTCCATGATCGGCAGATTCATGAACACCGTGCTCGATGAGAAAGAGCTGCCCCTCACGCTGACCAGCTATTCGCCCTGCTTCCGCAAAGAGAAGGGAGCGCACGGTATCGAGGAACGCGGCATTTACCGTATCCATCAGTTTGAAAAGCAGGAAATGATCGTCATCTGCAAGCCGGAAGAGAGCAGACAGTGGTTTGAAAAACTGTATTCCTATACGGTGGAACTGTTTGTTTCCATGCAGATCCCCGTGCGCACGCTCGAGTGCTGTTCGGGAGATCTGGCCGACCTCAAATATAAGAGCGTCGACGTGGAAGCATGGAGCCCCCGCCAGAAAAAGTACTTTGAAGTGGGCAGCTGCTCCAACCTCACCGACGCGCAGGCGCGCAGGCTCGGCATCCGCTACAAGACGGACAAGGGTAACGCCTTTGCGCACACGCTCAACAATACCGTCGTCGCTCCGCCGCGTATGCTCATCGCCCTGTTGGAGAACCACCTCAACGAGGACGGCAGCGTGACCATCCCCGAAGTTCTGCGTAAATACATGGGAGGCAAAGAAAAGATCTTGCCCAAAAAGAAATAACCGATCATAAAAGATCCCTGCCCGAAACGGCAGGGATCTTTTAGTTTTGCGTTTTGAGTTTATATTTGTGGGGCGTGGTGCCGTACCTGCTTTTGAACAGGTGATGGAAATGCGATTGGTTTTCGTAGCCCACGGTGCGGATGATCTCGTCCACGCTCAGATCTGTCGTCCGCAGAAGTTTTTCCGCAACGAGCAATCGCTCTTCCTGTATGAGAGTCTGAAAATTTTTGCCGAACGTCGCGTGGATCTTTCTGGAAAGATAGACGGGATTGTATCCCACCTGTTCGGAAAGCTCCTGCAGGGAGGCCTGCGGGTAGTGCTGGCGGATGTAGGAGGTCACCTGCTGGGTGAGCAGGGCGGAATCGGACAGAAAATCGGGGTGGTTGACGAGGGTGTCTTTATAATAAGAAAGATAGGAAAAGAGCAGGGAGACCAGCTGCGTGGAAATGGTGTAATCGTCGGGCGTGTGGTTGACGATCGTATAAATGAGGTTGTCCATCAGGTTGCGGATGGGGAAGCAGTCCGCCGTTTTGAAAAACAGGTATTCAGCGCCGCCGTCCGGTTCAAAATTTCTCGTCAGAAATCCGCACATGACGGGGTTGTTTTCCACGTTGTGAAAGATATACTGCAAAAAGGAATTGGAAAGGATAAAATTGATGCCGATGTCCGAACGGTTCGCGCGCAGAATGCTGTGCCGCACGTGCTTGTTAAGAAAGAGAATGTCGCCGCTTTCAAGCGTGATCCTGTCCTTTCCGATCACGTGCGTAATGCTTCCCGCGCAGACGTACATGATCTCCATGTAATCGTGGCCGTGTTCGGGGAAGTCGATAAACCTCGTATGCAGGCGCAGATCGATCTGCTTGTCTCCCGTAAGCAGCTTTTTACTGTTTACGATAAACTGCTCGGAAAAGGTATAGTCGTCCTTGCTGATCTTCTTTTGATTGTATAAGATCTGTTCTTCCTCGGGGGTGAGGCGGCAGATCTGTTCCATAATTTCCTTGTTCATGCTTCTATTATACTATCAGTGAATAAAAAAGTCAACAGGCGTCAGTTTTTTCATAAAATAATGTCATTGATTGATTTTTTCATTTCTGCTATAATAGTGCCAAGGAGGGATGAAATGAAGAAATTTCTCGCAATCGACATTGGAGCCAGCAGCGGCCGACACATTGTCGGATCCCTGAAGGATGGCCGTATCACGGCGGAAGAGGTGTACCGTTTTCCCAACGGAAACAAGGAGCAGGACGGTCACCTGGTCTGGGACGTGAAAAATCTGTTTGAGCAGGTCAAACGCGGGATCGCGGAGGCGGTTCGGCGTTACGGAAAGATAGACAGCCTGTCCATCGACACCTGGGCGGTGGACTACGTTCTGATGAACGGGGAAGAGGAGATCCTGCCCTGTTATGCGTACCGCGACGGGCGCACGGCGGAGGTGATCCCTGCCGTACACGGCATCGTTCCGTTTGAAGAACTGTATGCGCGCACGGGAATCCAGTTTCAGCCGTTCAACACCGTTTATCAGCTGTATGCGGATAAACTTGCGGGCAGGCTGGAAAAGGCGACAGACTACCTCATGCTGCCCGAATACCTTCTCTATAAACTGACGGGAGTCAAGGCGAGCGAATATACAAACGCAACTTCCACGGGGCTCGTCAACGCCACGACGCACGAATTTGACGGCGACATTCTCGAAAAACTCGGGTTGCCCCGCACGCTGTTCCGTCCGCTCACGCAGCCGGGCGCCGTTCTCGGCAGGCTGAAAAAGGAGATCGCGGAAGAAGTGGGAGGGGACATGGACGTCGTTCTCTGCGCCACGCACGATACGGCAAGCGCCGTGCTGTCCGCTCCCGTGGGGGAAGGGTTCGATACACCCTACCTTTCCAGCGGAACGTGGTCTCTGCTCGGCATCGAACAGCCCGCCGCACATACGGACGGGGAGAGCCGCGCCAACAACTTTTCCAATGAGGGAGGGCTCAACTTTACCTTCCGTTATCAGAAAAATATCATGGGGCTTTGGATGCTCCAATCCGTGCGGAAAGAACTCGGGCTCGGATTTGCGGACGCGGAAAAGCTGGCGCGTGCAAACGTCTGCGATGCCATCGTGGATTGCAACGACGAGTGCTTTCTTGCGCCGCACAGCATGAGCGAGGCGATCAGAGACAAGGCGGGCGCGCTTTCGGACGGACAGCTTCTGTACTGCATTTACAACAGTCTGGCGCATTGCTATAAGCAGGCGTTGGACGAAATGGGCAAAAAGCTGGGCAGAAAGTTTGAAAGCCTGCACATCATAGGCGGCGGAAGCATGGACGCTCTGCTCAACGAACTGACCGCAAAAACCGCAGGCGTCTGCGTGATCGCGGGGCCTACGGAGGCAACGGCGCTCGGCAATCTGCTCGTGCAGATGGTCGCGGGCGGAGAGATAAGAAACATTGCGGAGGGCAGGGAAAAAATTCTTGCTTCCTTCCCGCTCAGACAATATAAATAAAAGGAGAAAGAGAGATGAACAGATACGATCAGGCAAAGGAAATGTTTGCTTGCTACGGAGTCGACGCCGACAAGGCGATCAAAACGCTTGCAGAGATCCCCGTTTCCGTGCATTGCTGGCAGGGCGACGACGTCGTCGGCTTTGACAAGGGCGGCGCGGCGAGCGGCGGCATTCAGACGACGGGCAACTATCCCGGCCGTGCCAGGACGCCCGAAGAGCTGATGGAGGACATCCGCCTCGCGTTTTCGCTGATCCCCGGCAAAAAGCGCCTCAACCTTCATGCAAGCTACGCCATTCTCGGCGCGGACGAGGGGAAGGTGGACAGAGACGCCTACCGCCCCGAACATTTCGCGCCGTGGGTGAAATTTGCAAAGGAGATCGGGCTGGACGGCATCGATTTCAACCCCACGTATTTTTCCCATCCGATGGTCAAAGACGGACTCACCCTGTCCAGTCCCGATCAGAAGGTGCGCGAATTCTGGATCCGTCACGGGCAGATCTGCCTGAAGATCGCGGAATATTTCGCAACGGAGATGAATTCTCACTCCCTCGTCAACATCTGGATCCCCGACGGGCTGAAAGACGTTCCCGCAGACAGGCTGGGGCCCCGTCTGCGCCTCAAAGATTCGCTGGACAAAATTCTTTCCATTGATTACGACAAGACGAAGGTGCGTGTCGCGGTGGAAAGCAAGGTGTTCGGGATCGGCGTGGAAAGTTACACGGTCGGCAACAACGAGTTTTATCAGAACTACGCGGCGACGCGCGGCATCTGCTGCCTGCTGGACAACGGGCATTACCATCCCACGGAAACGGTTTCCGACAAGATCCCGTCTTTGCTCGCTTTTTACGACAAGGTCGCCCTTCACGTCACCCGCCCCGTCCGCTGGGACAGCGATCACGTGGTTCTGCTCGAAGACGAACTCAAAGAGATCTGCAAGGAGATCGTTCGCAACGATGCGACGGACAAAGTGATGATCGGGCTGGATTATTTCGACGCGAGCATCAACCGTATCTCCGCGTGGGTCGTGGGTGCGCGCAATATGCAGAAGGCGCTTCTGTATGCGCTCCTGCAGCCCAACGAAAAACTCCGCGCCCTGCAGGATGCGGCAAACTTCACCGAGCAGATGGTCGTGCAGGAAGAGTGCAAGATGCTCCCGTACGGAGATGTCTGGGCGGAATATCTGAAAAAATACAATTTTGCGGGCGACGACTGGTTCAAAAAGGTTGTCGAGTATGAAAACAAAGTTTTAAAGGAGAGAAAGTAATGAAAAACATTCTGAATGCGCCTTTTGTCAAAGAAATGTGCGACGTGACGGCCAATATGTACCGTTTGGGTTGGGATGAACGCAACGGGGGCAACATTTCCTACCTCCTGGACGAAAAAGAAGTGGCGGAATATCTCGATCTTTCCAAGGTGATCCGCGAGATCCCCACGGGCTTTACGGCAAAATCTCTGGTCGGCAAAATTTTCATCGTGACGGGAACGGGCAAATACTTCAAAAACGTTGCCCAAGATCCCGAAACCAATCTCGGCATCATCCGCATCAAGGAGGACGCGACGACGGCGGAACTTTTATGGGGATACAAGGACGGCGGAAAATTCACTTCCGAACTTCCTGCGCACCTGATGAGCCACATGGCGCGCCTCTCCGTAGACCCGCAGAACAGGATCGTCATGCACTCCCATCCCACCAACTTGCTCGCCATGAACTATGTTCACGAGCTTGACGAAGCAAAGCTGACGCACACCCTTTGGGAAATGTGTACCGAGTGCATCGTGGTGTTCCCCGACGGCGTGGGCGTTCTGCCCTGGATGCTGTGCGGCACCAACGAGATCGGCGAGGCGACGGCAGAAAAGATGAAGGAGTTCCGTCTGGTCGTTTGGGGAATGCACGGCATTTACGGCGCAGGCAAGACGATGGACGAGACGTTCGGCCTGATCGAGACGGTGGAAAAGGCGGCGCAGATCTATATGCTCACCTGCAACCGTCCCCGCATCAATACTATCAAGGACGAGGACATGGTCAAACTTGCCGAGTTTTTCAAGGTCAAGTACAGAAAGGATTTTCTCAATCTCTGAAAATAAAAAAGCGGGGCAAGCTTCCCCGCTTTTTTGTATTGTCTCCAAGGGAAATTTTTGCCCTGCAATGCGGTGCGGCGCGTTGATTTGCTTGCAATTTTACGCATAAACGTATAAAATAGAAGGGAAATATTTACAAAGAGGTTTTTTGTATGGAAAAGATGGACGGCGCCATTGTAAAGACTTGCGTCGATTATAAGGATTTTCCCGCGCACGTCAACGAAAAAGTCGTGCTGAAGGGGATGATCCACCGCATCCGTGAAATGACGGGATTTGCTTTCGTCATCATCCGTACGGCGCGCGACGTCGTGCAGTGCGTGTACTCTCCCGATTTTTCGGATTATCGCATGGACGAAAGCGTTGTGGAAGGGTGCGCCGTGAAGATCACGGGGAAAATCGTCAAAGACGAGACGCGCGAAGGCAGATATGAAATGCAGATCCACAACATCGAAGTGCTTTCCACGCCTGCGGAACAGATGCCCATTGTCATCAATAAAAAGCAGCTGGACAACATTCCCATCGATCTGAATCTCAACCTTCGTCCCGTCACGCTGCGCAACCCCAAGGAGCGCGCGGTGTTCAAGATCCAGGAGGGGATCGCCCGCGGGTTCCGCGATTTCCTGTTCTCTCAGAATTTTACGGAGATCCACACTCCTAAAATCAATGCGCAGGGCGCTGAGGGCGGCGCGAACATTTTCCGCCTCGACTATTTCGGAAAGCAGGTCTTTCTTGCGCAGAGCCCGCAATTTTACAAGCAGATGCTCGTTCCCGTTTACGAACGCGTTTTCGAGGTAGGGCCTGTGTTCCGCGCGGAGCACCACGACACGTCCCGTCACCTCAACGAGTACATCAGCATGGACTTTGAAATGGGCTTTATCGACAGTTTCTATGACATTATGAACATGGAAACGGGCGCGCTCAAATACATCATGGACTTTCTGAAACGCGAATATGCGGGCGAGATCGCTCTGCTCAATGCAACCCTCCCCGAAATCACGGAGATCCCCATTATCAAGTTTATGGACGCCAAGGAGATCATCACCAAGAAGTTCAAAAAGAAGATCACCGACTACCGCGATTTTGAACCGGAAGAAGAACAGCTGCTCGGCAAGTGGGCAAAACAGCAGTACAATTCCGATTTCCTGTTTGTCACCCATTATCCTTCCGAAAAGCGTCCTTTCTACGCGATGGACGATCCCGAAGATCCGGAATACACGCTCAGCTTTGATCTGCTGTTCCGCGGCATCGAGATCACGACGGGCGGGCAGAGGATCCACGACTACAACCAGCAGATCGCCAAGATGAAGGCGCGCGGCATGAATCCCGACGACTTTGAAAGCTATCTGATGGCTCACAAATACGGTATGCCCCCGCACGGCGGTCTCGGGCTCGGACTGGAGCGCATCACGATGCACCTGCTCGGTTTCAAAAACGTGCGCTATGCGTCCATGTTCCCGCGCGACATCAACCGCGTTACGCCGTAACTTTCAAAAACAAAAAGAGACGGAAAAATGATATGCACCCCAAAAGTGTCTAACTTTTGGGGTGCATATCAGCATTGCACGCCTCTTTTGATGTGTTTTAATGGAAAGAACGGACCAGGCCGACAACTTTTCCAAGAATGGAAACTTCCTTTACGATGATGTCCGCCATGCTTTCGTTTTCGGGGTGGAGGATGTAATGTCCGTTCTTTTTGAAAAAGCGTTTTACGGTGGCGCTGTCTTCCACAAGGGCAACGACGATGTCCCCGTTTTCCGCCGTTTCCTGCTTGCGCACCACAATTTTGTCTCCGTCGCGGATGCCCGCGTCGATCATGCTGGTACCCTGTACGCTGAGCATGAACAGATCGCTCCCGTTGAAGGCGTCCGCGGGGAAGGAATAGTAGTCCTCATAGTTTTCGTAGGCAAAAATAGGCTGACCTGCCGTGACGGTACCGATGAGCGGCACATTGACGGAAGAGTTCTTTTTAAAACTGATCGCCCTGTTTTTGTTCGGGCTCTTATTGAGATAACCCTCGGCGCGGAGTTTTTCCATATAATAGTACACGGACGCCGTGGATTTCACGTTGAGTTTGGCGCAGATCTCGCGCACCGTGGGGGAATAGCCGTACTCGGCATTGTAATCGTTGATAAATTTCAGAACTGCTTGCAGCTTGTTTTTGCTCTCTGCGGACATTGTCTTTTCCTCCTTTTTTCCATTATATCATAAAAGTGATCAAATTGCAAACAAATGTTTTAAAAAATATTTGATTATTTAAAAATTTTATGATATAATCAAGGCAGAGGTCAGGTTATGGAAACACAAAAATGCGTTTTGTACGATCGCGACTGTATTGGCTGCATGGAATGCGAAATGTGCGATCTCGATCCGAGCAAAGTCTGCGATAACTGCGGCAAGTGTCTGGACGTACAGGACTATGCGACCATCCGCATAGACGGCGTGTTTGACGCGCAGGGAAACGCGCTGAAAACAAAGTCAAAAAAGAAAAAGTAAAAAATTACTTTACATTTGCGCGCGCGCATGATATAATAAAGGAAAACTGCAAAGAGCGGAGGCTTTGAGTATGGCAGAAGTCAAGTATGAGATCACGGAAAAACTCGGTGTTTTGGGTGAAACGGGCAACGGCTGGACGAAGGAACTGAACCTTGTCAGCTGGAGCGAGAGAGAGCCTGTCTACGACATTCGTACCTGGAACGAGGCACATGACCGTATGGGCAAAGGGATCACCCTTTCTTTGGACGAAATCAAATCGCTGAAAGATTTGCTCAACAGCCTGGAAATCTGAACAAAACAGGGGGCAACGTTGTATCGTTGTCCTTTTTTTGTGATAAACGATCAACAATTTGGAGAAAATTATGTCTGATACAAGCGTTTACGAAAATCCTTTACTCAGCCGCTATGCGAGCCGTGAAATGGCGGAAAATTTTTCCGATGATACCAAATTCAGGCTTTGGCGCAGGCTTTGGATCGCGTTGGCGGAAGCCGAGCACGAGCTCGGGCTCAACATCACGCAGGCGCAGATCGATGAACTGAAAAAATATGCCGACGACATCAACTACGACGTTGCCCGCCGCTTTGAAAAAGAAGTGCGTCACGACGTGATGGCGCACGTCAAGGCATACGGCGAACAGGCAAAGAGCGCAAAGGGGATCATTCACCTCGGCGCCACTTCCTGCTATGTCACCGACAACGCGGAAGTGATCATCATTGACAGGGCGCTCGACATGGTGATGAAAAAGCTCGTCAACGTGATGGACAAGCTGAAAAAATTTGCGCTCAGATACAAGGATCTGCCCACGCTCGGGTTTACCCATCTGCAGCCCGCACAGCTGGTCACGGTGGGCAAGCGCGCCACTCTCTGGCTGTCCGATCTGGAAATGGACTATTATAACCTCGCCAATCTGAAAAACTCGGTCAAGCTTCGCGGCGTGAAGGGGACGACGGGAACGCAGGCAAGCTTCCTTGACCTGTTCGGCGGCGACGGAGAAAAGGTCAAGGAGCTGGAAAGGCGCGTGGTCGCAAAGCTCGGATACAGCAAAGTCTACGGCGTGACGGGGCAGACGTATCCCCGCAAGTTTGACTACAACGTCCTGTGCGTCCTTTCGCAGATCGCGCAGAGTGCATACCGTTTCTCCAACGACATCCGCCTGCTGCAGCACATGAAAGAAGTGGAGGAACCCTTTGAAAAGCACCAGATCGGCTCTTCCGCCATGGCGTACAAGCGCAACCCGATGCGCAGCGAGCGCGTCGGATCGCTTGCAAGGTACGTGCTCAGCCTTCCCGTCAATGCCGCGGTCACGGCTTCCACGCAATGGTTTGAGCGCACCCTGGACGACAGCGCCAACAAGCGTATCGTCATCGCGCAGGCGTTCCTTTCGGTGGATGCCATTCTCAATCTGTACATGAACATTTCCGAAAACCTGGTCGTGTACGATAAGGTCATCGCCAAACACATTGCCGCCGAACTTCCCTTTATGGCGACGGAAAATATCATGATGGAATGCGTAAAAGCGGGCGGCGACAGGCAGGAACTGCACGAGCGCATCCGCGTCTTGTCCATGGAAGCGGGCAGAAACGTCAAGCAGGAAGGCAAGGAAAACAACCTCATTGAACTCATCAAGAACGATGAGATGTTCCGCGCCGTGTGGGACAAACTGGACGGCATTCTGGATGCGAAAAACTTCATCGGAAGAAGCAGCAGCCAGGTTGAAGAATTTATTTCCGCGGAGATCGATCCTATTCTCGAGGCTCATGCAAAGGATCTCGGCGAGCACGGGGAAGTGCGCGTTTAAGCATAATTTGAAATCCCTACTAAAAATGGCGTCGGCGGACTGCGTCAGAATTATTGACACAGACCGCCGATTTGTTTTATAATTTGCGCAGAAAAACAGATACTAACCAACAAAGGCGCAGGATTGCGCGAGAAGGAGAGTTTATGCTCGAATTGAAAAACGTGTCTTATTCCGTCAAAGATGAAAAGACGGGACAAAGACAGGATATTTTAAAAAATGTGAACCTGTCCTTTCAGGACAGGGAGATCAGCACGATCACAGGCCCGAACGGGAGCGGAAAATCCACACTCATCAAAATTTTAATGGGATTTGAAAAGCCGACTTCGGGCAAAATCCTTTTCAACGGGGAGGACATCACGGATTGTTCCGTAACAGAGCGCGCCCGCAAGGGGTTTACCATCGCTTTCCAGCAGCCCGTTCGCTTTAAGGGAATTTCCGTCAAAAAGCTGCTCGAGCTTTCCAGCGGGAAAAAGATGAATACGGATGAAATGTGCCAATGCCTTTCCGCGGTGGGCCTCTGCGCGCGAAACTATATCGACAGGTATGTGGACGGGACCCTCTCCGGCGGCGAATTGAAGCGCATTGAACTCGCTTCTGCCATTGCCAAGGGCGGAGAAGTGTTTTTGCTGGACGAACCGGAAGCGGGGATCGACCTGTGGAGCTTTGAGGACCTCGTCAAAGTGTTTGAAAAACTGCACGACAAGACGGTGATCATCGTTTCCCATCAACAGCGTATCCTCGAAACGGCGGACAAGATCGTCCTGTTTGACAACGACAAACTTATCTGTGCGGGGAAGAGGGAAGAAATGTTTTCGCGCCTCATGAAGCAGCCGTCTTTGTGCTGGCGCAATGTAAAGGAGAGCTGACATGGACAGAACAGATGAAGAACTTCTGGAAACGATCGCGGATCTTCACGGGATCCCCGAAGGAAGTTTCAATATTCGCAAAAACGGAAAATTGCTGGCGCGCAATTCTGGTACAGACATAGAGATCGTTTCCAAAAAGGATAAAGACGGGATCGACATCATCGTCAAGCCGAACGTAAAGAACAAGAGCGTGCATATCCCCGTGCTTCTGACCGTGGGCGATTTCAAGGATACCGTCTATAACGACTTTTATATCGGCGAAAATGCGGACGTCACGATCATTGCGGGTTGCGGCATTCACAACGCAACTTGTTCGGATGCCGAGCACGATGGGATCCACACCTTTTACCTTTCCAAAAATGCGAAGGTCAGGTATGTGGAAAGGCACTATGCTTCCGGCGACGGGAGCGGGAAAAAGGTGTTCGATCCCGTGACCAAGATCTTCCTCAAAGAGGGAGCCTGCTTTATCATGGAATCTACCCAGCTCGGCGGCGTTACTTATACAGACAGAAAGACGTACGCGAGCGTCGGTAAAAAGGCTCAGCTGATCGTACAGGAAAAGATCCTTACGGAAAAAGACGAGAAGGCGATCACGGATTTCCGCGTCAAACTGCTTGGCAAGGAAAGCCGTGCGGACATTGTCAGCAGGAGCGTTGCAAAGGGAAATTCCTCCCAGTTTTTCCGTTCGGATATGATCGGCAAGAACGAGTGTTTCGGCCATGTGGAGTGCGACGGTATTCTGCTCGACAGTGCGAGGATCGTTTCCACGCCGAAGATCGACGCCGTCAGCCCCGAAGCAAGTCTCGTGCATGAAGCTGCGGTCGGCAAGATCGCAGGCGAACAGCTGTTGAAACTCATGAGTCTCGGCCTTTCCGAACAGGAAGCGGAAAACGAGATCGTTCAGGGATTTTTGAATTAAAAAGGAGCGCCGCATCTTGATATGCACCTCCAAAAGTCTGTCCAACTTTTGGGGTGCATATCACAAGAGGCTCTTTTTTTAAAATTCAATGGGAATATTTTTCGCGGTGCAGGCGTAAGCGTAGTCGATAAACTGCCTGGCGCGCCTGGGGGAGCGGCCGCCCTTGATCAGCGCCCAACGTTCGGCGAGTGCGCAAAGCTCTTCGTCGGGAAGGGCAAGCTTTCTGTCCTGCGCCAGCTGGCGAACGATGGAGAGATATTCCGCCTTTCCCGTGGAGGAGAAGCAGACGGTCAGGCCGAATCTGTCCGAAAGGGAAAGCTGTTCTTCCATGGTGTCGCGCGCATGGACGCTGTTTTCGCGGTCGGAGAAATTTTCTTTGAGGATGTGCCTGCGGTTGGAGGTGGCGACGATCATCACGTTGGCGCCCTTTTCGCTGAGGCTTCCTTCCAGGCTGGCTTTGAGAGAGGTGACTTTCTCGTCCCGCTCTTCCAGGGAGAGGTCGTCGATGAAGAGGATAAACTTGAACGGAAGTTCCGCAAGCACTTCTTTCACGTCGCTGATCTCTTTGAGCCTGTCCTTGGAGATTTCCACGGCGCGCAGGCCTTTTTCCGCGTATTGGTTGAGGACGGCGTGAATGGTGGAGGATTTGCCCGTTCCCTTGTCGCCGTAGAGGAGCATATTCGAGTAGGGCAGACCGCTCAGGAAACTGAGGGTGTTGTCCACGACCGCCTTTTTTTCCGCCTCGTAATCTTTGAGGTCGGACAGGGTGATCGAAGAAGTGTTGTAAACGGGTTTGAGCTGACCGTTTTCAAAGGTGAACGCCTTGTGGCCGATGAAGATCCCGTAGCCGTTGTGCTTGTGGAATTCGCGGAGTTTGTCCAGCGTTTCGTCCGAATCCCATTGTTTTCCGAGGATCCCGTCCTCTCCGCGGGAAATGGCGGGGAAGCCGTCCGCAACGGCGGCGGCGATTTTCTGCGGCGGATTTTCCGCGCGGAACGTCAGGCTTTGCAGGATGCGCAGATCGTGCGCATAGGCGGTGCGGATGTCCTGCGTGAGGGTGTTTGCAAAGCTCCTGCGCGCAAACAGGTTGTCGCTGTGCAGGATCTTATCCGTCAGGTATGCGGCGAAAGAATGCAGCATATCGTCTTCCAGAAGCGCTTCCGCGGCGACGGCATAGGCGGAGGGATCGTCCGCGCACATCGCCTGCGTAAAGGCGGACACCGCTCTGTTTTGCATGACATTTCTCAGCAGGATGAGCTCCTGCGTTCCAGGCTTTTCCATAAGATGCGTCCTTGAAACTTTTTCTATTATTATATCCCTTTTTGTCGGGAATGGCAATTATTTACGCGCATAAAAGCGCGGATAATTATTTATAAAATCGATTGAACATATCCGATAAATTCATAGATAAAATCGGAGAATTGCTTGACTATCCTCCCTGCAGCAGTTATAATAAGAGCAGATACAATCCAAGAAATAAATTTGCGGAGGAAACAACAATGGCAAAAATATATTATCAGTCCGATTGCGACATCAACGTTCTGAAAAACAAGACGGTCGCCATCATCGGCTACGGCAGCCAGGGCCACGCTCATGCGCTCAACCTCAAAGAGAGCGGCGTGAAAGTGGTGGTCGGACTGTATGAAGGGAGCAAATCCTGGGCAAAGGCGGAAAAGGCGGGCCTGAAAGTTATGACCACGGCGGAAGCGGCAAAGGCTGCGGACATCATCATGATCCTCACGCCGGATGAAAAGCAGGCGAAGATCTACAAAGAGAGCATTCTGCCCAACCTGACGGAAGGCAAGGCGCTTGCATTTGCGCACGGGTTCAACATTCACTTCAAGCAGATCATTCCTCCCGAAAACGTCGATGTGTTCATGATCGCGCCCAAGGCTCCCGGACACACCGTCCGCAGCGAGTATGTCGCGGGCAAGGGAACTCCCTGCATCGTCGCCATCTATCAGGATGCCACGGGCAAGGCTCTGGACATCGCGCTCGGCTATGCGGCGGGCATCGGTGGCGCGCGTGCGGGCGTTCTGGAAACCACCTTCAAGATCGAGACGGAAACCGACCTGTTCGGCGAACAGGCAGTTCTCTGCGGCGGCGTCACCGCTCTGATGAAAGCGGGCTTTGAAACGCTGGTCGAAGCGGGTTACGATCCCAGAAACGCATACTTTGAGTGCATTCACGAGATGAAACTCATCGTCGACCTCATCTACAAGGGCGGCTTCAAACTCATGCGTTATTCCATTTCGGATACGGCGGAATTCGGTGATTATGAAATCGGCAAGCGCATCATCACGGAAGAGACCAAGAAAGAGATGAAGAAGGTCCTCGAAGAGATCCAGGACGGTACGTTTGCAAGCAAGTGGATCGCGGAAAACAACAACGGCCGCGCTCATTTCAATGCAAAGAGGGCTCTGGAAGCTTCCCACCAGCTGGAAGAAGTCGGCGCGGAACTGCGCAAGATGTATTCCTGGAGCAACGAAAAGGAAGATATGTAACAAACGGTTCATCCGCTTACAAAAGGTTTTCGCGCAGGCGAAAACCTTTTTTTATGCGCGCGCGAAGATTTTCTGATTTTCTTTTCCAATTCTATTGAAATATCGGCGGGAAAATGGTATAATGGAACATATACGGATTTAAAAATATCTGGCAACAAGAATACTTAGCAGAAGGGAGAATCAGATTGAATAACTTGGGAAGAGGTTCAGAAAATAAAAATAACAGAGAGGGGATATTCACGCGGGAAACGGCGGGGATCGTTCTGATCCTGTTTGCGATCGTTTCGCTCGTGTTTCTCATTTCTCGCAGGACGATCTTCGGCGAAGTGGGCTTTGCCGTAAGCTCGTTTTTGCTGGGTGTGTTCGGCTATTGCTCGTATGCGGTCCTTGCCGCGCTCGTTTACGGCGGGGTCGTGCTCATCCGCGGGAAAAAATCCTCCGCTCCGCGCAGAAGGGTGCTTCTGTGCGCGCTTTTGTTTGTCCTTTTGGTCTGCCTCGTGCATACCATCACGGCGCAGACGGGCGGCATCGCCTATGACAGCTACGGGAATTATCTCGCGGCTTGTTACCGTGCCGGCGAAAACAGCTTTTTCCTCACGACGGGCGGCGGCGTCATCGCAGGGCTCATCGTGTATCCCGTCGTCAAACTGACGACGGCGATCGGCGGTTATATCATTTTCTCGCTGCTCATTCTCGGATGCGCGTATCTCATTTACGCCACGGAGAGCGCGGCGAAAAATCGCAAACGTGCAGCGCAGCCGCAGCCCGCGGCGGCGGATTTTGCCACGTCGGATACTTCGGGGCTGTATTCTCTCGGGTATGCCGATCCCGCCATGCAGGCGACGCAGCAGGCGACGCAGCAGCCCGCGCAGCCGCAGTATTCCCCGTACGGGCAGGCACAGCCTTCCGCGCAGGGATATGCGCCCCGCCCGCAGGAAGAGGACCCCGCCCAGCGCTCCATGCGTCTGTTTTCCGTCGGGGAAGATTTTCCGATGAAGACAAAGCGCGAAATGCGCCAGGAAACGCGCCGCGCGGAGCAGACTGCAAGACAGCAGGCTCCCATGACGCCGTATGCGCAGAGCCACAGCATCCTTTATCCGGACAGAGCGGGTGAAGGGTACAGCTGGTACAACGAGCGGTTCGGCACGCCTTCCTCATCGTCTGCGCGCTCTTCCCGTTCTTCCCGTTCCGCAGAACCTGCTCCTTACGGCAGCTATACTTCCAACGGGATCTTCGACAAAGATTCCTATTTCAACAATCCGAACAGACACGCCGCCAGCCGCGAACAGTATTCTAAAAACTTCGGCGGTTCGGACGATAAAATTTCCGAAGGGCATCAGCTTTCCTCCCAGCGCACTCCCGCGCCTCAGCCGCAGGAACCTGCGGCTCCCGCGGCAAAGCCCGTGCAGGAGGAAAAGCCCGCTTCCAATTACTCGGATCTTTATGCGCAGGCGGAGGAAAACATCACCTATTCCGAACGCCCGAAAAAGATCGTTACGGACACGACGGCAGACGCCGCCGCGCCTTCCCGCGACTTCTATCGCAACGACGTTCCCACCGATTTTTCTTCTGCGGCACAGAGTACGCAGAATGTCTCGGCGCAGCAGAATGTCTCCGCTCCGCAGAACACGGCCGCGGCGCCCGCCGAAGCGGCTGCCGAAACGCCGCCGCCCGATCTGCCGCAGTATGGCAGGGCAAAGGGAACGCGGCAGGGGATAGACGTTTCCGATACCATGCGCCGCGCGGGATTCGGCGGACTCTCTCATTCCGAGCCTACCCGCCCCGCTTATCAGCAGGAAACGCCCGCACAGCCCGCTGCACAGACGCCGTTTGCGCGCCAGGAACCGCCGCAGGAACCTACGCGTGCGAGCCGCTTTACGGAAGAACCGCAGGAACATACGCGTGCGAGCCGCTTTACGGAAGAGCCGCAGGAGCCTTCCCGCGCGAGCCGCTTTACCGAGGAACCGCAGGAGCCTTCCCGCGCGAGCCGCTTTACCGATGAACCGCAGGAGCCTTCCCGCGCGGGCCGCTTTATCGAAGAGCCG
>DXFX01000008.1 GCA_019114245.1 Candidatus Borkfalkia faecipullorum | reverse complement strand
GATTTCGCACTGCGTCAAAAACAATATCAAGGCGATCGCCATTACCGACCACGGGAATATGTATGCGACGCTGCAGTTTGCAGAACAGTGCCGCAAAAACAAGATCCAGGCGATCATAGGCTGCGAACTGTACATGACGCACGATTACAAGGTCAAGGACAATACGAGCGAATTTGAGCACCTTATCCTTCTGGCAAAAAACAAAAAGGGATACAAAAATCTCGTCAAGCTGGATTCCATTGCGTACGTAGACGGGTTTTATTACAAGCCGCGCGTCGACTACAAGACCTTGCGCGAACACAGCGAGGGGCTCGTCTGCCTTTCCGCCTGCCTGGCGGGGCGCATTCCGAAGCTCTTGCTGCGCGGGGACTATGAGGGTGCCAAAAAGACGGCGCTCGATTTAAAGGATATGTTCGGCGAGGATTTCTACATCGAGATCCAGGACCACGGGATCGAGGAACAGCGCCGCGTCCTCCCGCTTTTGCTGCAGCTTGCCAAGGAATGCGGCATTCAGCCCGTCGCCACAAACGACGTGCATTATATCAAAAAAGAAGACTGGGAAATGCAGGACGTTTTGATGTGTATTCAGACAAAGAAGACCATCGACGATCCCAAACGCATGAAGTTTGAAACGCACGAATTTTACCTGAAAACGCCTGAGGAAATGGCGGAACTCTTTTCCTATGTTCCAGAGGCGATCTCCAATACCGTGGTCATTGCGCAAAAGTGCAACGAAGAGCCGTGCTTTGACTTAAAAGACAACGGCGACCCCATCAAGGACAAATCGCTGATCCCCGGGTATACGCCGGAAGACGGCTCCGATCCAAAAGATTACCTCACCAAGCTGACGTGGGAGGGGCTCAAACGCAGGTACGGAGAAATTACGGACGCCGTCAAAAAGCGCGCCGATTACGAGCTCGGTATCATCCTCGGCATGGGCTTTGCCGAATACTATCTCATCGTCATGGACTTTATCCAGTGGTCCAAATCGAGGGGGATCCCCGTGGGGCCGGGGCGCGGTTCGGGCGCGGCGAGCATCGTCGCCTACGCGATCGGGATCACGGACATCGATCCCTTGAAGTACGATCTCTTCTTCGAGCGGTTTTTGAACCCGGACCGCGTCACCATGCCCGATTTCGACGTCGATTTCTGTAACGAACGCCGCCCCGAGACCATCGAGTATGTGCGCAAGAAATATCATCCCGAAAACGTCGCGCAGATCGTTACATTCGGTACTTTGGCCTCCAAAGCGGCAATTAAGGACGTTGGCAGAGTACTACGCGTGCCATACTCCGAGACAGATCGCGTAACGAAGCTCATGGACGGCAAGTCTACCATACGCGAATTGCTCGGCTGGAACATCCAGGGACTGAAAGACAAAGCCGCCGCGGAACAGGACGAAGAGAAGCGCGCTGAGATCTTGAAAAATCTGGAAGAGCAGGAGAAAAAGCGCAATCCCGATTTTATCCAGCTGTACGAAACGGACGAACAGCTGCACCGCGTCATCGATATGTCCCTCAAGCTGGAAGGGATGCCGAGAAATACTTCCATGCACGCGGCGGGCGTCGTCATCTGCCGAAAACCCATTGCGGACAACGTGCCTCTTTCCAGAAACGGAGAGGACGTCACGACGCAGTTCAACATGAAGGAAGTGGAATCCATCGGAATGCTGAAGATGGACTTCCTCGCCCTCACCACGCTGACGGATATCAAAAAGGCGTGCGATTATATTCTCGAAGACACGGGACGCGTGATCGATTGGGATGAGATAGGCTACGACAACAAGGAAGCGTACGACCTGATCTCCGAAGGCGACACGGACGCCGTGTTCCAGTTGGAGCAAGGCGGCATGAAGAAATTCATGAAGGAGTTAAAACCCGGCTGTCTGGAAGACATCATCGCAGGCGTGGCGCTCTACCGCCCCGGCCCGATGGCGTATATCCCGACTTATATTTCCAACAAACTCAATCCCTCCCAGGTCAAGTACGATACGCCTCTTCTCGAACACATTCTCAAAGTCACCTACGGCGTCATCGTGTATCAGGAACAGGTCATGCAGATCTTCCAGGATCTGGCGGGATTCTCCCTCGGCCAGGCAGACCTTGTCCGCCGCGCGATGGGTAAAAAGAACAAGGCCGAACTGATGGCGCAGAAAGACAAATTTATTTTCGGCAACATCAAGGACGGAGGAAACATCGAAGGTGCGGTCAGCCGCGGCATTCCCAAGGAAGTGGCGGCAAAGATCTTCGGCGATATGGAAAGCTTTGCAAGCTACGCCTTCAACAAAGCGCACGCCACCTGCTATGCCGTGCTCGCATACCGTACGGCCTACCTCAAACGCTTTTATCCGAAGGAATTCCTCGCCGCCATTCTCAACAACCGTATCGACAAAATAGACGAAGTTTCCAAGTATATCGTCTATCTCAAAGAGAAAAATATTCTCGTCCTGCAGCCTGACGTCAACAAGAGCAAGACGTATTTTTCCGTGCAGGGCAACGGCGTCCGATTCGGTCTGAGCGCGCTCAAGGGCGTGGGGGTCAACGCGACGCACGCCATCATCGAGGAGCGCGAACAGCACGGCGAATTCAAAAATTTCCCCGATTTCGTGTTCCGCTGCGCATCCTTCCTCAACAAGAGGATGCTGGAAGGGCTGATCTGTGCGGGCGCGTTCGACTGCTTCGGGGTGTACCGTTCCCGGCTTTTGCTCGTGTATGAGAGCGTGCTCGATCGCGCCAACAAGATCGCCAAACAAAAACAGAGTATGCAGATGAGCCTGTTCGGGGATATCATCGTGGAGGACAATACCACGCTGAATTATCCCAACGTTCCCGAACTGGAAATGGGAGAAAAGCTTGCCAAGGAAAAGGCGGTGCTCGGCGTTTACGTCAGCGGACATCCCTTTGAAAAGTTCGCGAAAATGTTTGACGACTGCTCTTTTTCCTGCCTCAAACTTCAGAACTTTGAGGAGGACGAGGACGGGCACAAAACTTACCCCGAACTCACCGACGGCGCGACCGTCACGATGGGCGGGATCATCGGCACGTATAAAAAGATCAATACCCGTTCCGGCTCGTCCATGGCGTTTATTTCCGTGGAAGATCTTTACGGGAGCATCGAATGCGTGGCTTTCCCCAACGTATTTGACAAGATCAAGGGGATCGTCATGGCGGATAAAGTGGTGCGTCTGTCCGGAAAAATGCAGCTGGACGATGAAAAAGCGCCCGTCATCATTCTGGACAGAATGGAGGAGTTTACGGGAACACAGGCCGCTCCCGCCGCACAGGCCGCCGCGCCCGTCAAAAAGAAAGAGCACGCGCTCTGGCTGAACGCATCCGATCTTACGGACGACGAGTTTGACGAGCTGACGGAATTGTTTTCGCATTATGCAAACGGAACTGCAGTCATCAAGATCAAGCGCGGCGCCGGAAGGTACAGAATGAGCAATGTCAACGATTGCAGGGGACTTCGCGAGGAGCTCCGCCTCTTTTTGGACGACAAGGACATCATAGAAGTTTAAAGAAACGTTGAGATTGACAAAAAATGTTAAAATCAAAAGAAACACACATTTTTGCACATTTTTCTGTAAAGTGCTTTTCATTTCAGCTGTTCTTTGCTATAATATTAGCACGATCGGAAAAAGTACATTCCAAGAGAGTACATTCGGAGGATAGATATGAAGAGGATCGGTGTATTGACAAGCGGCGGCGACGCACACGGCATGAATGCCTGCATCAGGGCGGTCGTCAGGACGGCAAAATATTTCGGCATGGATGTCTACGGGATCCGTCAGGGATACTCGGGACTTATCAACGATGACATGGTACCCATGGAAATGCGCAGCGTTTCCGACATTGTACAGCGCGGCGGTACGATCCTCAGGACGGCGCGTTGCGTGGAAATGTACACGGTGGAAGGGCAGAAGCAGGCGGTCAAGACTCTGAACGACCGCGGCATCGAAGGCCTCGTCGTCATCGGCGGCGACGGTTCTTTCCGCGGCGCAAAATGCCTCAGCGAAGAGTATGGCATTCCCACCATCGGCATTCCCGGTACCATTGACAACGACCTCGAATACACAGATTATACCCTCGGTTTCGATACGGCAGTCAATACTTGCCTGGACATCATCAATAAGCTGCGCGACACGATGACTTCGCACGAACGTATCAGCGTCGTGGAAGTTATGGGCAGACGCTGCGGCGACATTGCTCTGTATTCCGGTATCGCCAGCGGCGCGGAGATCATCATTGTCCCCGAGATTGCCTACGATATGGAGGACGTCGTCCTTCGCATCAACCGCAGCCGTGCAAACGGCAAGCACAGCAACATCATCGTGCTTGCGGAAGGCGTATCCACGGCGGACGAATTTTCCAAGAAATTGCAGGCAATGACCACCTATACCGTGCGCGGCACGACCATCGGCCACGTACAGAGGGGCGGTTCTCCTTCCATGGCGGACAGAATGCTTGCGGCACAGTTCGGCAATCACGCCGTCCGTTTGCTCAAAGACGGGATCGGCAACCGCGTGGTCGGCATTCATAAAAACGAGATCATCGATCTGGACATCATCGAAGCGGTCAGCATGAAGAAGAAATTCAACTACGAGCTGTACGAAACACTTCAGATGATTTCCATGTAATGTATGGGGAGAGGGAAAGTATGAGTGAAGAGACCAAGGAAGAAAGGCGCAAAAGGGATCTGATGGTTCTGGAGCGCGAAGCAAAATTCTTTGCGGAGAACAGGCATCTCGTCGGAGACTACATGGACAGGATCATTGAAGTGTGTACGATGATTCCCATGTGCGAAGAGAATTATCAGGAAAGCTTTGAACAGTTCAACGGCATTTTTGATTTCCTCTATGAAATTCTGGACATCATGCAGGATTCCGGGATCGGGATCCTTTTGCCGGAACATCTGCGCAGGTATAACTGAAAAATTGCTGAAAGGGCATTGCCGCTACGGCATTGCCCTTTTTTCTTTTTATGCAATCTATTTCTGTAAATTGAT
>DXFX01000063.1 GCA_019114245.1 Candidatus Borkfalkia faecipullorum | reverse complement strand
AGCTTGTCACGTCCTTCTTCGGCGCCATGTACCAAGGCATCCTCCGTATGCTCTTTGTAGCTTGATCTTTCTTCTCGTCTACTTATCCTTCATACTAATGAAAATCCTAAAATTTCAACTCGGCTAATTGTTTCGCATTGAGACCTGATGGCTCGTTGCTTTGTACGTTTTTCCGTATTAACCAATTAGCTTTACTTATTTTAGTCTTTGCCTTTTCGTACTATTTTTATTTGCTATGCAGTTGTCAATCTTCTTTTCTCTTCAACAGAAGAGTGCCGCCTCAATCGACAGCTTAGACATGATAACACTTTTCCCCTTTTATGTCAAGCAAAAATCAAAAGTTTTTCAAAAGTTTTCTGTTTTTTTGTCAAATCCTTTTTTTGCCTTCCGTATATACGCGTATGCGCGACAATAAAATAATACTTTGAAGCTGTTGACATATTTTTTGATCCGTGCTATAATCGGAATGCTTCATCGGAGGGTAAATAACGAAAAAGTCAGGAGCCGGATAAGATGGCGGGTGAAATTCCCGTTTCTTATCCGGTTCTTTTTTTGAGGAGAGAAAATGAAGGAACAAACGCTTACCCGAGGAAACATTTTGCATTCCCTTTTAAAATTTGCTGTCCCCGTCCTGCTTGCGCTCTTTTTGCAGGCGATGTACGGAGCGGCGGACCTGATCATTGTGGGAAAGTTTGCGGGAACGAGCGAACAATCGGGCGTAGCGACGGGCAGCCAGCTGTTCAATCTTGTGACGATGGCCGTGACGGGGCTTTCCATAGGGATCACGGTATTTGTGGGAAACGCCATCGGCGCGGGCGACAAGGAGAGAGCAGGACAAGGGATCGGCACGGGCATCTTTATTTTCGGCGTTCTGAATGGGAGCGGCAGGCGCCGCCGTTGCCACCGTGGCGGCGCAGGCGGTGAGCGTAGCCGTTTCCTTCCTCCTGATCCGCAAAAAGGCCCTGCCCTTTTGCTTTTGCAGGCGATCCCTGCGGCCGCGGGCAGACCATGCCAAACAGATTCTGTTGGTGGGCATTCCCATTGCCCTGCAGGAAATTCTGGTACAGCTTTCCTTTTTATTTATTCAGGTGATCGTCAACGAAATGGGCGTGGTGGCCTCCGCCGCGGTGGGCGTGGCGGAAAAGGTGTGCATCTTTCTCATGCTCGTTTCCTCCGCCTATATGCAATCCGTCTCTGCATTTGTCGCGCAGAACAACGGGGCGGGTCTGACGCAGCGATCGTCCAAAGCCCTCCTGTGCAGCATTTCGACCGCCCTGATCGCAGGGATCGCCATGAGCCTGCTCGCCCTGTTCGGAGGAGCGCTCCTCTCCTCCGTATTTTCCAACGAACAGGCCGTGATCACGGCGGCGCACAGTTATCTGAAAGCGTATGCCATCGACTGCCTGCTGACTTCTGTGCTGTTCTGTTTTATCGGATACTTCAACGGCTGCAAGCACACGATTTTTGTCATGATCCAGGGCGTTGCGGGAGCCTTTTTTGTGCGCATTCCCGTCGTCTATCTGATGAGCCGCATGGACGAGGCGACACTGTTCCTCATCGGTTTGGGAACGCCCGTCTCCTCTGCCGTGCAGATCATATTATGTCTGGCCGCCCTGCTGTATTTCCGAAAAAAAGAGAAAAACAAGGAAGAACGCCTTGCATAAAACTGCAAAAAAAGCTCCCCGAAAACGGGGAGCTTTTGAAATTTTCTGAAGATTACTTGTTTTCTTCGTCCTTGGGTTCTTCCGCTTTTTCTTCCTGCGCTTCCTGCTGAGCGGCTGCGGCGGCTTTGGCTTCTGCCTTTTCCTTTCTCGCAGCGGCGCGGGCTTCGCGGCGCATAGCGGCCTTTTCTTCCTTGGTGACGACCCTGTTCTTTTCGATGATCGCCTGCATTTCCTGAGGAGTCAGAGGCACGAACGCGGAAGAAGTCTCGTTTTCGGGCGTGACTTCGTATCCTTCGTCGCGGGCGAGCAGGGACATTTCCGTAGCGCCGTCGAAGATATGGATGTGACGTGCGTCAATAGCGAGTTCGGTGATCTCGCCGCGGGAAATGACGGAACGGCTGTCGATCTTGGCGATCATGTTGGAAGAATCGCCGATGACGGTGCTGACTTCTTCGCCTTCCTTAAAGTCGAGCTTGCAGTAGATGAGCGTCTCTGCGCCCAGTTTTTCGACGACTTCGACAAACGCCTTGATGACGGTGTCGGGAGAAGCGGCGATAAAGCTCTCTTCTTCGTGGAGATCTTCGGGACGGACGCCCAGCGTGATGGGCTTTCCGGTATTTGCGTACTCTTCGATGTTGCGGATGCGCGCCTGAACCGTCTTGGGCAGGAGGATCTTATTGTTGACAAATTCGACATACGTCTTGCCGTTTTCCTGCGTGAGGGTGGCGGGGAAGAAGTTCATCTGAGGGGTCCCGATGAAGCCTGCGACGAACAGGTTGATAGGATAGTCGTACAGGTTCTGCGGGGTATCGACCTGCTGCATGAAGCCGTCCTTCATGACGACGATGCGGGTACCCATCGTCATTGCCTCGATCTGGTCGTGCGTGACGTAGATAAAGGTGGTGGCGAGGCGGGCGTGCAGTTTGGAAATTTCCGTTCTCATCTGCGCGCGGAGCTTTGCATCGAGGTTGGACAGAGGTTCGTCGAGCAGGAACACTTTGGGTTCACGGACGATGGCGCGGCCGAGAGCGACACGCTGGCGCTGACCGCCGGAAAGAGCCTTCGGCTTACGGGTAAGATAATCGGTAATGCCGAGGATGGCGGCAGCCTCTTTGACGCGCTCGTCAATGATCTGCTTCGGCACTTTGCGCAGCTTCAGACCGAACGCCATGTTGTCGTAAACGGTCATGTGCGGGTACAGCGCGTAATTCTGGAACACCATCGCGATATCCCTGTCTTTCGGAACGACGTCGTTTACGAGTTTGCCGTCGATATACAGTTCGCCTTTGGAGATCTCTTCCAGAC
>DXFX01000062.1 GCA_019114245.1 Candidatus Borkfalkia faecipullorum | reverse complement strand
GCAAAATTTGCCGCAGGGAAATGCGTCGGCGGTTCGGATAATCCCGCAGGACTCACACACACTAAGAAAAAAGACGATCTGATTTAGGGAGAAAATACTTGAGAAGAATTTACGAGCTGTTCCGAAAGGCAATGGGGGAGGATCCCTTTGTCCGATTTTATTATCAAAGATATAAGCGCCGCCATCCGAAGTTCCATAAATATTGCAAGGCGGCAAGCGCTGTATATGCGCTGTGGCTGGTGTTTCTGTTCCGACTGCTCGGGCGGGATCCGCGCACGTGCCTGGTCTATCCAGAGTCCTCAGTTTGCGCGCATCCGTCCCGCAAAAAAATGGATCGGGTTTTGAAAAAGAAGGATTTTGTCTGTTTTGACGGGGAACTCCTTCTTTTGCTGCGCGTATCGCACATTGAAAAGCTGTGGGATGCGGCGGGTGCGAAGCTGGGGATCGCCGACTATAAAAGTATGCGCCGTGCCGCCGCAGCGGAGGCGGATAAAAAGAGGAAAAAGGGGAAAGCTTGCCTGGCGGAGGTCTGCAAAATTGTTTCCGAGTGGAGCGGCGCGGATGCAAAGCAGCTTCTGCGCGCTGAGCAGGAACTGGAAGAAAAGCTCAGCTATGCCGACCCTTTTTATGTTTCGCTGATCTCTTGTCTGCAAAGGGAGGGGAAAAAAGTTTTTGTCTGCTGCGAAAGCAGGCTTGCGTCCGCCTTTTGGGACAAACTTCTGCGGAGCAACGGGATTTCTTGTGAAAAGGTATATACCTGCGCAGAGTGCGGCAGACTATGGGAAGAGATCGCAGACGAACTATCGGGAAAGGGGATCTTCTGCCTATCTTCGCGGGAACGCTGTATTGCCGCGCGGAAGGCGGGGTTAAAGGCGATGTATGTGCAGCCTGTCGCGCAAAAGTTTGCCCTTTATCGGCCGCTGCAAGCGCATTCCTTGGCGATGTCCGTCTATGAAGGCATCGTGAACGAGCGCCTCCACGTGCGGGGGATGGCGCGCAGCGCCCTGTACGAACACGGCTTTGTTTATGGGGGAATACTTGCGTACGGTTTTTGCGGCTGGCTGGAAGAACTTGCCAGACGGCGCGGGTACGATTGCATCGTGTTTCTTGCGCGCGACTCCGAACTTTTTTACAGAATTTATCAGAAGTATTTCGGAAGCGTCGCCGCCGTCTATCTGTACACGTCGCGCATGGCGGCTTTAAAAGTTGCCGTCAGACAGTATTTCAACGTCTTTTTGGACAGAATGTTTGTCAGCAAGGCGGAAAAGCAGAATCGGGTGACGATTGCACAGTCTTTGCGGCAGGCGGAGCTTGCCGCTCTGTCAGAAAAGCTGCCCGCCGAACTTCCGCAAGGAGCCTTACTTGACAGAAAAACGCTGCCGCGTATGCTCGAATTTTTGACAAATCATCGGGAAGAGATCTTTCAGATCTATGAAAAAGACGCCAAAGCGTTTGGGGAAATGTCGTCGGAAATTCTGCGCGGAAAGCGGCGGATCTTGCTCGTCGATCTCGGATGGCGCGGAACCATCTTTGCTTTGTTGAGCGGCTATTGGCGGGAGACTATGCCGTCAGTGGAATGCGAGGGCGCGCTGTTGGGCGTTTCCGATTGTTCGCTTTCGCAAAGCCTCACCGATTTCGGTGCGCTCAAGGGGTATG
Source organism: Candidatus Borkfalkia faecipullorum (assembly GCA_019114245.1). Taxonomy (GTDB): domain Bacteria; phylum Bacillota; class Clostridia; order Christensenellales; family Borkfalkiaceae; genus Borkfalkia; species Borkfalkia faecipullorum. The sequence goes on along the minus strand of DXFX01000062.1, from coordinate 3,101 downwards.
TTTACCTCACAGATCGGGTACGGGAAAATCATCTCATTCTGACGGAACTCATGTTTTCCTCTGCGGAACCCACGACGATCGGATACGCAAAAGACGAAGACGGACGAAACGCGCCCCTGTTCGGGGAGCAGGAAAATACGCCTTCGGCGGTGCGCGAGATGGGCGAGGGGATAGAGGATTTCTGCCTTGCCTTTCGGCAAGCGGAAGGTTGTTTTCCGCGCCCGTTTGAAATTACGGGGGAAGAGGCGTGCGATCCGCTTGCGATCATCAACGCAAACAAAACATACAATCTGAATTTGTATCGGACTTTTCATGCCTGCCTGGATCCGAACGGAAATCCGCTTTCCGTCCGGGACATTTTAAAAGAAGTGGGATACATCAAATAAAATACAGGGTAAAGAGGTCACAAATGGAAAAAAATAACAGCGGGGAACTTCTCTCCATCGTCGTTCCCGTGTACAATACGGAAAAATGGCTGGAGCGTTGTCTGGACAGCCTTTTGTCGCAGAGTTACCGCAACGTGGAAGTAATCTGTGTAAACGATGCCAGCCCTGACGGGTGCAAGGAGATCTTGTCCGCCTATGCGGCGCGCGATCCGCGCATCAAAATCGTGGAACACGAAAAAAACAGGGGGCTTTTTGCCGCAAGGCTGAGCGGCGTCGCCGCGGCGCGGGGGAAATGGCTTGCCTTTGCGGACAGCGACGACTACGTTTCCTGCGATTTTTACCGTCCGCTCGTCCATCGCGCGGAGGAGGAAAAGGCGGATTTTGTCCTCGGCAACATTGTGGAAACAGACGAAAACGGGTGGAGACACTATTCCAACATTCCGCGCCGCCTGCCCAGGGCAGTACCGTCCCTGCACGGAGCGGAGGTGTACAAAACCTTTTTGTCCCAGCGCGGCGCCCTGTTTTATTGGCACGTCATGTGGAATAAGGTGTACGATCTCGCCTTTTTCCGCAAGTGCCTGCCCCATTACGCGCCGCTCGGGGAACATCTTGTCATGACGGAGGACATTGCCTTTTCCTGCGTTCTGTATTCGTACGCGCAAAACGTGCAGCTTGCCGATTGCGATTGCTATTTTTATTGCAGGCACAAGGAGGCGTCCACGGGTTCGGAGCAGTCCCCGCAAAAGACGCTGAAAAACCTCAAAGACGTCGTCCGCGTGTTTTCGTTTTTCAGGGACGTCCTCAAAGAAAGGGGAATTTATTCGCAGACGCAGGAGGATTTTGCGGCTTTCCGCAAAAAATATTTCCGTATCTGGTGCAACAATCTCTCCGCCGCGGGGCTGTTGAAGGACAAGCAGACCCTGCACGTTCTTTTGCGCGGCTTTGAAGAAGAGGAGCCGCAATTTTGCACCCAGTACGAGTTTCATCTCAATTCGCTCAATACCGAATGGGACGATCGGTACGAACAGCTGAAAGAGCAGATCTGCGACAAAAATCATACTGTGATCAGTTTCGATATTTTCGATACTCTGCTCAGGCGGCCGCTATGGGCCCCGCAGGACGCTTTTTATTTTGTCCAGCAGGAAGCTTCCGCCTTTTTCGGCGGAGCGGAGGAAAATGCCTTTGTCAAGATGCGCCTCTTTGCCGAACAGCGCTGCCGCGAATTGAACAGGGTATATAATCCTTCGGCAGAGGACGTTACGCTCGCGGAAATTTATCGTACAATGGCGCAGCAGTATTTCCTTTCCGAGGAGGATACAGCTGCTCTGAAACGCACGGAAGAGGAGACGGAAAAAAAGCTGATCGCACCGCGCGAATCGGGGAAAGAACTGTTTTCTCTGGCGCGTGCGATGGGGAAAAAAGTTGTCCTCGTTTCGGATATGTACTTATCCGCGCAGTGCGTGGAGGAAATGCTGCAAAAATGCGGCATCGCAGGGTACGACGCGCTGTTTGTTTCCTGCGAATACCGTAAACTCAAATATACGGGAAATCTGTTCCGCGTCGTCCTCGATAAACTCGGCGTCGCGCCGCAGGAAGTCCTCCACATCGGGGATACGTGGCAAAACGACGTCGTCGTCCCGCGCAGTTTGGGGATGCACGCCGCTTTTCTGCCAAAGGCCGTAGACGTGTTCACGGGGAACGTACACGATATTTTCAACGGGAATTGCACCTCTTTTCTCAATGAAAACCTGTCGGACGAATTCGATACGCGCACCTTTGCGGGGCAGTTGTGCGTCCGAACCATGTATGCCGCCATCGCGCACGAGTTGTTTGACAATCCCTTTGTTCCCTTTCAGGCGCAGTCGCGCTTTAACGGCGATCCGTGGGTCATGGGCTATTTTGCGCTGGGGCCGTATTTGTTCGGGGTCGCAAAATGGATCCTGGACATCTCGGCGGAACGCGGATACGAAATGATCGCCTTTCTTGCAAGGGACGGGTTTCTCGTTCAGAAAATTTTTGAAGAAATGTGCCGTGCAACGGGCGCGGAAATTGCAAGCCAATATGTCTATGCCACGCGCAAGTGTGTGCTTCCGTACGTCATGGATCGACCTGAAAAGTTCTATACGTCGGATAATTTTGTCAACGTTTTCTCTCCCGATCAGACCTTTAAAAAGTTTTTGCAGCTGTTTGCGGACGTGTGCGTTCCGCTCACTCCTCAGCTTGAAAAGGAGTACGCCTCGCACGGCATTTTTCTGGACGAGCACATCGGGGACGAAAATCGGTTCCGCAATTTTATCGGCGTGTTTTTGAAGATCTCTTTCGACGCCGCAAAAGCTGGGCAAGCGCGGGAAGCGGTTTCAGAGTATTATCGCCAAATCTTTGCGGGCAGGTGCGCCGCCTTTGACGCAGGCTACAGCGGAAGGATCCAAAAGGCGCTTTCCGATCTGTGTTCGCATCCCGTAGACGCGCTGTTTCTGCACGACAACGGGGAATCCACGGGCAGAATGGCAAGGGCGGGCGGCTTTCGGGTCAGCTGTTTTTATCCGTACAGTCCCGTCGTGACGGACATTCTGCGCGAAACTTTTTTGTCGGACACCTCTCCCTCGTGCATCGGGTTTGAGAGGACAAAGGAGGGGGTGCGCCCTCTGTTCGGGGAGGAAAAGGAGGATGCTCCGCGCAATTTTGCCCTGCACATGATGCAAAGGGGCGCGCTTC
>DXFX01000001.1 GCA_019114245.1 Candidatus Borkfalkia faecipullorum | reverse complement strand
AGCTGACAAAAGAAAAAGTCGTGATCTGAGGGAACAACCGATGTTCGCCGCGTTGCGGCTCTGCAACGGTTTTTCCCTCTTTGCGCGATATTTAGGGGCACGCCATTAAAAAATCGCGCAAATTCATCCTTTTCCGTCACGCCGCCCATGCGGCGCAAGGGGAAAAAGTCAAAAGCGCGGTTTTGACTTTTTCATGGGATATTAAAAACAACAGCTTAAAAAACGATTTCGGGGGACAATGCCGCAGGCATTGTCCCCCTCTTTGCGATTGTTTGAAAAATAACAGGACGTACCCCGCTTTTTTGTCAATTCCATCGAAAAAGACAGGAAAATTACGACAAACAGGGCAATCGCCAGCACAGTACAGGAAAGTCGGACGGCGGGGGACAGGGAAAAAGAGAGGGCAAAGGGAAAAGGACAGAAAAGAGAGAGGGCGGCGGGAGATAAGAGAGCGCGAAAAAGAAAACGCCTGCACAGTACAGGAAGGTGGGGAAAGCAATCGCCTGCACAGTGCCGGAAAGTTGGTGCGGCGGGGGAAAAGGACAAAGCGGGACAGGGCGGCGGTGGCGCGGACAGGAAAAAAGGAGACGGTCGGCGGAAATAAGGACAAAGGCGGCGGAGCAAGGCGGAGAAAAGGGTGAAAAAACTGACAAACAGGGGGAAAGGGGCGCGGAAAAATTTTGTCAGAATACAAATTTATTACAAATTTATTACAACTTTTACAAGTGTATTATACATCTTCCCTTTACAATGGAAGGGTAGGATTTTAAAAGAAAAAGAAAAGAAGTAAAGGAAAAAGTTGCAAAGGAGAAGGGCTTATGAGTATTTTGCCGTGTTACGGGATCTTGGCGGCGGTTTTGGGGGCGATGGATTATACACTTTCCGTTGTTTCCCTGCTGGCGGGGTTGGGCGCGTTTTTGTTCGGGTTTAAAGTTCTTTCGGACAACATCGAAAAGCTTGCAACAAACCGTCTGCGCAGCTGGTTTGACAAGACGGGCAAGAGCCGTCTTGCGGGTGTAGGCATCGGAACGGCGGTCACGGCCATCATTCAAAGTTCCTCGGCCACCACGGTCATGGTCGTCGGATTTGTCAATGCGGGGCTGATGTCCCTGTTCCAGGCGACCACGGTCATCATGGGCGCCAACATCGGCACCACCATCACGGCGTACATTGCGTCGATGGCGGAGATCCCGCTCATCGAGTTTGTCACCGCCTTCACCTGCGTGGGCGTGTTCATGAATATGCTCTGCAAGAGCGACAAAGTCAAGACCATCGGCCTCATGCTGGCGGGGTTGGGACTTGTCTTTCTGGGCCTGGAGTATATGTCAAACGCCATGAGCATTTATAAGGACAGCCCCGAATTCAGAAACTTCCTCACCACGGTGAGCAATCCCTTTCTGCTTCTGATCATCGGCTTGATCTTCACGGCGATCGTGCAGTCGTCGTCGGCGGTCACCTCGCTCGTCATCGTCATGGTGGGGCAGGGGCTGGTCATCGGGGACGGCGGCAACGACGTGCTGTTCCTCGTCCTGGGCAGCAACATCGGAACGTGCATCACCGCCATTCTCTCTTCCATCGGCGCCAACACAAACGCCAAGCGCGCCAGCCTCATCCACCTGATGTTCAACGTGTTCGGTTCGGTCATCTTCACGGTGTTTTTGCTGTGCTGGCCCACCTTTATGCAGGATACGCTCGCCACGTGGTTCCCGAATGCCGCGGGCCTGCAGATCGCGCTCTTCCACACCTTTTTCAACGTCGTGTGTACCTGTATGTTCCTGCCGATGGCAAATATTTTTGTCAAGATCGCCACGTGCATCATTCCCGGCAAAAAGGGCGCGGGGGAGACGGCGGGCGATTCCGTGCTGCTGGACGAGCGCTTTATCACGACGCCTTCCGTTGCGGTCAGCCAGGCGAACAAGGCGGCTTCCCGCATGGCGGAGCTTGCCATGCAGTCGATGACCATTGCGCTGGACGGCTTTCTCGCGGGCGACGAGAGCCGCAAGGCGCAGGTAGACGAGCTCAACGCGCGCGTCGCCGACATGGAAAAGCGCATCGTTGCCTATCTCATCAAAATTTCGGCGAGCGATCTCTCCCTGACGGACGAGAGGCTGGTCTCTTCCATTCACCACGCCACGAGCGACATCATCCGTATCAGCGAACTGGCGGACAACGTCACCAAATACACCCGCAACTGCAAGCGGGACAACATCGAATTTTCCGCGGGCGTGCTCAAATCCCTGCAGGAAATGTACGCTAAAATTCAGCTTCTCTACAAAAAGACGCTGGAAGTATTCGACAAAAAGGACATCACGGCCATCAAGGCGGTGGACGAAGTGGAGGATTCCGTGGACGCATCGCGCAAGGAAATGGTCAAAGACCATATCCGCAGGCTCAACGAGGGCAAGTGCAAGCCGGAATCGAGCGGCGTATTCATCAACCTTGTGGGCAATCTCGAGCGTGCCGCCGACCACCTCACCTACGTCGCACACGCGTTCGACTGATCTTTCCGCGCCCGATCGGGCGCGGCTTTTTTGCGCAAGAGCGCAAAAACAGGGCAACGTCCCTTAAAAAAAGGTACAAAGCGGCCTTTCGCGGCGCAGCTCTTGTCTTTTTGCGCGGGATATGGTATAATAAAAGAAAAACCGGATGCGGCTCTCTTTGCCGCAGGGGAGATCGTTTTGGAAAAGAAGGTCTATTTGTTGGAGGACGACAGCAACATCGCCGAACTTGTAAAGTGCGCGCTGGAAATGTCGAACATCGCCATCGAGTGTTATGCCACCTGTGCGGAGTTTCTCGCCGCGGTGGAAAAATCGCCGCCCGCCGTCTGCCTTCTGGACATCATGCTTCCGGACGGAAACGGACTGGACGTCCTTGCAAAAATCAAGCAAAAGTATTCGTCCATGGGCGTCATCATGCTGTCGGCGCTGGGGCAGGAAACGGACAAAGTGAAGGGCCTGAACCTGGGCGCGGACGACTATATTGCCAAGCCTTTCGGCGTGCTGGAGCTGACGGCGCGCGTCAACGCGCTGCTGCGCCGTGCGGCGGGCACCGCCTCCCTTGTCCGCGGCAATCTCTCGCTGGACGAGGACACCATGACCGCCACCCTGCGCGGCGTGCGCCTGGAGCTCAACAACAAGGAGTTCAATCTCCTCAAATACCTCATGCAGAAGGAGGGCAAGGCGCTCACGCGCGAGAACATTCTCAACGCCGTGTGGGGATACGACGAGGGCGAAACGCGCACCGTCGACAACCACGTCGCCCGCCTGCGCAAGCTGGGCATCGATTACATAGAGACGGTGTTCGGCGTCGGGTACAAATTTGTCTATAAAGAATGACGCAGGGTCGCCCTGCGGAGGGAAAAAGCGGTGAGAAAGCGGATCCTTCTCGTCACCCTGCTCGTTTCGGTGGTGGGGGTGCTGTTCCTGTCCATCCTCTTTTCGGCGGTGTTTTACGGCCAGACGGTGGAGCGGACTTTTTCGGAACTGAAAATTTACATGAACGTCTACGAGGCGGGGTATGCCTCTCTCCCTCCCGACGAGGAGCAGGCGCAGGCGCTTTCGGAAGAACTGGGCGGCGCGCGCGTCACCTTTTTGTCCGAAACGGGCGAAGTGCTGGCGGATACGGGCGGTGCGGAGGACAACCACGTCACCCGCGAGGAAGTGCAGCAGGCGCTGCTCACGGGCGAGGGGAGGAGCGTGCGCACCAGCGCCACCTTGCGCGAATCCATGCTCTACTATTGCCGCGCCTTTGAGCAGGGGGACACCCTTCTGCTCGTGCGGCTGGCCGTTCCCGCGCGTTCGGGGCTGGCCATTTTTGCCGAATCTCTGCCCACCGTGGTGTGGTTTCTGGTAGTGGACATCCTCTGCTGTCTGTTCGTGGCGTGGCTGGCGACTTCCTTTGTCCTGCGCCCCGTCGAACAGCTCACGCAGGAAGCGGCGCTCAGCGGCGGCAAGGAAGTGCGCACAAAGTACGCCGAACTTGCCCCCATCGCCAAGATGATCAACCTCATGAACGCCGACCTGCACGAAAAAGTGGAAAAGATGAACGAGGACAGGCGGCTGGAAAAACTCATCCTCAACAGCATCGAACACGGCATCGTCATTTTCCGCGACCCTTCGGACGTCATTCTCATCAACCGCACGGCAAAGCGGCTGCTCGATTACGAAGTCAACGAACCCGTTCCCTGCTTTGTCAACGACCGCGAGATCGTCGCCGTGCTGGAAGCGGGCGAAAATGCCGCTCTTGTCCGAAAAATCAACGGACGTTATTACAGTTTCAGGTTCACGTTCAACGAAAAATCGCGCGTTTTGCTCATCACGGACGTCACGGAAACGACGGCGGCGGCTATCTCGAAAAACGATTTTATCGCCAACGTCACGCACGAGATGAACACGCCGCTCACCTCCATCCGCGGCTTTGCCGAACTCATCGGCGCGGGCACCATGCCGCCCGACAAGCTGAAAGGCGCCGCCGATACCATCATCCGCCAGAGCGACCGCCTTGCCAACCTCATCCGCTCCATCATCAACTTTTCCGCCATCGACAGCGACGAACTCCCCGATTACGAGGTGGACCTTTCCGAACTCCTGCGCGAGATCGTCGCCTCTTTCGAGCCCAAGATCGCCGAAAAGAAGATCTCGCTCACCTTCGAGGCGGAGGAGGGCGTCAAAGTGCTCAGCCGCAGGGAGCGGCTTCTGGAGATCATCAACAACCTCGTTTCCAACGGCATTCGCTACAACAAGGAAGGCGGCGCGCTGAAAATTCTGCTCAGCGGCGGCGATTGCCCCAAACTCGTCGTGGCGGATACGGGCATCGGCATTGCCGAAGAGGACAAATCCCGCATTTTCGACAGGTTTTACACGGTGGACAAGTCGCACAACGGCGCGGGCGGCGGGTTCGGGCTGGGGCTCGCCATCGTCAAAAAGCTGTGCCGCCGCGCGGGCTGGCAGCTCTCGGTGGAGAGCGAGCTGGGCAAAGGCACCGCCTTTACCATTCTGTTCAGCGCGCAGAAAAAATAAAAGAAAAAGCGCAGGGGCGGGCAGCCGAATGGCTGCCCGCCCCTGCGCTTCTTTGTCACAAAATTTGCATGGCGTAGCCGCAAAAACGCGGCGAATTTTCTCTTTTTGGGAGCGGAAAGTCCGCGCCCCGCGGAACGCGCGGGCGGTCAGACGATGATGTTTTCCAGGAGGAGGTAATCGAAGTCCACTTCCTCCATGAAGTCGCGCGGGTAAAAGCGCACGTGGTTGAACTTGGCAAAGTTGAGGATGTGCGTTTTCAGCAGGACGGGGGTGGGGACGTCCGCTTCGCGGCAGATCTCGGTGAGATATTCAAAAAAGTGCGACCAGGTGAGTTTTTCCCTGTCGTTTTCGTAAACGCATTGGCGCACGATCTTTCCTTCGCGCATGACTTTTGCCCAGATCCTGAACATAGTTTTTCTCCGTGAGTTTTTCTTAAAATTATAGTGAATTTTTCGGCAAAAGTAAAATACTATTGACAGAGTCCCCGTAAAAATATATACTATTAAAAAGAAATCTTTGTTTCGCGGCGCAAAAAGCGGCGTTTTTTGCGGAAAAGCGGGGCAAAGGAAGGAGTTTTGCTTTCATGAAAAAGCTGGAAACGGACATTCTTGCCATTTTGCAGGAGGACGGCCGCTATACGCCCGCCAAGATCGCTGTGATGCTGGACAAGAGCGAGGAAGAAGTGGCATCCGCCATTGCCGCGCTGGAAGCGCGGGGCGTCATCGTCAAGTACACCGCCATCGTCAACGACGAGCGGCTTTCGGACGACATCGTGCAGGCGCTCATCGAGGTGAAGGTCTCGCCGCAGAAGACGAGCGGGTTCGACGCCATCGCGGAAGAGATCTACCGTTTCGACGAAGTCAAGAGCTGCTACCTGATGAGCGGCGGCTACGACCTTGCGGTGTTCATCGAGGGCAAAAACCTGCGCGAGGTGGCGCGCTTCGTTTCCGAACGCCTCTCCACGCTGGACGAAGTGCAGTCCACGGCAACGCATTTCATCCTCAAAAAGTACAAGATCGAGGGGACCATCACCGACACGGAGGACGATAATCGCATTCGCATATCGGTACACGCATGAGAAATTTTGTCAATCAGCGTTCGGCGGGGCTCAAACCCAGCGGCATCCGTAAATTTTTCGACATCGTGTCGGAAATGAAGGACGCCATTTCCCTGGGCGTGGGCGAGCCGGACTTCATCACGCCGTGGCACATCCGCAACGCGGCGGTCAAATCCATCCAGCGCGGATACACGCAGTACACGGGCAACCGCGGGCTTCCCGCCCTGCGCGAGCTGATCTCGCGCTATCTTGCCGAGCGGTTTTCCGTGGACTATCCCCCCGAACACGTCATCGTCACGGTGGGGGCGAGCGAGGGCATCGACCTCGTCATGCGCGCGGTGTGCGAGGCGGGCGACGAGATCCTCGTGCCCGACCCCGGCTACGTTTCCTACGCGCCCTGCGTGCAGCTTTCGGGGGGCGTTCCCGTCTCCGTTCCCTGCGTGCAGGAGAACGGTTTCATCCTCACGCCCGCGCAGCTGGAGCGCGCCATCACCCCCAAAACCAAGGCGCTCATCCTGCCGTACCCCAACAATCCCACGGGCGGCATCATGACAAAGGAGCAGCTGGAAGCCATCCTTCCCGTCATCGAAAAGCACGATCTTCTGGTCATTTCGGACGAGATCTACGCGGAACTCACCTACGGCGGCAGGCACGTTTCTATTGCCTCCCTGCCGGGGATGAAGGAGCGGACGGTGCTCATCAACGGATTTTCCAAGGCGTTTGCCATGACGGGCTGGCGCATCGGATTCGTGTGCGCCCCGCCCGAACTGGACGCGGCTCTGTTCAAAATTCACCAGTACGCCATCATGTGCGCGCCCGGCGCGTCCCAGTACGCCGCCATCGAGGGGCTGAAGGACGGCTTTACCGACAACTTTGCGGTGGTGGAATCCATGCGCGAGGAATACGACAAGCGCAGGCGGTTCATGACGCGCTTTTTCAACGAAAACGGTCTGCCCTGCTTCGAGCCGCGCGGCGCCTTTTACGTGTACCCGTCCACGGCAGCATTGGGCGTGACGGGGGAGGAGTTTGCCAACGGGCTGCTGCGCGCGGAAAAGGTGGCGGCGGTGCCGGGCGACGCCTTCGGCGAAGCGGGAAAGTATCACGTGCGCTGTTCGTACGCGACGAGTATGGCAAATCTCGATACCGCCACGGGCAGGATCGCGGACTATGTAAAAAAACTCCGCGCGGGCAAAGCGGAATAAAAGCGGCTTGACATTCGCGCGCGCATATTGTATAATAGATAGAAAGAACTTGCAGGGGCGGTGCCGTAAAGCGGCGCCGCCTGCCGCGCAAAATCGGAACGAACGGCATACGCCGTATATTTTTATTATAGAGGTGTTTCATCATGGCAGAAGAATTCATCATGACGCAAAAGGGCTACGACGAGGCGCGCGAGCGCCTGACCTATCTGCAGACGCAGAAGAAAAAGGAGATCACCGAGCGCATCAAGATCGCGCGCGGCTTCGGCGACCTTTCGGAAAATGCGGAATACGATGCGGCCAAAAACGAGGAAGCGCTCAACGAGAGCGAGATCCGCGAACTGGAAAATAAACTGAAAAACGCCAAGATCATGGAGGAATCCACCGACAATTCGCAGGTGCATTTCGGCAACACGGTCACCGTGTACGATTACGACCTGGAAGAGCTGGCCACCTACACCATCATGGGCAGCACGGAAGCCAATCCCGACAAAAACATCGTCTCCATCGATTCCCCCTTCGGCGAGGCGCTCCGCGGCGCGCGCGTGGGCGACAAAGTCACTGTTCACGCCCCCAACGGGTTCGATTACGTCGTGGAGATCCGCGACATCAAGTAAAAAACAAGTAAAAACCTCCGCTGCGGCGGAAAGGATGGTTCATGGACGCTAAAATCACCAAAAGCAGGCTGGGCCTGCTCCTCTCTTACGACTGGATCAAGATCATCGGCATCTGCGTGGCGGCAGTGCTCGTGTGGACGCTCCTGTTCACCACCCTCGCCACCCGCGCCACTTCCGGTCAGATCTTCGAGATCTACGCGTATGCGGGCGTTCGCGCCAATTTCAACCAGCTGGGCACGCTGGACGGACTGCACCGGAAGGGCGCCCTCTCGCGGGACGTGCTGGAATTTACCTCCACCTCCCTCACCTCCGATTACGGCGACACCGTTTTGCAGGCGCAAACTTCGGCGGGTCAGGGCGACGTCATCTTTGTCCCCGATACGGCGGATGAAACGGACGAGGAGGGCAACGTCACTGGCTACACGGGGCTGAAAGACTACCTTTCGTCCTATTTCAGCAATTCTTACTGGCTGGGGGAAGAGGATCTCGTCCTCTCCGAAAGCTATACGATGAAGAGCTATTTCACCTCCTGTGCGGAATATCTGGGCAGATTTTTCAAAACGGACGGGCAGGCAGATTTAAACGGCACGCTGGACAAGTCCGCGGCGGAAACAAATTTCCGTTCCCGCATCAAGGGGGACAAGCGCTATAAAAACGAAACGCAGATCGCCGCAGGGCTGGAAGAGGAGTACGTTCGTCTCGAAAATCTGCGCACGTCCTTCAATACCGTGTACGAATGGACGCACAACGACAGCGCGGACGACCCCATCGAACTGCGCACGGTCACGATGACTTACACGGATGCTTCGGACAAAGAACAGACGGCGGAATGGACGTTCGCCTTCGATCTGGGCAACATCCGCAACCTATCCGAGTTTGTCGCGGACACTTCGGTCTCTCCCGCAACGTCGGAAAATATGTGCATGGCGGTGATGAGGTCGGGAAGCTCGTCGGAGGAGGACCTGCGGTACGAACCGTTCACCTTCCTCACCTACCTTGCGGAAAAATTCGGTTAAGGAACACGCTTCGCCCGCCGCACGGCGGGCGGCGGCGCTTTTAACGAGGGAAACACTATGAAACTTCACATCTACGGCGCGATGAAAAGTTACAAGTCCCTGCGCCCGCTGCGTATGCACATGCCCGGTCACAAGGCGCACCGCAGTATGCTGGCGTATTTCAAGGATGCCGCCAAGGACATCACCGAACTTTCTTTTTCCGATTGTCTGGAAAGCCCGGACGGCGTCATCGCCCGCGCCGAGCAGGACATTGCGGAAATTCTGGGCGCGGCAAAGAGCCACGTCCTCACGGACGGGTCCACCGCGGGCGTGTACGCCTTGGTGTATCTCGCCAAAAAGCGGGGAGGAAGGCTGGCCATTGCGCGCAATTCCCATAAAAGCGTGTACAACGCCTGCGCCGTGCTGGGCGTGGAGCCCTATCTCTTAAAGACCAACGAACGGGACGGCGTTCTGCTCCCGCCCGCCGCGGCGGACGTGGAGGAGGCGTTCAAGCGGGAAAACATCGGCGCGGTGCTCGTCACCTCGCCCGATTATTTCGGAAACGTGGCCGATCTTGCCGCGCTCTCGCGCGTCTGCCGCCGTTACGGCAAGCTGCTGCTTGCGGACGGCGCCCACGGCGCCGCGCTCCGCTTCGACGCGGACGAAAAGGAGAGCTACGCGGGCAACTTTGCGGACGCATGGGTGGACGGCGCGCACAAGACGCTGCCCACGCTCACGCAGGGCGCCATCCTCAACCTGCGCGACGAAGCTCTGGAAGAGGACGCGGAGGACGCGCTCAATCTCTTCCGCACCACAAGTCCCTCTTATCTCGTCATGGCAAGCGTCGAGTACGGTGTCAAGTTCATGCAGGAGAAGGGCGCGGCGCTGACGGACGCTCTGCGCCGCCAGCTCAACTTTATCAGGGCAAAGCTGAAAAAGCGCGGCATCGCCTTTTACAAACACAGCCACACCCTCACCCTTGCGATCGATTTCTCCGCGGCGGGCATCCCCGCGGCGGCGGCTCTGGAAGAGCTTTCCCGCAGAAAGGTGTTCGCCGAACTGGAAAACGGCAGGTACGTGCTCTTTTATCTCTCGCCGCTCACCCCGCCTTCGTCGCTGGGCAGGCTGTACCGCGCCATTGCGTCCGTCTGGCGGATGCGTTCGCTGCGCACGGGCAAGGTGCAGGATACTTCGTACGTCTCGGGCGTCAAGCGCTTCGCCTATCTCACGGCGCTCTCGCTCGCGCACGAATACGTGCCGCTGGAAGAGTGCGTCGGCCGCATCGCGGCGCGCTGTGCGGGCGTCACGCCGCCCTGCTATCCCGTCGTGGTCGCGGGCGAACAGATCACCCCGCAAGCGGCGGCGGCGCTCTGCGCCGCTCCCCATACCTTCGGGGTCAGGGAAGGGAAGATCGCCGTCGTCAGAATGGGCGGCAAAGCGTAACTTGTCTTAAAAACGGGGGTACGTATGCAGCTTTTTGAAAACAGCAGGGCAATGCGGATGCTTCGGGCGGACGCACAGGCGGGCAGGCTCTCGCACGCGTACCTGTTTCTCTGCCCCGATGCGCGCAATCTGCGCCGCTGGCTGAAAGAACTCGCCGCCGTCCTGCTCGGCGCGGACGCGCGGGCAAAGCGGCTGATCGCCGAGGAATGCTATTCCGACTGCCGCATCTTTCCCGCCCCGGGCGAAAAAGCGGGCGTCGCGGAAGTAAAGGCCATGCTCGACGACGTGTACATCAAACCCGTCGAGGGCGAAAAAAAGGCGTTCGTGCTGGACAACGTGCAGGATATGCTCGCTCCCGCGCAGAACAAGCTTTTGAAAGTGCTGGAAGAACCGCCCGAAAACGTGTACTTTTTGCTGGGCGCCACGGGCGAATATTCCGTGCTCACCACCGTGCGTTCGCGCACGAAACGGCTGGAGCTCCTCTCCTTTTCGGAGGAGGAGACGGAAGCCTGGCTGAAAGAAAAATTCCCCGCACGTACGGACGCGCACGAGATCGCGGCACTGTCGGGCGGAATTTTGGGCAAGGCGGAGGAACTTGCGGAAGGGGATTCCCTCACGCAGGAAGCGCAGGAGGCCGCAAGGCTTTTGTCCACGCTCTCGCCCGCGGGCATTCCCGCAGCCGTGCGCTCCTGCACGGACAGGCAGGCGGCGGCAAGGCTGCTTTCGCTCCTGCGGCTCACCTTGCACGACGCGCTCGCGTATCAGCTCGGCATCGGGAAGCGCGTGTCCGCCGCGCAGGAGGATACGCTGCGCAGGGTGGCAAACCGATTCGGCGCCGCCGCGCTCGTTTCCGCACAGGAACAGATCACGCGCGCCGAGAAAAATTTGAAATTCAACGCCAACCTTCCCATGTGTCTGGAAGAGTTGTTTGCTGGTATTCTGGAGGGACGATGAAGGTTATCGGAGTCAGGTTCAAAGAGGGCGGCAAGGTGTATTACTTCGCCCCCAACGAAAGGGAAAAATACGAAGAGGGGACGCAGGTCGTCGTCGAAACGAGCAAGGGCATGGAGTTCGCGTACGTCGCTTTTCCGCCCACGGACGTGGAGGAAAAAGAAGTCGTGCAGCCCCTCAAACCCATCGTGCGCATCGCCACCGACAAGGACAGGGAAACGGTGCGCCGCAATCTGGAAAGAAAGCCCCAGGCCATGAAGATCGCGCAGGAAAAGATCGAAAAGCACGGGCTCGCCATGAAGCTCATCGACTGCGAATTTGCCTTCGAGGGGAACAAAGTGGTGTTCTATTTCGCCGCCGACGGAAGGGTGGATTTCCGCGAGCTGGTCAAGGACCTCGCAAGCGCTTTTCACATCCGCATCGAGCTGCGCCAGGTGGGCATCCGCGACGAAACGCGCCTTCTGGGCGGCATCGCTCCCTGCGGCAGGGAATGCTGCTGCGCAGGCGCCATGTCCGATTTCCGCAAAGTCTCCATCAAAATGGCAAAGGTGCAGGGGCTTTCGCTCAATCCGGGCAAGATCAGCGGACTTTGCGGCAGGCTGATGTGCTGTCTGAGCTACGAAAACGAATATTACAGCGACGTATACAAAAAAATGCCCAAAGAGGGCTCGGAAGTGTCCACGCCCGAGGGCAAAGGCACGGTCGTCTCCAACAATATGTTAAAGCTGATCGTAAGGGTGAAGATCGAAAAGGACGGCGCGCTGGTGTACAAGGATTTCCCGCTGGACAAACTGCGTTTTAAAAAGCGGGAGAGGGAACCGCGCGAAGAAGCGGACGCCGAAGGAAAGGATTTACAGGACTGAGGGGATAAAAAAGTTTCAAAAAACTTTTGCGGATAGCTTTACGAACGGCAAAAGATATGATATAATAAAAAAAACGGAAACGTTATAGAAATATCGGAGGTAGAAGGCAATGGCACATAAAATTTCTGACGATTGCATCAGCTGCGGCGCATGCGCGGAGACCTGCCCTGTCAGCGCAATTTCCCAGGGAGACACGCATTATGAAATCGATCCGGACGTCTGCATCGATTGCGGCGCGTGCGAAGAAGGCTGCCCTGTAGGCGCCATCAAAGGTGAGTAATTCACAGGAAAGCAAGTAAAAACTTTGCGGGCGCAAAGCGCCCGCAAAAACATGGGGATATAGCTCATCTGGTAGAGCGCTTGAATGGCATTCAAGAGGTGGACGGTTCGAGTCCGTTTATCTCCACCATACCGTAACAAATCGAACCGCTGTTACAAAAATAATCCTGGCGAGAAGTATCGTCAGGATTTTTTTCTTTAGTATAGTTAAAGAATATCTCAAGTCTGTCGTCGTAAACGACAATTTTTTGGATCAATGTTAAAATTAAAGGCTTTGGTTTGAGCTGGATAGCTTTTTGTAAATAAGCAACTACATTTTCATAAGAAAGTTCTTTTTGTTTCTTATATTCTTCTACGGTGATTTTATCTTCCAAAATCTTTATT
>DXFX01000061.1 GCA_019114245.1 Candidatus Borkfalkia faecipullorum | reverse complement strand
GCGCACCCTGTATCTCGCAAAGCAGGCGCACAGCAAGGCGAAAAACACGAGCAGAATGAGCAGCGCGGTATACAGATAAAAGTACGGATACGGAATAAATTTGTAAAAGAAGTCGAACACGGGGATCCCGTCCGTCGTGAAAATAAAGGAAAAACTGTTTTCGGCGGTGAGCATCCCCTTCTGTATGAGAAGATAAGAGATCCCCGCCACGGCGGTAAAGTATGCAAACACGCATCCGAGCACGGGCAAAATGTATTTTTTCTGCGGTTTTAAGCGCCGCGCCGCGATCATAAAGAGGGGCAGAGCCACCGCAAATATAAAACGATGTCTTTAAGGGCAGAGTTTCCGCATAGATCCCCTGCACCTGAACGCACAGGAAATACCATGCAGAAAGACCCGCCGCAACCAGCGCCGCCAAAACGCAGGCAGCGCTGATGAGGATCTTCTTTTTCATGATTTTTTTACCACTTTTGCACAAAGCTCAACTTAGGCACATAAAAGGCTATCATCACCGTCTCTTCAGCCGTCAACCCCTGATAAGTGGCAGAGATCGTCACGGTATATCTTTGAACATAGCGCTTATCCTTACTTGAAGAATCACCAGGCTTATCTTCCGAGGCAATCGTAAATTCTACATTGACACCATGTGTTTTACCGTCACAAGTCACCTCTGCCTGCGATGTAATGTCCGTCCCGTCGTATGCCGTGACTTTCAATCCGAAAAATTCTGCCACATTCAAATTGTACACAGAGTTATAATCAAGAAGCCCTCCGTTTTTATCTGCCTCTTTCTGGTATTCCACGTCGCTCAAATCAACGTTCTGCGGATTTTTGATTCCGCTTTGGTTGAGCTTTTCCCCGCTTGTAAATTCGATTTGCGGAGGAGCCGCCTTGATTCCGACATACATGGTTGCCGTGTACTGATACGTTGTGGGATTGCCGACGCTGTCCGTTTCAAACCTGTCCCTGACGGTGTAAGTGACTTTGTATTCTCCCGCCCCCGTAAAGGTCAAATCGGAAGAATTGAAGCTGCCTTGCCCGGAAATTTTTTCCACGGAAATTTCCACGGCAAGCGAAGCCCCATACTTTTCCGCCGTGACGTTGCTTTCGATAAGTTCTTTTCCGCTCGCTGTCGAATCGAATTTTTCTAGTTCCAGGCGCAGCTGCGTGTTTTGCACCGTGATCGTGGGCAGAAGAGGTTCGTAGGCGAATGTTTTGACGGGGACACTGTTCAGCCAACTTGCAAGATGCGCGTTGACATACTCCTGCGTGCCTGCCTTGTCCCTGTCAAACCCGTACAGCATTCCGTTTGCACCCAATTCAGAGAGAACGAGATCGCTCATCATACCGTAAAGGTTGCAGTCCTCCTCCATTACGATTGCAGGCTTTTTATTTGCATCTTGCAGCAATGCCAGGATACCGAGGTGCAGATACGTATCTGTCCCGTCCGAATATTTGAATTTGGAGAGTTCCGTCCTGTCCCAAATCGTTCTGAGCGCCGTCTGGTAATCGGAAGGCAGCTTGCTTATATCCGTTTTTGTTGCAAAATTCTGCAAGACGTTGTTCTGTCCGCTGAAATGCAGGGTAACTTTTTCCTCGCCGCCTTCATTGAAGGCAAAGCCTGCCCCCATAAAATCGGTATTGCGCGGCTGCACGATCTGAATATCTTTCAGGTATACGTCAAGCAGGCCCGATGTCCCGGTAATTCCCAAACTGAAAACGCCGCTCACGATGATCGTATTTTGTATGGTCACCTGCCCCGAAAGACCGTTCAAACGGACAGTATATTTTCCGTTTTTGATGTAGCTGTTATAGATCGCAGCGCCCGGCGCGTTGACATAAACGGTGGCAGCCGTCTGAGAATAAAGGGACGCGCTGTTTGTAGTATAATAATTGTCCACAGAAACGCCGATGACGGAAACGTTGTCCAATGTTCCTAACAGATTTACAAAATAGCTGTTATGACTTTTATAGCTGCTTTCCGTTGCCGTTACCGTGTATCCGTTTCCGTACAGGAAACAGCCTTTTGCAACGTGGATCCCACCGTTGCTCTTGACGATGTCTCCCGTCAGGCACATAGATCTGTCGGAAACAAACTGCGTTTCGTCCGACACATTGACCGCTCCGCTGATGATCTGCACGACAAACTGATCCACCACGGCGCCGCCCAGTACGGCTTTTATGCGGATCTTTCCGCCGCCGCTGAAAGAAAACTGCGTCTTATCGTCCGAAACGACGGCGGCCGCATTGCTGCTCTGGTTGACAAACGCTTCCGTTTCGATGGTCAATTCGGACAGGTCTGTCCCCTCGGCATACGAAATGCTGACGGGGTTAACCGTGCCGAAACGATAAAACTCCGCGCTTTCGTCGTAATCAAACACCTTAGCCGCACACTGAAATTCAAAATATCTGACGACGGATGGATAGTTTACAAAGCTGAGCTCCGCCCTGACAAGGCCCGCGGCAGGCAGCAACAGAGTGTTTCCGTCAAACTGCGCATCCCCTTCCAAGACCTTAAAAGTATATTCCGAGGAGCATTCCACGTCCGCAAAATTTGTAACGGGCGTAACGGAAAACGTGTACGCGATCTTCTCCCCGCCCGTCATTTCCGTTTTCTGAAAGGTATTTGTTTCGTCAAAGGAGACGGATTCCTTTACGCCGTCCTTTTCCAGAGAGACCGCAACGGAATTGATCTCTCCCACGCGCACGGTGAACGAAGCGGCCACGCTTGCATCGGACACAGCTTCCGCCCGCACGACGATCTCTCCCGCGGAAATCCCCGAAAGAACGCCTTCCGAAGAGATCTGCACCCCCTCGGGCGCCTTTTCCAAAGTCCACGTTACCCTGCTGTCGTAGTTGACGGATTCGGAAACAAAATTGCGGGCATACAGAGAAATGTCGCCGCTCAATGCGTCCAGCGCCACGCTGTACACGCCGCCCGCCGTTTCTGCGCCCTGCACGCCGATCTCAAATGCCGTGACAGGCGCGCCGTAGCCCAGGGAAACGCCTTCCACCGCTTCCCCGTTGCAATACAGTTCGTCCCCGCGGATGGTGTAAACGTTGCCGCCGCAGGAGATCGCAACGTCCACAGAATTTGCAAGGAATACAGAAGCGACGTCCGTATCCGAGGAAACGACCACGACGGCGTCGGAATCCGTCCCGAAATGCAGGGCGTTGCTGCCCACGCTGTTGACGCTGGCAGGCAGAACGACTTCTCCCGAAACGTTTGCAACGACCTGATCGCCGCCGAGCGTTTCCTGCAAAATTTCTCCTTCCTTATTGATAAAGAGGGAGCCCGTCAGCGTCTGTATGCCCGTATCAAAAGAGATCTGCGTGGCATTTTCGCCGCGGAATACGCCGTGATCGGTGACAAAAGCGGTTTTATCCACCGCCGCCGAAAATCCCTGCGCGGCTTCGGAATCGTACTTGTCCGAGCGGATGCTCTGCAGATTTTCAAGAGCCGCCGAATAATCGGAAGCCGTTGCCATCCCTTCAAAGGATGCCACCGTTTCGGCAAGCCTGCTGCCCGCCGTATCGAGAAGGACGTACCCTTCCCTGACCATGCCGCGCACGCCAAACTGTCCGACGGAAGAACTCTTTGTCAGGCTTAATGAGACAGCCTGCGCCGAATTCGCGCCAATCACCGAGGAAAGAGAAACCTCCACCCTGTTCGCAGAAACGTTGTACCAGAAATGATACCCGTAAGACGCGCTCTGCGGCTGCAACACTTTAGCATAACTCTCTCCGTAAATGTCGGAAAAAACTTTGTCCAGATCTTCTGTTCCGTTGATACTGCTCTCTGCTGCATAGGCGGAGAGCGCGGTGTTCATGTTTGCCGCCGCCTGCTCATCCGCACTGACTTTTGCTTTTTTGATCACTGTGGAAAAGGTTGGGATCAAAACCGCCGCAAGAATGGCTATGACCGCAATGACGATGACCAGCTCCACAATGGTAAAAGCCTTACCTTGTTTTTTCTTCATACGTTTTCTCCTCGTACCATTTGTTCTGAACTTTTTCTCTGATAAGTCGGATATTTTTTTGCTCCGCAAAAAAATAAAGCCGGCTTTATTTTAAACCGCCAAGATTATATCACCCGTTTTTTTAAAAATCAAATTTTAAAATCAGGATTTTTTTATTGTAAAAAAATAGCAGTTTTGCAAACTTTTTGTTTGTTTATGTCAGTTTTTCTGAACGAAACAGACCCCGACACATTTTATAAAGTTTCATTTTTGCCGACGTCGGGAAAATCATAGTACGGCCACCTGGTGGGTCGTAACCAAATAATGCAAATCATGTAAAAACGCAAAGCGGGCGCACTTGAAAAGTGCGCCCGCTTCTTTTTTGTCTGTTTGAAAAAAATTTTGCTCTTTTGCCAAACGAAAGAGCCGCCGCAATATTCCCCTGCAATCTCAACAGGCTACCCCTGCCCGCGCTCTTTCAAAAGGTGTATCAAAAGTTTTTTTCTTTTAAAAAAACCGCTTGCCCGTGACGGGGTCGAACAGAAAAATATCTTCGGGCAGAAAGCTGACGGCAATGCGATCGTTGACCGAAATCGTCTGTTTTGCGTCGAAATTTGCGACTACGTCCTGTCCGCAAAAGTCGAAATGAATGTTGTATTCCCCGCCCAACAGTTCGCAGACGGTAGGCATGACGACACTGCGCCCCGTATAGTCCTTCCCCTCCTCGCACTTTTCAATCAGCACCCTTTCCGGGCGGATGCCCAAAAGCACTTTATGGTCGGAATTTGTATATCGGGCAAGTTGTCCGCACTTTTCTCTGACGATCTCCGCCTGCTTGTCTGCAACGTTTTCCGCGGGCTGTTTTTTGAACAGGGAAAAAAGCTTTTTCAGCCCTTTCTCTTTTTTGACGCCTACTTTGCCGAATTTTTTGGATTCGCCCGTGCAGGAAAGGATCTGCAATAATTTTTCCTGCGCCGCGCCGTCAAAGTTTTCCAGCATCGCCTCAAATTCCTTTGACGCGTTTTTGTAAAACTCGTCGTGGATCTGCCGCAATTTTTCCCCGCCGCAAATTTTCATACCCCCCAAATTGATTATGCCGTCCTTTTCATACTGCGCTTCAAAGACGTTCATGGACGGTGAACCGATAAATTGGGCGACAAAGATATTGGCGGGATCGTTGTAAATCTCCTTAGGCGTTCCGATCTGCTGAATAAACCCGCGCGACATTACCACGATACGCGTTGCCATCGTCATTGCTTCCGTCTGATCGTGCGTCACGTAGATGGTCGTTGCGCCGATTTTATGATGCAGCTTTACGATCTCGCTGCGCATGGTGAGCCGAAGTTTTGCGTCCAGGTTGGACAGAGGTTCGTCCATCATAAAGATGGGAACGTTTTTGATGATCGCTCTGCCCAGGGCGACGCGCTGCATCTGTCCGCCCGAAAGCTCCCTCGGCAATTTATCCAGATACGGAACAAGATCGAGCTTTTCTGCCGTTTCAAAGACGCGCTGTTTGATTTCAAACGCAGTCAGTTTGCGGTTTTCAATCAGGTGCTTGCCGTTTTCGTCGACCAGATAATATTCCTCGTCCGCCGCGGCGCCTTTTTCCGCAAGTTCGCGCTTTCCCGCTTCAACTTTTTCGGCGATCTTTTCTTTCCAGTCCGCGCCTGTCTCCGTTCCGCCGCATTCGCGGTACAGTTCCAGCAAAAGATTTGCCGCCTCGGCGGAAATTCCGCACCGAAGAGCAAACTTTTCCGCGCGGGCGCGCTTTGACTTTCTGCTTTCCGCCTCTTCCCGCAAAGCCTTGCACACGGCGTCCGCATCCTGTGCCAGTTTGCGCTG
This sequence comes from Candidatus Borkfalkia faecipullorum, assembly GCA_019114245.1. Lineage (GTDB taxonomy): Bacteria > Bacillota > Clostridia > Christensenellales > Borkfalkiaceae > Borkfalkia > Borkfalkia faecipullorum. The sequence continues at coordinate 7,885 of DXFX01000061.1, read as the reverse complement.
TATTTCGCCCCAGAAGAAAAGCTCTCCGCAGCGCACGGGCATGGGATACTTGTTGATGGTGAGAGGAAACGCAATGTTGTCAAAGACATTCATTTGCGGATACAGGGCATAGCTTTGGAATACGATCGCCATTTTTCTGTCCTTGCTCGGCTTGTAATTCAAAAGCTCCCCTTCCAGATAAATATCGCCGGAAGTGATGTCTTCCAGCCCCGCGATCATGCGCAGCATCGTGCTCTTGCCGCAGCCCGACGGCCCGACAATGACGATAAATTCCTCTTTGGAAATATCCAAACTGAAATCGTGCACTGCCTTTTCGCCGTTCGGATAGATTTTTTCGAGATGTTTCAAGCACAAAAAAACATTCTCTTCCGCTTTCTGTTGAATAACCTGATCACTCATCAGCCTTTTAACCCCGTTGACGCAATACCGTCGATCATTTTATTTTGCGTAATGACAAACACTATGATAATGGGGATCAGCGAAAACACGCCTGTCGCCATGGAAACGCCGACCTGTCCCCAGCCTGAACCGCCCGTATAACCCGTCAGAGCGACCGTGACCGTCTGCCAGTAGCTGTCTTCCCCGCTGAGGAGCAGCTGCGGCCAGACGAGATTGTTCCAGCTGCCCGTAAAGGTAAACAGTACGATGAGGAGCAGCGTAGACCGCGCCAGCGGACAGACGATCCGCCGAAAGATCACCCTGTGACCTGCGCCGTCGCTCTTGGCGCTGTCCACAATGTCGGGCGGAATGGAAAGGAAGAAATTGCGCATCAGCAGCATATTGAAGATGCCCGTTCCGCTGGGCACGATGAGCCAGAAATAAATGTAAAGGTATGTCGCCGTCTCGTTCATCTGCAGGGCGTTTCTGATCTGCGAAAAAATTACAAATCCGGGCGCCGTTCCGATGACTCCCGGGACAGCCATCCATAAAAACAAAAATTTTATGATCCCGTTACGGCCCTTGAATTTGAGAAAGACCAGCGCATACGCCGTGATCAGGTCGAACAGGACGGTGACGAGAATGCAGGCCGCGGTAGACCACAGCGAGTTGAGCATCCATATGGGCATCTTGTCTATCTTCCCGTCGCGGACCAAAAATCCCGTATAGTGTTTGAGCGTCCATTCGTCCCAGGAGGAGGGAAACAGCTTTTCGGGATGAAGCTGCAGATCGATGTCCGATTTGAAGGAGGATCCGAGCATGTACAGGAGCGGAATGCTCCAGATGACACAGATCACGAACAGGCAGATAAAAGAAATAATTTTTTCCCTGCGGCGGATACGCTCGGATTTTGTTCTACGCCTCTTTTTCGTCATTCTCTTTCTCTCCTTCGGCCAAACTGTTTTCCCCTTTGATCAGCGCGTATTCCTCGGCGTAACTCGTGCGCCGCTTTTTTGCGTCCATGGCCCTTCTCTCGATCATGCTCAGCAACATGACGACCGCTCCGAAAACGATCGCCGCCGCACACAGAAATCCCGTCTGGCGCGCATACGCCGCGCCGCCGAGCAAGAAGTTCTGAATAAACATCATGGGCGTTACGAGCAGAGATTCGTTATCGATCTCGTTCAATACATACGGGCCGCCGTACAGGTTGAGGTTTGCGATCAGCGAATTGAACAGGCAGATGGACACCGCCGGTTTGATGCCGGGAAGCGTGACGTACAAAAACCTTTCCCATCTTCCGCCGCCGTCCATTTCGCACGCCTCGTTCAAAGATTTGGGAACGCTCCTCAGCGCCGCCGCCAGAATGACGAAGTTTCCGCCGCACATCCAGACGTTGGCGAGCACGATGACAAACCAGCGCAAAAAGTCGTTTTCCCACGGTCTGCCCGAAAGCCACTTGATCTCCGTGCCCAACCACGCATTGATGAGCCCGGAACTGCTCCCCGCAAACATATTTCCGAAAATGATACCGACAATGGTAATGGAAATGATACAGGGAAGATACAGGATCGCCCGAAAAACTTTGTATCCCGGAGGGTGCATATTCAGAAGATACGCGAGCCCGAGCGGAACAAGGATGGCGAGCGGCACGTTCACCGCGCTGAAAACTAGCATGGTGGAAAAGGAGCTCCAGAACTTCTGCGAGATGGGATCGCCGAAATCGAAGATCCTTGCAAAGCTATCAAAGCCGATAAACTCGTTTTGTTCGGGCATATACGGGTTGTACTGCATAAAGGAAAATACAAAACCCATAATAAACGGAATTACCGTAAACAAAAGAAAAACGATAAAATACGGGCTGATCAGGACAAGCGCAAGAAAATGTTCCCGCCGCTTTGCCGCTTTCCGCTGTCTCTCTTTCGTGTTTGCACTTATTTCCATAGGCTCCTCATTTGACGAAATCGACCATGACGTTGACTTCGTCCTGGCTTCTCTTGATCTCCGCCTGAATTGCATCCTGCGTGCTGGACGGATTGCTAACCGTTGCCACAAACAGGGAAATAAGGTTGTTTTGCACTTCTTTGAACGCGGGCGTCAGCTCCATGCAGCGGAACTCATCGAGATCGGGATAAAAACGCGAAAAATAATTGCTGACAATGGGATCCGACTGATATTCTTCGCTTTCGGAAATGATCTTGGAGGCGCTTACATGACCCGCTTTTGCCCATTGCGTGCCGATTTGCGCATTCTGCGTAAAATAACGGATAAATTCGAGGATCGCCGCTTTCCGGTTGATGTCCTTGACCGTCCTTGACATCGCAAAGAAATGCGAATCGCCGTAGATCACGTTTGCCTCTGCTTCTGCGGGATCCGTCGCAAACCACCCGGAAATGGAGGTCGCGCCCAGGTAATCGGTCACCTCGGAAACGTTGATCCCCTTTGCATCCGCATAACCCGAAAGATGTTCGCTGTTGCTCCAGGAAAGCGTGAGATAAAACAGGCAGTTGCCATTGAGCAATTCCGTCAGAACGCTTTCCCTGCCGTACTGCGCGTATCCCTTGTCATAGATCAGCTCGCGCAGGGAGGAAATTGCATTGCGGAAAGAGTCCGCATTTTCGCCCTCCGTCCATTCGGCATACAGCGTCTGCGGATTGAACAGCTCCCCTCCGTTTTGCAGGATCGCCGTCGGGAAGACGTAGCGGGCAAAATATTCGTTGCCCGTTGCCCACGCGATGGGCCAGAATCCGCTGCCGTATTTTTCCTTTGCCTTCCGGCACAGTTCCAACAGCTCCGCTCTCGTCTGCGGGAGCTCTCCGCCCAGTTCTTCCAGTTTTTCCTTGTCGTAATAGACGATCATGCTCTGCGCATCGACGGGCACCGCATACAGAGACCCTTCCTCGCCCAGAGAGGAATACCTGGCAAGCCCCTGTGCGTAATTGCTCAGATCGATCTCGATGCCTGAAAGCTCCATCGCCTCGTCAAAAGGCTGCAGCAAATTGTTGTTGGCAAAGGATTTCAGCACCTTCTGGTGCGCCATGATGAGATCGGGCGCATTGGAATTGTTGTTGATCTTTTGCGGAACGGAGTTTTCAAAAGTGCCGTCACCGATGGATTCCGTGTGAACGGTGATCTCGCCGCGGTGCTCGATGTTGAATTGCTGGACGATCTGCTCGAACGCATCTTTATCCGACCCGGAAACGACCGTATTGCAGACGATTTCGACATTTTCAAAGACGACGTTTCCGTTTTCGTCCTTGACCAGTTCGCCCGTGGTTATGGGCCCGTCATCTCCCCCTCCGCAAGCGGCAAACGCTCCCAGAGAAAGGGCCGTGACCGTCATTGCAAGCAGAACCGCCATTCGTTTGTTTTTCATTTCCAACTCTCCGATAATTTATTTTTGCGGTACCAGATGGTACACGAAACCGCCGTGCTGCGAAAGACTGATCTTCCTGTTCTGCGAGCTGTCCAGCGTCTCCTGCGTCACGACAACGTCGTCCGCGCTTTCTGGATCGTTGTTGTAAACGGTCGCCGTATAGGTGACTCCCTCCTCCAAAAAGGAAAAGTCCACCTCAACTTCCGTCGCGATCAGGGCGTTGCACCCCGCGACGAACCATTCGTCCCCGCTTCGGACAGCCGCACAATAATAGACGTCCGGCTCGCCGCCCAAAAACACCGTTTCATCGCGCAGCGAGGGCAGCGCTTTGTAAAAAGCGTTGTACGTTTCCGAGTAGTACACGTCCGCGTAATCCGCCATGGCGGGCACGCCCGATTCTATGAGCACGGCGAGCGCCATCTGGTGCCCCGCCGTCAGAAAATCGCCCAACGGATGCACGACAGGCGTAAAATCGCTGGGGCCGATGACGCAGCGGGTAAACAATTCGTTGATGGTGACGGAACTGCTCACGTTGTGGAATTCGTTTCCGTAAATTCCCTCTCGGCTGAGTACGTGCGGATATTTCCTGCGTTCGCCCGTGGGCTTGTTGCAGCCGTGCGGGATCACGATCATCTGCCGCTTCGCCGTTTCCTGATAGATCGTCTCGTACCAGCGGATGGAATCTATGTCCTCGCCCTGGAATTTGAGGCCGTCCACATACTGCCCGTCAAAGAAATCCACTTTGACCCCGTCTATCCCGTAACTCTTATAAAGATCGAGTTTGACGCAGAGATTATCGTAATTGCCTTTGGCAAAGGTTCCGTACGCGCTCGCCCAGACGATGACCTTGATTCCCTTGCCGTGTGCGTATTCGACAAAGGAAAGGAAAACGTCCTCGTCCAGATTTTCGTTCCAGCCCGCGTCCAGCAATGTGTACGTCCAGCCCATGGACGCCGCAAGATCGACGTATCCGCGCTGTAAGCCGCTGTAATCGCTCTGCTGTTCGTTTCCGTAATGCAGCCAGTTGAACGTCGTCAGCCCCGTATCCACCCAATCGTAGTTGTACGTTTGCTGCTCCTCGGGGGAAAGCTGCTCGTAGTTGTCCGGTCTCCAATACTGCTGATCGTCGTAAACTTTTTCGACCAATTCGGACTCCTGCACCGTCTTCATGTCGCCCGTGATGCCGACGTGCCAGGGAGATTCAAAGGGATATTCCACCTGATTGTCGTTGACCTTGATACCCGCAGGCGAATGCACCGTCTGCAAGGCGCCCGTCCCCTGCTTATCGGAGGGCATCGTCAGAAAAGAACCGTAAAAGCCGCTGCCGACCAGCTCCGACTCCGTGACGAGCGAATAAATGTCCGTACCCTTTACCTGATACAGGAGCGGAAAGGCAAAATACACGTCCGGGCGCAGATTGTCGGAAGAGCGGTAATCGTAAGATTCCTCATAGGAAAAATAATTGCCCTCGGTCGAACTGGAAACGTATTGCTGCGCCCATACGGAAGAGCCCGAAGGCAGAACAAATTCCGTCTTTTCCTCCCGCACGGTCATCGTGCCGCTGCTGCCGTCGACGGCGCGGACGCCGTAACGGAAGGCATACCCTTCGTCATACGCGCGCATGACGATGTCTAAATAAAAATCCCAGCCCTTTAAGGTGATCGTCGTCTCGTTACACTCGTACTTCACCGCGGAAGATTTGCCCGATTTATTTTCGTACGAGCCCTCCACTTTGCGCGTGTTGACGGCGTGGATGGTCGTCAGATCAAAGTCGTCCTCCGCGATGTCCATCCCGAGAGCGGACCCCTCTACCACGGACGTGCCGTTTTTTTGCACGGAATAGGAAAGCTCGCCGTTTCCGTCCATTTTCACGGAGGCAACGATGGATCCGTCCGGCGAGGAAACTGCCCAGTTTCCGCGGTCGGCAAGGCCCTCCGTCTGCACTTTTTCGCCGCAGCCAGCCGCCCCGAACGTAAAGACCGCCGCCAGAGCCAGACTGCATATTGATACGATTGTCTTTTTCATCGTTTGCCCCTCTCAATAAATTTTCGTCTGGATCGACCTCGTCCAGCTTTCGATCGTCTCGGCGACGCCTTTGCCGTCCGTTTCCAAAAACGGCAGGAGATATTTTTCCGCACAGACCTTGTTGACGATCTCCTTGGCATACTTGTAGCCGTCGATGGTGAAGAAATCGTCGGGATCGCCGTACTGTTTGATCAAGTTGACCGTAGGATTGGCAGAATTGACATACTCGTCGCTTTCCAGGACGGACTTTCTCATCGGGATCAGCCCGTATTCCGCAAGTTTATAGGAATGGCTGCTTAGATAATCGGTGAACAATGCCGCCGCGCACAGCTGCGTGTTGCTGACCGCCGAAGCGTAACGGTAATAGCTCAGGCTGATCGTGTGCGCGGGAATACGGCGGGCGCTCTCCCCTTCGGAATCGGTAAACAAATTGGAAAGAGGCATCACCGCCAGCCGATCCGAATTCGCCAGCAGCCTGTCCTCCATGCCCACCAGAGTGAATACGGACATCAGCGCATCGCCTGACAACAGAAGGTCGTAACTTCCGCCGATGGTCCCGCCCGAGATCCCTCCGCCGTTTTTGCCCTCCGCACCGAACAGATCATAGGCGATCTGCAATGCTTCCTGCGCACGCAGCTGCACCGCATCCTGGTTCCAATCGGACGCGTATTCGCCGCTGTCGGGGGAATACTTGACGTATTCCGCGTCGTTCTGCACAAAAGAGACCATGCTGGGCCATTCCTTAAAAGACCATCCGTTGTTGGTCACGATAGACCTGAAACCCGCGTTTCCGCTCTCTCCCTGCACGGCTTTTTGCAAAAGCGCGCTGAGTTCGCTGTAATTTGAGGGGAGCGGAGCATCCACGTTGTACTTGTTCATCAACTCCTTATTGTACGCGATGTACGGGACCGTGGCATAGAGAGGAACAGACATCATCTCGCCCGAGACGGTGGATTCTTTTCTGCCCGCAAAGACGTAATCGTCGGGCGACCACTCGATCCCTGCGACGTCGTACACATCGGCGACCGTATAAAAATTATGGCTGTCATAATTGCTTGCGTTTGTCCTCTGCACGCGGGAAAGAAGGCCAGCCTGGCCGCCGTAATCGTTGTACGCGCTTGTAACCGTGACCTCTATCTCTCCCTCATGTTCCGCATTGAATTGAGCCGCAATATCCTGCATCACGGAAAGAGCCGCGTTTCCGCCCACATCCCCGATGCCGTTTACCCAGACAACCACCTTGACGTCCTCATAGATGACGTTTCCCTGTTCGTCGCGAGGCACAAAGGACGGGTCGTAACTGTAACCCGCATACAACGTCATGTCTGCGGATACGGCATCCTGCTGCAGATCCCACTTCTGCGTGCATTGCTCGTCCGAATACCAGCCCTCAAAGGTCATGCCCAGCCGCTCTCCGTCCTCGACGTATTCCTGCGGAATGGTTTTTCCCTTTTCCACGCTCATCGAAAGGGAGGGCGAATCATGGTAACCATAGTCGAAATTTACCGTTACGTACCCCTCTTTTTGTTTCCAGGAGGCGTACAGCGTCAGATCGGAGCTGACTGTGCTCGGGAAAGAAAATTTCTGCGACGCCTGAGCATCCGTATACCAGCCCGTGAAATCGTATCCGTCGCGCGGCGCCTGCCAGTCCACGATCTTCGCCCCTTCCTGAGCGGTGACGCGCCGCTCTCCGCCGCCTTCATAATTCAGATCGTAGACGATCGTATACCTCTCTGCCCCTGTGTCCGCTTCGCCGCAACCCGACGCCATGTATAAAATTCCCGCCGCCATTGCGACGCTCAGCAACAATGCAGATATTCTTTTGACTGCTCCTCGCATTCCTGTTTTCCTCCCGTCCCTGTTCTGGCAACCGCTGCCGCCGACAACGTGTTTGCGCCGCCGACGGCAACGGCCGTCCGCTCAGAAATTTGCCTCAATTTTTAACTCTGAAGCAATTCCTGTATTTTCCCTTCTGCCTGCGTTCCGCCGTAATACTGCATGGAACCCGCAACGGCTTTCGCATAATTGTACCCGAAAATGCCGGGCGTCGTGTCTTTGTCGTTCATGTATTCGCACGTCATCTGCGCCACAAGTTTATCGTTGACA
>DXFX01000060.1 GCA_019114245.1 Candidatus Borkfalkia faecipullorum | reverse complement strand
CGAGATAGCGCTTAGCGATCTCCTCCTTTTCATCGGGCGTATAGCCGGAGAGTTCGATGATCTCCATTCGGTCGCGCAGGGGGCCGGGAATGGTGTCCAGCGTGTTTGCCGTGGCAATGAACATGACCTTGGAGAGATCGTACGGAACTTCCAGATAGCGGTCGCGGAAGGTGGCGTTCTGTTCGGGATCGAGCACTTCCAGAAGCGCGCTTGCGGGATCGCCGCGCAGATCGGAGGAGATCTTGTCCACCTCGTCCAGCAGGAACACGGGATTGACCGCGCCCGCATTCTTCATCTCATAGATGATGCGCCCCGGCATTGCGCCGATATAGGTGCGGCGGTGTCCGCGGATCTCCGCCTCGTCCTTGACGCCGCCCAGGCTCATGCGCACAAACTTTCTGCCCAGCGCACGGGCGACCGACTTGGCGATGGACGTCTTGCCCACGCCGGGAGGCCCTACAAAGCAGAGAATTGGTGCGTTCATGCTCTTGGTCAGCTGCAAAACGGCGAGATATTCGGTGATGCGCGTCTTGACCTTTTCCAGACCGTAATGATCTTCGTCCAGAATCTTTTTGGCGTCGGCAAGGCTTTCCGTGTCCTTGGTCTCCTCCGTCCAGGGCAGATCGATCAGCCAGTCGAGATAGGTGCGGATAATGTTATATTCGGGAGAAGAAGGCGGCATTTTGTCCGTACGGGCAAGCTCTTTGAGCGCCTTTTCCTCCACTTCCGCAGGCATCTTCTTTTCCTTGATGCGGCGGGTGAGCGTGTCGCGCTCCTCCTCGTCGTCGCCCAATTCCGTGTGAATGGCCTTCAGCTGTTCGCGCAGGAAGTATTCTTTCTGGTTTTTATCGATGCTCTGGCGCACGGCGGCGCTGATCTTCTTTTCAAGCTTGGCGATTTCCCGCTCGTCGTTGAGGCAATGCTCGAACAGCTTCAGCCGTTCCACCACGTTGTTTTCTTCGAGGATCTTCTGTTTGACGTCCTCTTTGATGTGCAGATACAGGAGCGCGTTGCCGATGTAGGCTTCCGGATCGGAAATGTTTTCCAGCGCCGTTGCCGCCTCGCGAGGGAAACGGGGATCGGTGAGCTGAATGTCCCGCATCATGTCCTGCGCCGTGCGGAAATACGCTTCTTCCAGCACGGGATCGCCGTGAACGGGTTTGGCTTCCGCAACGTTTGCAAAAAAGCAGCTCTCTTCCTCGTACACCTCTTCCGCCTTGGCGCAGAACAGGCCCTCCACCGTGACGCGGAGATTGCCCGTGGAGAGTTTTGCGATCTGCTTGATGCGCACCACCGTACCCACCGTGCAGACGTCGTCGGGGGTGATCTCATCCTTTGCGGCGTCCTTCTGCATACACACAAACAGCGTCATTTCCCGCGAAGAGGCGTTGGAAATGGCAGTAAGCGATTTCAGACGCCCCGCGTCAAACACCGCTTCCGTGGCAGGAAAAATGACTTTACCCCGCAATGCTACCAGCGGGTAATTGTAGATCTTTTTTGTTTTCGGCATATTTTTCCTTTTTGCGGCGGCTGAGCCGCCCATTCTTTGATTCCATATCAGTATAACACAAAACGCGCGCATTTACAAGCCAAATTTCTTTTTTCATGCCCGCGCGGGGAAGGATTTCTCTAAAATTTCACTTATCCGTCCCGTTATACAAAAACCGCCGCATTTCTTTAAAAATGCGGCGGCAAAAACGATCGTTTAATTTTTGCTCTGAATGTAGGCGTCGATGGCTTCCGCGGCGGTTTTTCCCGCGCCCATCGCCAGAATGACCGTGGCGGCGCCCGTTACGGCGTCCCCGCCTGCGTACACCCCTTCGCGCGAGGTCAGACCGTGCTCGTCCGCGATGATCCCGCCCCACTTCTGCGTTTCCAGTCCCTTCGTGGTGTTTTTGATGAGCGGGTTGGGCGAAGTGCCGATGGCCATGATGACGCAATCGCATTCCAGCGTAAATTCGCTGCCCGCCTTTTCCACGGGACGGCGGCGTCCGGAAGCATCCGGTTCGCCCAGTTCCATTTCCACGCAGGTCATGCCCGCGACGCTGCCGTTTTCCCCTTCGAGAATGGCGGTGGGATTGGTGAGGAATTTAAAGACGATCCCCTCTTCCTTGGCGTGTTCCACTTCCTCCGCACGGGCGGGAAGCTCCTTTTCCGAACGGCGGTAGACGATATACACCTCTTTGGCGCCCAGCCGCTTTGCACAGCGCGCCGCATCCATGGCGACGTTTCCGCCGCCCACGACCGCCACTTTTTCCGCGTGCAGGACGGGCGTATGCGAATTTTCCTGATACGCCTTCATCAGGTTGACACGGGTGAGAAACTCGTTGGCGGAATACACGCTTTTCAGGTTTTCGCCCGGAATGTTCATAAATCGGGGAAGTCCCGCGCCGCTGCCGATAAAGACCGCTTCAAAACCGTATTCGCTCATCAGTTCGTCGATGGAGAGCACGCGGCCGATGACCATGTTGGTTTCCACCTTGACGCCCAACGCCTTGAGGTTGTCGATCTCCTTTTGGACGATGCTCTTGGGCAGACGGAATTCGGGGATCCCGTACACCAGTACGCCGCCCGCAAGGTGAAGCGCCTCAAACACGGTGACGTCGTAACCCCTTTTGGCAAGATCGCCCGCGCAGGTCAGTCCCGCGGGCCCGCTGCCCACCACCGCCACTTTGCGACCGTTGGGCTCTGCCTTGACGGGGAGATCGCAGCTGTTGGCATTGTGCCAGTCCGCAACAAAGCGTTCCAGCCTGCCGATGGCGACAGGTTCGCCCTTGATGCCGCGCACGCATTTCTGCTCGCACTGCGTTTCCTGCGGGCAAACCCTGCCGCACACGGCGGGCAGGCTGCTCGTTTTCTGAATGATCTGGTACGCCTCTTCAAACGCCCCTTCCGCCACTTTTGCGATAAACTCGGGAATGTGGATGCGCACGGGGCAGCCGCCGATGCACGGTTTGTGTTTGCAGTTGAGGCAGCGCTTTGCCTCCTCTATCGCCGTCTCCGCGGAATAGCCGAGAGCCACTTCGAGGAAATTTTTATTGCGGACTTCGGGCGCCTGCGAGGGCATTTCGTGTTTTTTCAGACTCATGTTGGGCATTTTACTTTACCTCCTTGCGGAAGAGGTTGCAGGCTTCCTCCCTCTCGCGCTTTTCAAACTCTTTGTAGGTGGAAGCGCGTTTGAGGATCTCGTCGTAATCCACTTCGTGGCCGTCAAAATCCGGCCCGTCCACACAGGCAAACTTGGTTTTGCCCGCCACGGTCAGGCGGCAGCAGCCGCACATCCCCGTGCCGTCGATCATGATGGGGTTCATGCTGACCACCGTCTTGATATTGTACTGCTTTGTGAGAAGGGACACAAACTTCATCATCACCACAGGTCCGATGGCAATGACTTCGTCGTATTGGTTGCCCGCTTCGATCAGCGCTTTCAATGCGTCGGTAACGAGCCCCTTTTCGCCCGCCGTGCCGTCGTCGGACATGAGTTTGCAGACGTCGGACACCTTGCGGAACTCCTCTTCAAGAATGACCAGGTCCTTACAGCGGAACCCGATGACGGAATGCACCTCCGCACCCAGTTCGTGCAGCTTTTTCGCCACAGGATAGGCAATGGCGCAGCCCACGCCGCCGCCGATGACCGCTACTTTTTTCAGCCCCTCCACATGGGAAGGTTCGCCAAGCGGGCCGACAAAATCCTGAATGTATTCCCCTTCCGAAAGATGGTTCAGGCGTTGCGTCGTGCCGCCGACGATCTGGAAAATGATGGTTACCGTTCCCTTTTCCCTGTCGTAATCGGCGACCGTGAGCGGGATGCGCTCTCCCTCCTCATCCACGCGCAGGATGATAAACTGCCCCGGCTCTGCCTTTCTCGCCACAAACGAGGCATCTACCTCCATCAGCGTGACGGTGGGATTCAGCTCTCTCTTTTTCAATATCTTATACATAACCTGTCCGTCCTGTAATTTAGATTGTGTCACTATATAGTATAAACGACCGCGCGACAATTTTCAAGTATTTTTCAACGCAAAACGCAAATAGCCCTATCGAAAAAATTTATAACCCGCATTTTTGACCTTTTCACGCATCAATACAAGTTATTTCTTAAACACAAAGGCGCAAAATCGCCCCGTCAATGCGGGACGTGCGGGCAAAAGCTGCGCGATCCTATACCGAGAGAAGATAACGGAAGCCGTTGCACGGCGTCCGCTTCTTTGATACTTAATAATCTCCGTACAAAACCATGCACGAAAAAACGAGACAAGATAACGGAAACCTCTGCGAGGTGCATCCCTTCCTTTGATATTTAAAAATTCCCCGCGCAAAGTTATGCACGAATAATCATCCACGTGCGTAGCACGTGGTTTTTATTTTTCGGGCATAGCCCTTGTTCACTGGCGTAACGCAAATGCGTTTTTTAGTTGGCCTGCCAGCCATGCATTGGTTACTTGCTACCCGTCAACGGGTCTCTCGGGTCAAAGATGCTCAACTGGTCTGCTTCCTTGTCCGTCTTCAACTGGTTTGCTACATATTCTTGTATCGCTTTCGCATTCTTTCCTACAGTATCC
>DXFX01000059.1 GCA_019114245.1 Candidatus Borkfalkia faecipullorum | reverse complement strand
TGCAATACCGAACTCATTACCAAACAATTTAATTAAATTTTTGTCCAAACTTTGGGGTTCACTTCATAATGATCGGGCTTTCTTTTTAAGATTCTTCTTTGGTGATGACGGGTTTTTCGTCCTGGTCGTTTTTGTTGCGCCTGTCGGAGGAGCGGTCCTTCGGATCCTTGTTTTCGGGATCTTCGGGAAGGACGGTCACCTTCACTTGCAAAACCTTTTTCACGGTTGCGCGCAGAATTTCGATGGACAAATTTTCAAAACGGAATTTTTCGCCTTCGTGGGGGATCTCTCCCAGTTGCTCGATCACCCAACCGCTGAGGGTGTTGGCGTCGTATTTGTATTCGTCTATGTCGATGCCGTAATAATTGAAGAAGTCAGAAAGATCTGCCTGGGCATTGACAATGCTCGTGTCGTCTGTCAGCTTGGTGAAGTAGTTGACTTCGGAATCGTGTTCGTCCCAGATCTCGCCGACAAGCTCTTCCAGAATATCTTCCAGAGTGATGATGCCGAGCGTGCCGCCGTATTCGTCCAGAACGATCGCCATATGCGTTTTCTTGGATTGCAGCTGTTTGAGCAGCGCGCCGATCTTGACGTGTTCGGTGGTATAAGTGACTTCGTGCAGGACGGAATGCAGATCTTTTTCGTGATTGAGATAGGCAAAAAAGAAATCTTTTTCGTGCAGGATCCCGCAAATCGTGTCTATGGTATCCTTATAAACGGGCAGGCGGGAGAATCCCGTAGAACGGAACGTCTCCATGATCTCGTCAAAGGGCGTATCGATGCTGATCGCGGCGATGTTGACGCGGGGAATGAGAATATCGCCCGCTTCGAGGTCGTCGAAATCGATGACGGAACGGATGAGCTTGGATTCATCCTGTTTGAGCGTTCCGTCTTCACGCGCCTCTTCCACCATGGTAATGATCTCGTCTTCCGTGACGACCTCCTCGTTTTTCAGCTTGAAGATCTTGGAAAGAACAAATTTATATCCCGTGAAGATAATGTTGATGGGCCAGAGGATGCAGAAAAATAATTTCAGCAGGGGATATCCCATGATGGCAAATCTTTCGGGATAAACTTTTGCGATCATTTTAGGTGTGATCTCGCCGAAAATAAGCACTGCAACCGTGGTCACAATGGTGGAAATTGTTGCCGCAAGTCCTGCGTCGGAAATCATGGACGCAAACAATAACCCGGCTAAAGAGGCATTGGTAATGTTTACGATGTTGTTCCCGACCAGAATGGTGGAAATCAGACTGTCAAAGTTTTCCGCAAGCCGCAAAACTTTTTCCGCACGCTTGTTTCCGTTTGCGATCATCGTTTTCAGCTTCAGCTTGTTCGCGCAGGAATAAGCGGTTTCCATGGAAGAAAAGAATGCGGATAAGATGAGTAGAACTACTATGGCAATCCATAATGGGGCGTCGCCCATAAAAAATTAAAACCTCCCGTTCGGATCCTTTCCGAAGCTATTTTCTTCTATTATATCATATATTTTCTCATTAAGAAATAATTTTACGGGGAAATTTGAAAAATACTTTGAAAATTTTACAAAAAACGCGTTCCAGAGCGCTGTATTCTTGCGGCAAGGGCAAAATATGTGATATAATGCAATAAGAGAGCCTTTCAGCTCTCTCATGCTTTCAGAAAAATCTTCTCGATTCGATGTAGTACTTCCATCTCTGTGCGCTGATCGGTTCGATGACGGCATAATCGGATGCCGTGTGCAGAATATAATTGTCGCCGAGATACAGTGCAACATGGCCGATACGTTCCGTGCCTGTCTTGTTGTAGCGCGTGGAGTTGGTAAAGAACATCAGATCACCGCGCCGCAGGTCCGATTTTGCAACATACGTACCCTGTTTTACCTGGGTGCGCGTCGTCATGTTCAGGTTGATCCCCGCTCCGTGATAGAAGATATACTGCATCAAAGAAGAGCAGTCATATTTGGTGGGGTCAAAGTTTTTCAGTTTGTTTCCCGCGCCGTCGTGGAAGCGGATCGCCCCGTAGATATAGGGGTGTCCGAGCAAAAGCAGTCCTTCGCCAATAACTTCTTCAATTACGTCCTGGCTTGCTTTTGCCATGTTGTACTCTTCCGTGTACAGTTCGGACGCGCTGATATAAGCCGTCTTGTTTTTATACTTTGTCTTGTACCAGGCTCCTTCTTTTGTGATGAGCGCCACCATGTCACCGGCGTCTATGTAGCCGACGGAAGAGTATCCGCTTCCGGGGCCGCTGCGTAAATTCAGGCCGTTTACTTTTGCCTTGATATAGTTTGCCGTTGCCGGTGTCTGCGGGGGCTGGGGGATATTTTCTTCCGGGACATCCTCAGGTTCTTCCTGCGGCGCATTGGTTTCCCCGTCGCTTTGCGGCGGCTCGGGGGACAGGGGATCGTCTTCCTGCGGTGCATCGACAACAATATCGTTTCTCAAAATCGGTTGCGCAAACAATGCGGAAACGCTTGCCAAGAGCATTGCTGATGCGAGCAGGATAGCAATCATCTGAAAAGATATTTTTTTCATGGTTGTTACCTCCTGCACATATCATATCAAAAATTATTCGTTCATGCAACGCAAAAAATTTGTCAGAGTGGGCATTTTCTGGAAAATAGATAGTACTATGTCAGACATAAATCAAATATAACAGAGGTTTTGTAAATGCTGATGGTTATTATAGCGGCAGCGGTCCTCGGGGCTGCAGTCTTGTTTTGCCTGGTTACCATAATCGGTTCGTGGATCGCCTACAAGAGATTTTTCCGCCGCCGTTTTAACGGAAATCCAAATCTTCGCTATTTTACAGCGGAAGATTTCCCCGCCCTGAAAGCGGATCCCGTCACTTTTGCTTCGGACAGAGGACAGATCTTGCGCGGATATATTTATTCGTCTGAGAATGCCGAGCCGCGCGGACTCATCGTCTTTTCCCACGGGTTCGGAGCGGGGCATCAGTCTTACACGACGGAGATCAACACGCTTGCACAGGCGGGATTTGCCGTGCTTGCATACGACGGCACGGGCTGCGTTGCAAGCGACGGAGACTGTTTCCGCGGATTTGATCAGGGGCCGATCGATTTAAAATATGCCCTGAGGTTTGCCGCCGAGGACGAACGCCTGCGCCGTTTCGACCGCGTTGTCCTGTTCGGACATTCGTGGGGCGCGTTTTCCGTCATGAACTGCGCGGAGGAAAAACGCGTTGCGGGAGTTGTGGCAATGTGCGGTTTTATTTCAAGCGCCGCTGTGGTGGCGCAGAGCGCGGTCGGACAGAACAAGAAAAAACGGGCAAGGGCGTTTTGGCACATTCTCTTTCCCTGGCTGTATCTTCTTAACAAGACGTCTTTCGGAGAGAATGCTAACAAAAACAGTCTCGGCTCCCTGCTTGCGACGAAAAAAGAAGTGCTTCTCATGTACGGGGAAAAGGACAATACTGTGTATTTTCCGAACAACGGCGCTATCCTGCAGGAAAAACTGAAGGATAAGAAAAATATCCGATTTCAGTCTTATCAGGACAAAGGGCACAACGTCTATTTGACTTGTGAGGCGGAACGGGAAATGAACCGCGTGTTCGGAGAGATCGCCAAGGTTTCTTCCAAGGAAAAGACGCGCCTGAAACAGATGTATGCAAATGTAAATTATGAAGAGATCACGCAGGAAGACAAAAATGTAATGGGGGAAGCGATCCGCTTTTGCAGGCGGCTGACGGGCGTTTTTCCGGAAGAGAGTTAATTGCTGATCAGACGGTAAAAGAACGTTTGCTATTTGCTTGCAATTCCCGTATAACCATGATAGAATAAATTTGCAACAACAGGAACAGGAGGGAATCCTTATGCTTGAAAAATATTATGAAAAGGACAAATCTGTAGGCGTACTTCCGCCCCGTGCATATTTTATTCCGTTCAACAGGGATCAGGAACGGAGCGAACGGAGAGAGGACAGCCGCCGCTTTCAGTCTCTGAACGGAACGTGGAAGATCCGCGCATATGAAAGCGTTTTGGATGCGGACAAGTTTTGGGAGGACGATCCTACGGAAGAGATCCCCGTTCCTTCCTGCGTCCAGTATTACGGCTACGACCGTTTTCAGTACGTCAACGACCGCTACCCGTTTATGTACGATCCTCCGCGCGTTCCCGCGCACAATCCTGCCTATCATTTTACGCGCACCTTTGTGGCGGACGATGCCATTGCGGCGGGCGATCGCGTGTACTTGCTGTTTGAAGGAGTGGATTCCTGCTTTTATCTGTACATAAACGGCAGATTTGTCGGTTTTTCACAGATCTCGCATAAAGTCAGCGAATTTGACATTACCGACTACGTCTGCGAGGGCGAGAACCGCGTGGACGTGCTCGTTCTGAAGTGGTGCTTCGGCAGCTATCTGGAAGACCAGGACAAGTGGCGCTTTACGGGCATTTTCCGCGACGTGTATCTGCTGTTCCGTCCCCAGTATCACATGACGGACTATAAGATCACCACGTCTCTCGAAAAGGATCACGCCGTCGTGACCTTTGAAAACAAGGGCAAAGTCAGCGCTTTGGTGCGCTTTGAAGACACGGAATTGCCCGTGGAAGGCGGCAGGAGCGCATCTTTTATCGTGCGCGAGCCCAGGCTTTGGAGTGCGGAGGACCCGTATCTGTACGATATGGACATCGTCTGCATGGAAGAGAAGATCTTTGAGCGCGTCGGGATCCGCACGGTCTGCGTGAAAAACGGGATCTTTCTCGTCAACGGGAAACCCATTAAGCTGCGCGGCGTGAACCGTCACGACTTCCACCCCGATCGCGGCGCCGCGGTCACGGAAGAAGATATGCTCCTTTCCCTGACGCAGATGAAAAAATTCAATGTCAATGCCGTGCGCACTTCGCATTATCCTTCTTCGCCGTTGCTTTATAGAATGTGCGACGAGCTCGGGCTGTATGTCATGAGCGAAAGCGACGTGGAGAGCCACGGTTCGCACCGTTCGGGGAAAGAGGGAACGTATCAGCAGAGGCTGGCGCTGATGGCGGAAGATCCCACGTTCCGCGATCAGGTCTGCGAGCGCTCAATTGTAAACGTCGAATGGAATAAAAATCATCCCTGCGTTCTCATCTGGTCTTTGGGCAATGAAGCGGGCTGGGGTGCGAATTTTATTGCGGCAAGCGAAACGGTGAAAAAGCTGGACAGCCGCCCTGTCCATTATGAGGGATTCTGGGAAATGGACAGATTCCATTACATGAACGGGGAGTTTTATACCGTGCCTCTGGACATGATCAGCCGCATGTACCCGCAGCCTTCCTGGATGACGGACGAGTATCTTACCGATCCGAGAGAAACGCGCCCGCTTGTCCTGTGCGAGTATGCGCACGCAATGGGCAACGGCCCCGGCGGACTGGAAGATTACTGGAAAGTCATCGAATCCAACGACCGCTTTATGGGTGGCTTTATCTGGGAATGGTTCGATCACGGCGTCAGATACAAGACGCGCGGATACCGTTACGGCGGAGATTTCGGCGAAAAAGTTCACGACGGCAATTTCTGTGTGGACGGGATCGTCTTCCCCGATTGTTCTCCCAAGCCGGGGACATACGAGATGAAAAAGGTGTATCAGCCCGCCGTCATTTCGCTGTCCGCAAACCGTCTGCACATTTTCAACAAGTATTATTTTATCTCTCTGCGCGGAACGCTGAGGATCACCTGGCCCGCGACGGGCAAAGTGCAGGAATGCGCCATCGAAATTCCGCCCCGCAATAAGATTGTCTGCGATGAAGTCTTGCAGGATACGGAAAATATGCGCGTCGAGATCTTTACGGACAAGGGCGGCGAGCCTGTTGCCTGGGAAAATTTCTATTCCGTAAAATTTGAAAAGCTGTCTTTCCGCCGCATAAAGACAGAGATCGAGGACGGAGACAGGTATATCCGCGTGACGGCGGGAGAATCCGTATATACGCTGGATAAGACGAGCGGAATCCTTACTTCCGTGAAAGCTTTCGGGAAGGAACTGGGAGCGATCCGGCCGAATGTATGGCGCGCGCCCATCGACAACGACATGAACGAAAAGGCGGACTGGTATAGCGCAGGACTGAACCGCGCCGTCTGCGATATGACCGATTACAAGATCAAGGGTAATTCCGTCACGGTCGGGATCCGTATGGGAGATTACAGCAGCTGGAGGCCGTGGCTGACGCTTCGCCTTCGCTATGAATTTTCCGAAGAGGGTGTCCGTATCAGGATAGAATACCTTACAGCGAAGGGATATTTCCTCTCCCTGCCGCGCATCGGGTTCCGTCTCTCTCTTCCTGCGGAATTTACCCGCCTGCGTTATTGCGCCTACGGGCCGGGAGAGAGTTACAACGACCTCTATACCTATTGTGCGAAAGGGGAATATACTTCCTCCGTGTGCGACGAATATGTGCATTATGTCCGTCCGCAGGAATGCGGCAGCCACTGGGGCGCGGATTATGCGGAAGTGACCGACGGCGACCTGATCGTTCGCGCGGAGGGGATGCGTTCTTTCTCTGCATTGCCGTATTCTCAGGAAACGCTCACGGCCACGGCGCACGACGACGAATTGCCCGAAAACGCGGAGGGAACGTTCTTCTGCGCTGACCTGTACATGGGCGGACTGGGAACCAATTCCTGCGGGCCTGCCGTGAGACAGGACAGGCGCGTGCCTGAAAGCGGAAGCGGAACGATTTCGTTTTTCTGGTCCAAAAAGTGATGATTTTTCACTTGTAAGCAAAAAAATGATATTTTCGGACGGAACTTTTTACAAGTTCCGTCTTTTTGATATAAAGAAAAACCACGCGATAGTCGCGTGGTTGGAAAAAGGTTTACCGATGAGTTGAAAAAAGACTCCGATTGTATTAAAATAAACGTATGACCTGCCAGTCAACGAAAAAAATACAATCGGAGGAAATTCAACGTCAGAAACATCGAATAACATAAATAGTTTAGCACAAGGTAAATAGCCTTGGGGAATTATAATAAATAGTAGATTCGTCAAAGTTGTCAGTTCAAGACCCGTCACATAGAGCATGATTGCAGACGAAAAGGCTGCAAGACAAAAAAACGAGTATTTATGAAAAGTGAAGTAAAGATAATATTTTAGGGCTGCTTTTTCGTTAATTTTCA